>NZ_JEOG01000015.1:0-69722 GCF_006408715.1 Bifidobacterium sp. UTCIF-39 | reverse complement strand
AACCTTGAAATTCCAACGCTCATACTTCAAATATCACTCTTACAACGCACAGAACTCCGAGATTGGTGTCTGCAACATTAAGAAATCCGCACAGAACTCGAAGATTGCCTGCTAAATCCCCTAGCGTTCAGGTTCAACTCCAGTGATTCCGAGAATCTACCCACCACCTTGCCACCGGAGCAAGCACCCGCTCGTGACTACACCTACCGGCATGTTCCCAGACATCGACGCCATCGACCAGTCGCACCATTGCAGTTCGGCGTACCGCCTTCTTTTCCGCCTTCCTTTACCCTTATGCTTTGTGAACATGCCATAAGGTCCACAAGGCAGCCATATCTCCTACGAACGCACCCCATATCTCCATAGACGCCCATCAGCCAGCTGCTCCAAGCTCCGATATTTCAGTGGAACGGGCTTCCTCGTCACCTGTTCGACACGACTTGCTACCCTTTGGGCCAATCTCCCCTTGGCTTCCTCATCACGTAAATCCTCATGAAACACCGTGATGATCATCCAACCCTGTTGTTCCAAAGATTCCCTGCGCCGACTGTCTTCCTTCCAGGAATATCGATGGTGTTCCCCGTCATATTCAATCCCGATCCTCCATTGCGGGTACGCCATATCCAGATATCGAGTCTCCCCGTTGACTTTGACCGGATAGTTCACTTCCGGACAGGGCAATCCGAATTGCATTGGCACCAATCGGGTCCGAGTCTCCCACGAAGAATCCGTTCCTTCCTTAGCGAGTCGGAGTGCTTGCAGACAACGCTTCTTGCCACGAAACCGTCCTGCGGATTCCAGTTCGCGAACCAGATACTCCAAGGTAAGACGACGGAGCCTCCCATCACGACGCATCAGCGCATCAGTCAGAACCACCAACTCCTCCAAGGACAAAATGGCAGCATAATGCATCCATACATCCGCAAGCGCCACACAACGAAACCGACGTTCCACCAAAACCGTGGAGAACGGCCTCGAATAGCAATGCCAGCGAACTCCTCGCAACTCATGCCGTTCACGGGTATTACGCACCGCAACATGACACATGGTCTTGTTCAGAGTTTGTTCTTGAGGAAGCTCCACGGCTTGCAGCTCAAGCGATGTGCACAAGTCAAAGACCAGCTCATCTTTCGTGCGCTTGGCAGTATCCTCGCATGCCTGCATTCTGCCATATTTTATGGCGGTCAAATTCTTCAACGATAAGGATTCTGTGCTCATATCCTGCACGCTACTGGTCCTGCAGATGCACTGCCAATGCATCCATGCAATGTGAGCGAACAGACACCCCTTGAAGTAAACGGAATGAACTTCGAGTCTTACATTCTATTACGATGCAATCCGCTCCGTCTTCCGTTCACTCCAGCATGGAACCTGACAGGACTCAGCCTCCGACAACCCAGCCCAGCCCGTCCACGCCCCCCATTCGCCACCTCACAACACCCGTGCCCGAGAATCACACCAGGAAGCCGCGGGGGTAGATGTCGGTGGCGTCGAGCTCGAAGGTGCTCACGCCGGTGATGAACGCCTTGCCGGTGATCTGCGGCACGATGGCGTCATGCCCGGCCACCGTGGTACGCGAGGCCGCGCATCCAAGGAACTTCGACCCGGTGATGGACTCGAACACGCGGGTCTCGCCAATGCTCATATCGCCGCGCGCCACCAGGGCCGCGAGCTTGGCGCTGGTGCCTGTGCCGCATGGGGAGCGATCCACCTGACGCCCGCCGAACACCACGCCGTTGCGGTAATGCCCGGTTTCGGCATCGAACTGCCCGAACTCAACCAGATCCACGCCGTTGATATCCACGAGCGGATGCCGTACATCGATCTGCTCCCGTGCCGCGCGAAGAATGGCCATGCCAACGTCGGCGATCTCCTGGGAGTGCGCGGCCTCGATGTCATACCCGAGTCCGAGCGAATCGAAGTCAACGAGCGCGAAGAAGCTCCCGCCGAACGAGATGGTGGCCTTCACGTCCCTCACCGGAATCCCGAGTTCATCCACATGGATCGTCACGGAGTCCATGGCCACGAATGCCGGCACATTGGTGAGCGTGGCATTCTCTACCTGGTGGTCCCGCACGTGCACGGTCACGGTGATCAGCCCCGCCGGGGTGTCGAGGTGCACGTCGATGTCATCGTCGGCGATCTCGGCGAACGAGCCATATCGCCCGGTCACCAGCCCGGATTCCACGGCGAACGTGGACACACCGATCGAACCATGCCCGCACATGTTGAGGTATCCGCCCGAGTCGGTGAACACCGCGCCCAGATCAGCGTCCGGACGCGTGGGCTTGAACAGGATCGCCCCGAACATGTCGCGATGCCCGCGAGGCTCGAGCATAAGGATTCGTCGCACGTCGTCGTACTGGTTGATAAGCTTGTCCCGCACCGCGATGGCGCTGGGTTCCGCATCGACGACGGACAGTCCGCTGACCAGAATGCGCGTGGGTTCGCCCTGCGTGTGCGATTCGACGGTCACCAGCCGCGGGCTGTCCCGGAACATGGTGTCGTTGAGCACCGCCTGCGCTGCGGCAAGGGTGCGGGTGTGGAAATTGGATGGGGCTTGTATGGTACCGGCCACGTTCATGATGCATCTCCTCGGGATTTGGAATCACGCTGATCACGCTTCATTGCGTGCCGAAGGATCGACGCATCACGCTGCGCGTGGACGTCAACCGTCAGTCAACGTCCGGAAGCAACCATCCGAACGCAACCGTCCGGAAGCAACCGCCAACCAACAGCCGACCAACAGCCACTAGCCAGCCACCCGCCCAAGAGCCTCAGATGCGCCGCACGAATCGCGACAGCACCTCCGCCACGATCCTCGTGGGCTCCCCCACGAGCGGCTGCGACCCCTGATGCAGGCACCAGTCATAGAGCATCGATCGTTCCGCCATCGCATAGAAGCGGACGATGTCGTGCGTGGAATAGTCCCGCGTGATTTCCCCACTCTCCTGCCCGCGGGCGAACAGCCTGCGGTGGATGGCGAAATAGAAGCGGTCCTGATTCACCAGTGACCGGTCTCCACGCTCGTTGAGCTGCGACGCCAGCTGGGCGCTGAGCAGTTCGACCGGCACATGCTGTTCGATCCATCCGAACATCTGCACGTTGAGATACCGCACCTGTTCGGCAACCGTCCCCTCCGGATCGAGCGTGGCGTCGAGTTCGCGATACTTCTCGTCGAACACGTCGCTCAGCGTCCCCAGCAACGCCGACTTCCCCTGGAAATGGTGGTAGAACGTGCCTTTGGCTATGCCGGCCTTCTCGATGATGTCATCGATCGTGGTCTTCTCGTAGCCCTTCTCCTTGAACAGTTCCCAAGAGGCATCGATTATGCTGCTTCGTGCGTCTCGTACCATGGACTGGTTCCGCCTTTCATATCAGGTCCCGTATGGAGAAGTGACTCCATCATAGAACCGTATAGTTTGGACGTGTTCTGCGTCATCTGCACGAGTCCGCACGCGCCCGCACGCGTCGGATATTGGTTGGAACGGATGGATCTATTGCGAATCTATTGCGTAGTGAAAGGCCGGTGCGGCATCGGTCGGTTCCGACGTCGCACCGGCTGTCGCCCGGCCTGCGACTGTGGCTTTCGCGGCCGGACGAGTCCTGATTCCGTCACTTGTCGGTTCGGTCCGTCAGCTGGTCTGTCGGTTCGGTCCGTCAGACCAGACCGTCAGACGTTGTGACGGTATTCGTAGGGCAACGCCTTCATCTGGCCGAAGTGGTCGAACTCCTCCATGGCGTTGAGCGTGTCCTTGAGGATGCCCATCTGCATCTGGGGGTTGTTCGGTTCGCCCGCGTTGGACCCGATCGGCACGAGCGGCGCGGTGATGCGCGGCGCTCCCTGCTGTCGTGCGATCGGCGGCAGTGCCGCGATGATGCAGGTGCTCATGCCGGCCGCCTCGCAGCAGCGCAGCACCAGCGTGCAGGATCGGTGGCATGTGCCGCAGCCGCCGGTGGCGAGCACGATGTCGGCGCCTTCGGCCTTGAGCTTCTTGGCGATCTCCGGCCCGGTGACGTGTTCGAACTTGTCGACGTTGCCGCCGCCGCCCATGAATCCGAAGAACGTGGGCACCAGCGATCCGATGAATCCCTCCTTGACGAGTTCGCGCAGTCGGTCGATCGGCAGCATGGCGTTGACGTCCTTGTTGATGTCGGAGTTGTCGAATCCGCCGTGGGTCACCATGAGCTGGTCGGACGGGGTGTCGGACGGGATCTCGCGGTAGCTCCAGTCGCCGGCGGTGTTGAACGGCGTCTGGTCCTTCTTGTGGATGCCGCCGGAGGTGATGAAGGCGACCTTGCATTCGCTCAGCGGTTTGGTGAGCGGGGTCCAGACCGGCTTGGGTGTCCAGGGAACGTAGATTTCGGACTTGAGTCCCTTGGCGGTGGTCAGTTTGAATGCGGTAGGCATGATGTACTCCTTGGTTTCGGATGTGATGAATGATTACGCGGATACGGCCAGTCGGGGTCGGATGGCCCCGGCGTCAGATGACGTTGACGTAGCTGAGGTAGAACTCGCACTCCTGTCCGACCGCGAGCGGCTTGTCCGTGTAGATGAGCCGCAGCGGCAGCGAGAGTACGCCCATGCGCCCGTTGACGCCGATGCGTACGCCGACTTCGGTGACTTCCTTGATGACTCCTTTGAGCAGGAGTGGCTTGAGTTCCACCTGCATGCTGTGTCCTCCGTTCGGTTTGCGATTGCGATCCGTACCGGCTCAGATGCCGTTCCGGCTACTTGACGAGCTTCTTGTTGGCTTCGATCACGGCCTCGTCCCACTTGTGCTCCGGGGGCTCGATCGGGATGCCGGCCATCTTGGTCTTGAGCATGAGGATCGCGCGGGCGGCGTCGTCGGGCGTGGTGGTGTTGTCGGCGAGGATCTCGTTCTCGAATCCTTCCGGGTCCTTGTTGAGTTCGATCATCGCGTCCATGTACTTGTTGCCGACGACCAGCTGCCCCTGATAGGCGGCGAAGGTGACGCCCACGACCGGCACTCCGCGCGAGCCGATGGCCGCGATGTTCTCGGAGAAGTCGATGTGGTTGTTGCCGAATCCTTCGGTGGTGACGATCGCGCCGTCCACCTCCATGGCCTCGATGAGTGCGCCGAGTCGTTCGGAGACGAAGGTCTTCTCGTCGTTGACCTGCGGGGATCCGATGAACACCACGCCGGTCAGGTCGAGTTCCTCATCGGTCTGCAACGCCTCGACGAGCGGCTCGCGGAAGAAGTGCCTGGTGATCTCCTTGGTGGCGGGGCCGATGCAGGCGAGCGCGTGGATGCCGCCGTCGAGCACTTCGTTCGGGCTGAGCACCACGGGCACGTTGCCGAGGTCGACGTTCTTCTGTCCGCCCTTGACACCGCAGGGTTCGGTGGGGACGAGCAGGTTGTCGTGCATGGCTCCCTGACCCATGATCTCCTTGACCAGCACCACGCGCGGACGGTCGGCGCGCCTGACGTCCTTGAAGGTCTCCTCCTTGATCGGCTTGACGCCGTCGAGGTTCTTGATGGCCTCGCGGCAGGCGTGCACGATCACGTCGCAGGCACTGTGTGCGGCGAACGGTCCACGGCGTTCCATGCCGGTGCCCTTTTCGATCTTCACGTCCACGCGGATCATGATGTCGTCGGCGTCGGGGCAGCCCGGGCGGCCGTAGCGGATCTTCTCGTCCATGTAGCCTTCGCAGGAGCCGAATTCGTGCACCTGTACGCCGGCCTCGTCCATGCCGGTGAGCACGAACACCGCGCCGGAGAGCACGTTGGTCACGCCTTCGCCGAGCTTGCCTTCGGCCTTGGCGGCCACGGGGATCACGTCCATGATGGTGTTGGAGTAGACGTGGCGGTCGGCGGGGTTGATCACGGTCATCTCCACGTCCTTGACCAGCGGGTCCGCCTTCTTGGCGGCGTCGACGAGGGCCTCGTCCACGGTGAGCACGCCGTCGGCGTAGGAGGTTTCGCTGCCGATCACCACCTTGGTGACCGGGTAGTCCTTCTTGACGAGGGTGCGCAGCACGCGGTCCGCGGGAACGTCCTCAGCTGCGGGAGCCGGTTCCGCCGCCACGGGTGCGGGAACGGGCGCAGGCGCTGCAGCTGCGGCGACCGTTCCGCCCGCCGGGAAGACCAGGTCGAGTCCTTCGGCCTTGTCGAGGTGCAGGTGCACGTAGCCGGCGGCCGCAGCGGGAACGGCCGGTGCCGCCGGAACGGGAACGTCGGGTGCGGCACAGCACGAGCATGTGTCCGGTCCGCTTTCATCAGCGCTGGGCTCGGCCTCGTCAGCGGCCTCGTCAGCCGGCTCGTCGGTGTCGGCCGGCACGTCCTTGACGCCGTCGAGCAGGTCGGGCGTCAGCTGGGTCAGGGCCTCACCGTCGTTGATCAGCGTGGCGCCGAGTGCCTGCTGGATGGTCAGGCCGCCTTCCTTGAGGGTCATGAGGTTCGAGTCGACGAGGTCGGGGAAGATCGTGGGGTCCTCGAAATCGGCGGCGCTGAGCACGGTGCCCGCGGGGCGGCGGCAGCACAGCACGGCCGGATCGTTGAGGTGGGCTTCAAGCGTTTCCTGGGAGAGAGACATTGCTGGTCCTTTCTGTGGTTCTGTGATTCTGTGGGTTACGGTTCGGTTCAGTTCGATTCGATTCGGGTTCCGTATTGCCTTACGCGGCCTTGACGGTCTTGCGGAAGGCTCGGATGATCGGCTCGTCTCCGGCGCGCATGAACGCATCGGTGGCGTGGTGCACGCGCATGCCGAGTTTCGGTGCCACCTGCATCACGGTGTTGGAGCAGTCCGTGCAGTGGGAGATCAGTACGCTTTGCGCACCCTCCTTCTTGAGGGCGATGATGTTCTGCGCCTGCCCGGGGCAGATGCCGGGGTTGCGGCACTTGAGTCGTCCGTTGGGCAGACGGCAGGCGTTCTTGCACAGGCGGACGTCGACCAGCGCGGCACCTTTGGCGGCCACGATCGCGCGGAGTCGGTCCTCGCTGGCACCACATGCGCAGACGATGATGCCCATGGGTCCGGCGTCGGCAAGTTCTGGACCGGCGATGATGATGCCGCCGGAGGTCTTGGAGATCGTGTCGTCGAGGGTGCCAAGATGGCCCATGTACGGTCCGCCGATCATGATCTGTTCGTCGTCGGTCGGCTCGTGCACATGCAGGGCGGCGAGCACGTCGCGTACGCTGGTGCCGATCGGCACGTCGTAGACGACCAGACTGATGTCGTTGTCGTATCCGCTGCCTTCGATGTGTCCCGCCACGGTGATGTCCTTGGTGGTCACGGCGAGGTTCTCCACGACGGCGTTGTGCACGCGCATGAGCGATTCGACGTTCATGACCACGGCTCCGGCCGCGCTGGGTATGGCGTCCGGCGGCAGCAATGTGCCGAGTACGTCGCGCACGATGGCGCGTTCGTCGCCCGCCGGGTAGCGGTCCTTGAGGAATACGATCTCGATGCCCGGATCGATGTCAAAGTCGTAGGCTCCCGCCGCAGCGGAGTCGAGCGCCGCCTGCAGGCTGCGCACGGCGTTGGCGTTCTTGGGCTTGATCGCCACGATGCCGCGCGAGGCCCCCACTTCGCGCATGGCGATGGTGAGTCCGGAGAGTATTTTTTCGGGGTCGGTCTCGGCCCTGGCGGTGTTGTGTTCGAGCAGCGGTTCGCATTCGACGGCGTTGGCGATCACCGTGGTGCAGCCTTTGCCGAACTTCAGCTTCTTGAATGTCGGGAAACCGGCCCCGCCCATGCCGACCAGCCCGGATTCCTCGATCTTCTCCAGCGGAGCCGCGTCGGTGTCGATCAGCGTTGCGACCGGCACATCGGCAAACAGTTCCGTGGATCGAATGACGTGATGGAGACGTGCGGTCATGAGATCCACCCCTTTCTTCTGACGATCACGTTCTGTTCAACACCAACTATTTATATTCAATGTTCTAGAACGTGTTCTATTTTTAAAGTATATGAATCCTTGTTACGACTGGTTTTTTGTCTGTGTTAGCACTGCATTACATGACGAAACATATAGAACACAGTCCAATAGAAAATGCAGTCTTCCCCTATGGGAAGACTGCATCGGCACAATCGAATCCGTCACCCGGCCGTCGTCGTCAACGACCAACGGCGCTGAGGAACTGCTTGGTCCGCTCGTTCACCGGATGGGCCATGATCTCCTTCGGATCACCCTCATCGATGATCGCACCGTCGGCCATCACCACCAGATGATCGCCGACGTCCCTGGCGAAGCTCATCTCATGCGTGACCACGCACATGGTCATGCCGCCCTCGGCAAGCTCCCTCATCACATTGAGCACGTCGCCGCTGACCTCGGGGTCCAGCGCGGACGTCGGCTCGTCGAACAGCATCACGGCAGGATCGAGCGCCAACGCACGGGCGATGGCCACGCGCTGCTGCTGACCGCCGGACAGCTGCGACGGCTTGTGGTCGGCGCGGTCCTCCAGCCCTACGCGCTTGAGCAGCTCCATGGCACGCTCCTCGGCCTCCTCCTTGCTGCGGCCGAGCACATGCTGCTGCGGGAACACCACGTTCTTCAGCGCGCTCATGTGCGGGAACAGGTTGAACTGCTGGAACACCATACCGCACTTGCGACGCAGCGCCATAAGGTCGCCCTTGGTGAGGTTTTCGGTGAAGTCCACGAACTGCCCGTCGATCATCATGTTCCCGTCGTCGGGCTGCTCCAGCAGGTTGATGCATCGCAGCAGCGTGGACTTGCCGGCGCCGGACGGGCCGATGATCGAGCACACCTCGCCGCGCTCCACACGCAACGACACCCCATGAAGGATCGTGTTGCCGTTGTATGACTTGACCACACCACCCAGTTCGATCATGTACTTGCTGTGGTCCTCGTCCTCGGTGGAGGACACCGTTTCCGAAACCAATGATGCCAGTGTCATCGTCGTCTCCTTGTTGTCGCCGTTGTATCGTCGTTGGTCATTTACCGGTTGTCGCGGTCGTGTTGCCGTTTGTCGTGCGGCGATACGCACCTACGGAGGCCTTCGATCCCCATCCCACCCTTAGCGGGCCGACGATCGAAGGCGACCGTCCGTTCATATCGCAGACGTCATAGCGTCATAACGCTTCGTCGGAACGTTTCGTCATGACGCAGACGTCATCTGCGAATTCTCACTTGGTAATCGGCACCACGTACTGCGTGTCACGAATATCGGCAAGGCCTTCGTCCAGTCCGTACTTCTTCAGCGTGGGCTTGACCTTGTCGTCCTTGATGATCTTCTCGATGCCCTTGTCGAACGCCTGACCGAGCGAGCTGTTGCCCTTGGTGTACGGGTAGCTCACCTCCGGGGGCTCGACCAGCGAGTTGATGCGCTTGTCCGGGTTCTTGTTGGCGTATTCCACGACGATGTCGCTGTTGCCCTTGAACTCGTCGACCGCGGTGCCGTACGCCTCCATGATCATGTCGACGCGTCCGGCCTCAAGATCCTGCTTCATCTCCACGGAGCTCGGGTAAGTCTTCACCTTGTCGCCGAACACCTTCTTCATGTCCTCGAGCCAGCCGTAGCCGTCGCCGATGCCGATGGTCTTAATGCCCTTGGCGTCGATGTCGTCGAGGGTCTTGATGTCCGTGTCCTTCTTGGAGGCGTAGCCCACGCCCTCGAGGTAGATGGACTTCGGGAAGTCGACCACCTGGGCGCGCTTTTCGGTCACGTTGATATCGCCGGTGGCGGTGTCGATCTGGCCGGACGCGATGGCCTGCATGGCGTTGGCGAACGAGGCCTGCTGCCATTCGACGTTCAGGCAGTTGGCGTCGGCGATCTGCTTGATGAAGTCGATGTCCATGCCCTCGGGGTTGCCGCCGTTGTAGCTCGAGTACGGCGGCTGATCGATCACACCCACCGTCAGCGTGCCGGACTTGATGGTGGTGATATCCGATACCAGCGGCGTACAGTCGCTCTTGGCGGAGCTGGACGAGCCCGACGAACCGCTGCCGCATGCGGCGAGCGCGCTGACGCTCATCAACGCGGCACAGGCCGCGGCCATCAGCTTCATTCCTCGTGAGATCTTCATGATTGTTCCTCTCTGTGTGCGGTCGAGGTGTCGCCACGACCGATGACCTTGATGTGGGGACGGCGCGCGCAGGAAGGTCGGGCCTGCGGCATGTCGTGGTGGGAATTGCGGGATTGCAAGAATTCAGCGGCTCAACACCGACTCAGTAGCTCAATGCCAGACGGCGTTCGAGCCAGCGGGTGATCCAGGATGCGGGAAGCGTGATCACCGCGTAGCACAGTCCGGCGAGCACGAAGACGCGCAGATACTGGAATGTGGTTGATCCGTAGGTGTACGCCTCCTTCATGAGTTCCGGCACGGCCACGGTGTAGGCCAGCGACGTGTCCTGGAACAGGAGGATGGTCTGGCCGAGCAGTGCCGGGATGATGGAGCGGAAGGCCTGCGGCAGGATCACGTAGAGGAACGTGGTGCCGCCGTCGAGTCCGAGCGCATCGCCGGCCTCGTTCTGTCCGTTTGGCACCGCCTGGATGCCGGCTCGGAAGATCTCCGAGCAGTAGCAGGAGTAGTTCCACGCCAGAGCGATGATGGCCGAGGGGAAGCTGTCGAGCAGCACCCCGAAAGTGGGTAGACCGAAGTACACGAGGTACAGGATGATCAGGGCGGGCATGCCTCGTCCGATTTCTACGACGACCAGGCCGAGTGCGCTGACGAACCGGTTGTGGCTCATCACCATCATGCAGAACAGCAGGCCGAGCGGCAAACCGATGATCATGGACACTCCGGCGAGCGTCACGCTGACCTGCAGCCCATGGAGCATGCCGGGCAGCCCTTCGGACCAGAACTGCAACAGTGGTTCCTGTGTCGTCATGTCAGATCACCGCCTTGCGAAGGTTGGCGTCGAGTTTGCGCGACAGCATGGCCACGGGGATGCTGAGCACGATGTACAGCACACCGGCGATGGCATAGGGCAGTACGCCTGCCACGGAGTTGATGTTCTGCCGGGCGTATCCCTGTGCCATGAACACCATTTCGGCCACGGCGATGGTGGACGCGATGGACGAGTTCTTGAGCAGTCCGATCAGATACGTGGCGATGGACGGGCTGACGATACGTGCGGCCTGCGGCACGATCACGCCGAAGAACGATACCGTGCCGGGGATGCCGAGCGCCGCGGCGGCCTCATATTGGCCTTTGGACACCGCCTGCAGTCCACCTCGGTAGATGTCGGCGAGATATCCTGCCGAGATGAGTCCCAGTCCGACGATCGCGGCCTCCAGTGCGGTGATGCGGAACGCCGGTGTGGACAGACCGAATTTCAACAGGAACAGCCATACGATCATGGGAATGCCGCGCAGTAGGTCCACGATAAGGCGGACGATCCAGCGGATCGGCGCTATGCCCGTCCTCAGGCCCAACGCCATGGGGATTCCGAGTACCGCGCCGATCGCGAATGATGCGACGGTGATCAGCAGTGTCATCGGAAGTCCGGAAAGCACCACGAGAAGCGGCTCCATTCGAGCCCCCTTCCTCTAGCGAGTCAACTTCGAAGGGGTCGCGAACGGGAATTCGTTCAGAAACGGTCCGGCTGTATATCGCGATCGAGATGATGCGGATTCACGACGACATCGATGATGTCGTTCAACGTTCTCAACCCCTTACGTTGATTCAGTATTTAAGGGGTGGAACAATTCCCGGAATTTGCTCAGTTGTAAACGAAAGTGAACCGCGGTCTGATTCGTAGTCTATTTGTAACGCCGTGGAATGCCAATCGTCATTAACATTCCACGGCTTGTTCTATCGTTCCCATCGTCTCACCCTTGAGATGATGGGAATCGGCGGCGTGGTTTAGTAGTCGGCCTTCTCCGGGGTGCTGGCGTCCTCCACCGGGTTGCCGTCCTCCTCGTACTTGCGCAGCAGGCTGGTGGCCTCGATGTCCGCGGCGATGGCACGTGCCTGTTCGGCGTCCGGACCGGGCGCGGGCTTGAAGAACGCCTCGCGGTAGTAGCGCAGTTCGTCAAGCGATTCGATGATGTCGGCGAGCGCGCGGTGGCCGCCGTGCTTGGCTGGCTTGTTGCGGTACACGTCCGGGTACCAGCGGCGGGACAGCTCCTTGAGGGTGCTCACATCGATCACGCGGTAGTGCAGCAGGCTCATCAGGTCGGGCATGTAGCGGTCGAGGAACTTCTTGTCGCTGCCCACGGAGTTGCCGGCGAGATGCGCCTTGCCCTTGGCGGGCAGCCACTGCTTTACGTATTCGACCACCTGACGCTGGGCCTCGTCGAGCGGCAGACCGTTGGCGTTCCATTCGTCGATCAGTCCGGAGCTGGTGTGCATATGACGTACGAAGTCGTTCATCTGGGCGACGGCGGCGTCCGACGGCTTGATGACGAGGTCGATGCCTTCGTCGAGCACGTTGAGGTTGAAGTCGGTGGGCACGACGGATACCTCGCACAGTTCGTCGTGGAAGATATCAAGTCCGGTCATTTCGCAGTCAATCCAGATCATGCGTGATTCGGACGGGTCGAACGTTTCGATGTCGTTATGCGATGCCATATTCAGCCTTTCCCCTATCTATGGAACAGGTAAGCGTACCGCGACCACGGGATTTTCAGTCGTCTTCGGGAGCCGGTCCCGTGGTGCCGCGCAGCACGAGCGACGTGGGCACCACGCCGTACGGATCGGAGAGCGTTTCCCCGCGCATGAGCGCGAGCGCCTTGTTGCCGGCGGAACGTCCAAGTTCGGTGGGGTCCTGATGCACGGTGGTGAGGTCGAGGATCGGGGCGCGGGTGTCGTCGTCGAATCCGATGACCGACATGTCCTCCGGTATCTTCACTCCCACGCGAACCAGTTCGCGCACCAATGCGACGGCGACCTTGTCGTTCTCCACGCAGACCCCGGTCGGACGCGACGGCGAGCCGACCAGCTGGGCGGCGATGCCGGAGTAGGCGTCCATTTGACTGCGCATACCGGTGTAGACGATGGCGGGAACCGTCATGATCTCGTCGTCGGCATAGCCGAGTTCACGCGCGGCGGAAACGAACCCCTGAGAACGGATGCGGGACGAACTGAAGAATGGCGAAGTGTCAGGCTGTTCCACGTAGGCCAGACTGTGGTGTCCCAGCGAATGCAACAGTCGGACGGGCGCATACATGGAGGTGTTGTCATCGATGCGCGCGGTGGCACCGTACCCGTCGTCACTGGGAGTATTGAGTCCCACCACAGGCACGGTGAGTTCCTTGAGCACCTGCTTCTTGGCGTCGTCAAGGTCGAAGGAGAACACGATCACGGCGTCGACGTTCTGATTGCCAGGCAGGGTCTGGAAGAAGTTATCCAGGGACTGTTCGTCCCAGATCACGTAGGGGATCACATCATATCCATGTACGGACAGTGCCTCGTACACACCTTCGAAGGCGTGCGAGTTGAACCATCCACTGATGCGATCGGCCAGCAATACACCCACGCGCATGGTTTTGCCGCTGGCGAGCGATGACGCGCTCTTGGAGAAGGAGAAGTGGAGCTTTTCCGCGGCATCCTCCACTCGTTTACGCGTGGACGGGTTGACCTTGTCCAGTCCGCGCAGTGCACGCGATACGGTGGAGACGGATACGCCAGCCGCTTTGGCCACCTCTGAGATCGTGGTTCGTGCCATAATCGTTCGCCTCCTTATATATATGTCTACCGCCTTCATGGTCATCCACGGATGATGGACCACGGAACGGTCGAAAAGGACGACCGACCATTCGTATGGTATATCACAGACACACGCCCGCCACATCGCGGTCGCATTCACCCTATGGGTACGTTCACATGATCAGTATAACCCATATACAAACGTTTTTGCTCATTTTCATAAAAGCGCTTGCAAGTCATCAAACACTTGTATTTCCAACGATTTCTAGTACTTAGAAATACGACACGCCGATAACGTTTTGACATAGTTAATGCAAACGCTATTATGAATACCAACACAACACCTCATCAACCACGGTGAGGGATGGGATACCACCTAGGCCAACGAGTCAATAGGGAGACAAGGAAGCCTAGGCAATACACGACTTTCAACCGAACGGTCGGTTTGCGCGCATCAAAAGTGCAAGCGCTTTTATAGACCGCTCGGAGAGCGTCAATGGAACAAGCCGGTGCAAACCGACTCGACAATGGGAAACAAAGGAGTATTTCATGGCAGAGAACGCGCTCAACGATCCGGCACTGTGGTGGAAGCAGGCCGTCGTCTATCAGGTCTACCCCCGTTCGTTCAAGGACTCCAAGGGCTCCGGACTCGGACAGATCGCCGGTGTGACCGAGAAGATCGACTACCTCGCCAAGCTCGGCGTCGACGCCATCTGGCTCAGCCCCTTCTACCCCTCCCAGCTCGCCGACGGCGGCTACGACGTGGACGACTACCGCAACGTCGACCCTAAGCTCGGCACCATGGACGACTTCGACGAACTCGCCAAGGCCGCCCACGCCCACAACATCAAGGTGGTCGTCGACATCGTCCCCAACCACAGCTCCAACCTGCACGAATGGTTCCAGGTCGCACTCAAGGCCGCCCCCGGCTCCCCGGAGCGCGACCGCTACATCTTCCGCGACGGCAAGGGCCCCAACGGCGACCAGCCCCCGACCAACTGGGACAACCACTTCGGCGGGCCGGCATGGACCCGCGTCCCCGACGGCCAGTGGTACCTCCACATGTTCACCAAGGAACAGCCCGACTTCAACTGGAAGAACCCCGAAGTGCGCGAGGACTTCATCAAGACCCTGCGCTTCTGGCTCGACCACGGCGCCGACGGATTCCGCGTGGACGTGGCCCACGGCCTGGCCAAGGACCTCGACCGTGACGACCTCGACAACTACGTGGTGTGGTGCACCTCCGACCAGCCCGACGACGGATCCCACCCGGTGATCGACCGTGACGAGGTCCATGAGATCTACCACGAGTGGCGCAAGGTCTTCAACGAGTACAACCCGCCGGCATTCGCCGTGGCCGAGGCCTGGGTGCAGCCCAACCGCCAGTACCTGTACGCCAGCCCCGACGATCTGGGCCAGATCTTCAACTTCGAGTTCGCCAAGAAGGACTGGATCCGCGACGCCATGCACCAGGCCATCGATGAGGGCATCGCCAGCGCCGAGCGCTCCGGCTCCTCCGCCACGTGGGTGATGAGCAACCACGATGTGGTCCGCCACGCCACCCGCTACGGCCTGCCGCAGGTCCCCACCAGCGAATACCACCAGCTGGCCAAGGACTGGGTGCTGCGCGACGGCACCACCTACCCGCTCAACAAGGAACTCGGCACCAAGCGCGCCCGCGCCGCCATCCTCATGGAGATGGCCCTGCCCGGATCCGTCTACGTGTACCAGGGCGAGGAGCTCGGCCTGTTCGAGGTCGCCGACATCCCGTGGGATCGCGTGGAGGACCCGTCCGGCCACCGCACCTCCCAGGCCGCCAGCACCAAGGGCCGTGACGGCTGCCGCGTGCCGCTGCCGTGGGTCGCCGCCGACGCCCCGAAGCTCGCCAACCCGGACGATGAGTTCGGCACCGACGGATCCTTCGGCTTCTCCCCCGCCGACGCCACCGAAGAGCCGCACCTGCCGCAGCCGGCCTGGTACAAGGACTTCGCCGCCGACGTGGAGGACGCCGATCCGGACTCCATGCTGAACCTGTACCGCAAGGTCATCGCACTGCGTCACCAGCTGCAGACCACCGACCTGTCCATCGAATGGCTGCCCGAGGACCGCTCCAGCGGCAAGCCCGACGGCGCCAACGGCTTCACCGGAGGCACGATCGCCTACAAGCGCGCCAACGGCTGGGCCTCCATCACCAACTTCGGTGCGGACCCGGTCGATCTGCCCGCCGGTGAGCTGCTGCTCACCTCCGGCCCGCTGACCGAGGACGGCAAGCTCCCGCAGGACACTTCCGCCTGGGTCCAGCTCTGATCCGCGATCCGGGCCACGGGTGAGCCGGTCAGCCGGCCGACTCACCCACACCAGACTTACCCTTCCCTTCCCTAACGATTGTGCCGGGCGTTTCCCCATCCCCGCCCGGCACAATCCCCATCAACTCTTACCTCTCCACATAACCGATCTCAAAGAGGAGAAAAGAAAATGACCGCAGCAACAGCGACTCCCACGAGTCCCAACAAGACCAATAAGTGGCGGTACACCGCCGGCTTCATGGCCTTCGCCATCCTTTCCGGTGTGGCGTTCTTCGGCACCATGTCCGTGCTCGTGCCGCAGCGCCTGCGCGCTGACCTCGGCATGGGCGCCACCGAGTCGACCGCAGCACTCGGCGCCATCAACTCGGCAGGCTCCATCGCCTCCATCTTCATCGCGCTGTTCATCGGCGCCCTCTCCGACCGCACCGCATCCCGCTGGGGCAAGCGCACCCCGTGGATCTTCACTGGCGCGTTCATCTACGGCATCTGCTTCTGGTCGCTGAGCCGCCCGTCCACCGCCGTGCTGATCGGCGTCTTCTACGTCATCGCCCTTATCGGCCTGAACATGGTGCAGGCTCCTATCTACGCACTGATCTCCGACCGCGTTGAGGAGGAATCCCGTGCAACCGTGTCCGCCGCCATCGGCGGTGGCGGTGTGATCGGCCAGGGTATTGGTACCCTCATCGGCTCCCGCTTCATCGAGAACGTCGAGGTCGGCTTCATCTGCACGGGTCTGTGCGCACTGGCCGCCGGTGTGCTCGCCGTCATCATCGCCCCGCGTGAGCCCTCCTCCAAGGACATGGTGAAGGACACCAGCAAGTCCACCTGGAAGGTCATCGTCGAGTCCCTCACCCCGCCGCTGAAGGATTGCGGCGACTTCTACCGCGCCTTCATCTGCCGCACCTGCCTCATCGTCGCCTACCAGATGATCTTCAGCTACCAGCTGTACATCCTGACCGACCACATCGGCGAATCCACCCAGCAGGCCGCCGTGTCGATGTCCGTGATCTCCGTGCTCACCATGGTCGCCTCCATGATCGCATCGCTGATCTCCGGCCCGATCGCCGACGCCCTCCACCGCCGCAAGGCCCCGATCGCCGTCGCCTGCGCCGTGTTCGCCATCGGTCTGTCCATGCCGTGGATCTTCCCGACCCAGATGGGCATGTTCCTCTTCGGCGGCATCGCCTCCTTCGGTTACGGCATGTACCTGTCCGTCGATCAGGCTCTGAACGTCGACGTGCTGCCGAACAAGGAGACCGCCGGTAAGGACCTCGGCTTCATGAACATCGCCACCTGCGCCGGTCAGGCCATCGGTGTGGCGATCACCTCCAGCATCGTCGCCGCCACCAGCTCCTACAACTTCGTGTTCCCGACCGCCATCGTGATGGCCGCCATCGCCGCCATCTCGGTCCTCGGCATCAAGCGCGTCAAGTAACCCCCAAGGTGTGGTTTCGAGACATCATCGAGGCCACACCCCTTGGCAAAAACCGAACTACTCTCCATCCTCCTTCCCCAATCCCCCATGGTTCACAAGACTGTGGGGGATTTTTCATATGCCGGCACAAGGTCTAGTGATCCGGCAGTCTGACGGCATCACCCACCATCGTCATTCCCAAACCGCGCACACGCCTCATCCCGCAGCGCAGAATCATCCGTAAAGATGATTGCAATCTGCCGTTCATCGTTATTAGAATATTTGGCCTGTTTTTTCACTGTCCTTTCAGGAACGATCCAGACGCAACGAAGCGCCCGATCATACATTGTCAGTGGTTCGGCAGCGATCCAGTCCGAATCACCTTTTCAACAGACTTCCCCCTGAAAGGCCCTGCCATGAAAACCACGGTTCAGACCATATGCAGCGCAATCGTCGTTGCGATCCTGATCGCAACCATGGGCGCAGTGACATTCCTCTCCCCGCACACCGCATCGGCAGGATCCGACGTATCGGCGAAGATCGCCAAGATCTACACCGAGGACTATCAGAACCAGGCGCAGAGCACACTGGACGCCAAAAAGGCACGCGGAGGCTGGACCGTCGACAACATGCTGGTCGAGGAGAACCCGTACGGCACCAACACCACGTCACTGTATGTGTATTTCACCACCGATGACGTCACTCAGGTCTCCTACACGGTGAGCACGCCCGACACCAACTATCCGGACTTCTCCGCCACACCCGCCGGCGGCAACGACTACTCCACCGAACATGAATTCCAGGTCATCGGACTCATTCCCGGCAAGGACAACGACATCACCGTCACGCTCACCTCGCAGAACGGCGAGACCGTCACCCGCACCATTCACAAGAAGGCCGCGGCGACCATCGGCGGCGAACAGGTACAGCTCAATCATTCCGTCACTCAGACCGGTGCCAAAACCGAATACGCCGGCACGATGGGCAATGGCCTGTACGCCGTGCTCGGCAACGACAGCGCCGAGCAGGATCTGGTCTATCTCTACGACGACTACGGCGTGCTGCGCGGTGAGATCCCGATCCTCTACTACCGCGCGCAACGATTCGTGTTCCGTGACGGACTCATGTACTACAGCACGTCCACGCACGACATCGTGGCCATGAATCGTCTCGGCCGCATCGAGAAATTCTACAATCTCGGCGATCAGTACATTCTGCATCACGACTACGTGTTCGACAACAGCGGCAACCTGCTCGTGCTCGCCACCGACATGACCAGCAACACCGTGCAGGATCGCATCGTACGCGTGAACCTTGCCACCGGCAAGACCACACTGCTGGTCGACATGGGCGATCTGCTCGGCGACTACAAGTCCACCACCAAGCATGACGACAATGCCAGGGCCACCTCCACCAACAGCGGTTCGGACGCATGGGACTGGATTCATCTCAACACCATCCAGTACGTGCCCGACGACAACAGCATCATCGTCAGTTCGCGTGAAACATCGTCGATCATCAAGATCGACGACATTGACGGCACGCCCACGCTCAAGTACATCATCGGCGAGAAGACGTTCTGGGATGAGACCGCGTATGCGAACTACAATCTCACGAAGATCGGCGACTTCCCCAGCTCCGGCGGACAGCACACCGTCACGTACGTCAAGGACGATTCCCTGCCCGACGGCCAGTACTACATCTACATGTTCAACAACAACGGCGGCGTGAGCGCCACGAATGACTACGACTGGTCGCAGATCCCCGGCATGGTCACCACGCTCAACAGCAACGCCACCGACGTGCATTCGTACTTCCAGAAGTATCTGGTGGACGAGAATGCCGGCACCTATTCGCTGGTCAGCAGGTTCGAGGTGCCGTTCTCCGGTTACATCAGCAGCGCCGAGGAGTATAAGGACGGCACGATCATCACCGAGTCGGGTATCAAGGGCGTCTGGGGCGTCTACACCACCGACGGCACGCTGCTGCGTAACTACACGATGAAGATCAACTCCGTATTCATCTATCGCGTCTTCAAATACGATTTCCAGGGATTCTGGTTCGCGTGACGTGGGCCGCGGTACGTTACGTGGGCCGTCAGCCCCACATAACCAGTCCTCGAAAACGTTGAAATTTCAACGTTTGTACAACACCGTTACGCGAGCCGCCCGGCCCACGTAACAGCATACGGCCCACGTAACGATGCCCCTCTCCGTAATCTTGAGGCACCCCCTATACTGGAGGAATCATTCAAGCGAAGGAGCCAACCATGGGATTGTCAGATTTTCTGGGAACGCCGAAAAACAATGTCGCCCATCCATACGAAGCCAACGGCCATGCGGTCACCTGTACGCAGTGCGGCGGACGATCGTTCGTCAAAGGCGAGGCGTTGCTCAACACCGCAGGCATGACCTTGCTTGACCTTGATTTCCTCAACCGATCCGCCGACATCCTTGTTTGTGAGGAATGCAGTCACGTCGAGTGGTTCGTCAACCACGTCCGCCAGACCGACCTGTAACAGCATCACGCATAACGTACATTATGTAAGAAACGGACGTGGCTGTGTGCGATTATGACAATACACACGTTCATGCACTTACTCTACGCCCAACCGTATGGCGAAGGATGAGTGAGGGAACGACGACTTCATGAGGCACAGACAGCGCCTCGCATAAGCCGTACAACGCAGTCCGCGTGACGCCGCCGCGTTGCGTCACGTGGGCCGCCCGGTCCGCGTGACGCAACCCGACCCATGTGACGCAACCCGACCCGCGTGACGCCGCGGAAACGTCGCCATATACGGGCATATACGACGATCGCCGTTGGTTCCAGCCAATGATGGACTGGGACCAGCGGCGATCGTTTCGTTTGCGATTCCCCGGTCAGTGCATGATCACGGGAATCAGTGAGCTGAAATCAACGAAATCAGCTGTGGAAGCCGGTGTAGTTCGGGGCCTCCTTGGTCATCACGATGTCGTGCGGGTGGGACTCACGCAGCGCGGCGTCGGTGATGCGGATAAACTTGCCCTTCTCCTTGAGCTCGGCGATGTTGTGGGCACCCACGTAGAACATCGTCTGATGCAGACCACCGACCAGCTCGTACAGCACGTAGTTGAGCGGTCCGCGGTAGGGCACCTGACCTTCGACGCCTTCCGGAACGACCTTGTCGCTGCTGGTAACGTCGGCCTGGAAGTAGCGGTCCTTGGAGTAGGACTTCTTGCCACGCGGAGCCATGGCACCCAGCGAGCCCATGCCGCGGTACAGCTTGTACTGCTTGCCGTGCAGCAGCACCTTCTCACCCGGAGCCTCCTCGCAACCGGCAAGCAGACCGCCGAGCATCACGGAGTCGGCACCGGCCACCAGAGCCTTGCCGATGTCACCGGAGTAGTGGATGCCACCGTCGGCGATGCACGGCACGTTGGCGGCCTTGCAGGCGCGGGCGGCCTCGTACACGGCGGTGAGCTGCGGCACGCCAACGCCAGCCACCACGCGGGTGGTGCAGATGGAGCCGGGGCCCACACCCACCTTGACGGCGTCGACACCGGCATCGATCATAGCCTTGGCACCGTTGTAGGTGGCCACGTTGCCGCCGATGACCTGCACGCCGTTGAAGGCGCTGTCGGCCTTGATGCGACGGATCATGTCGAGGGCCAGACGGGCCTCACCGTTGGCGGTGTCCACCACGAGCACGTCCACACCGGCCTCCATGAGGGCGGTGGCACGCTGCCAGGCGTCGCCGAGGAAGCCGATGCCGGCGGCTACGCGCAGACGACCCTGCTCGTCCTTGGTGGCATCCGGGTACTGTTCGGTCTTCACGAAGTCCTTCACGGTGATCAGGCCGGCGAGCTTGCCGTTCTCATCGATGAGAGGCAGCTTTTCGACCTTGTGCTGGGCGAGAAGACGGTGGGCGTCCTCCTTGGAGATGTCGGCCGGACCGGTGACCAGGTTCTCCTTGGTCATCACGTCGGAGACACGAAGACGGTCGTAGTCGTCGGAGGCGATGAAACGCATGTCACGGTTGGTGATGATGCCGACCAGATGATCGTCGTTGTCGACAACCGGCAGGCCGGACACATGATAGGCGGCGCACAGCTTGTCGAGATCGGCGAGCGTGGCGTCGGGGTGCACGGTCAGCGGGTCGGAGATCATACCGGACTCGCTGCGCTTGACGATATCGACCTGATTCGCCTGATCCTCGATGCTGAGGTTGCGGTGGATCACGCCGATGCCACCGTTACGGGCCATCGCGATGGCCATCTGGGCCTCGGTGACCGTATCCATGGCGGAGGACAGCACCGGGGACTTCATGGTGATGTCACGGGTCAGGCGAGTGGTGGTATCGACCTGAGAGGGGATGACATCAGTTTCATTCGGCAGAAGCAGAACATCGTCATAGGCCAGACCAATCTGCTGGAACGGTGCTGCTACGGGATTGTAAAGGGACTCTTGTTCTACAGAAGTGTTAGAAGCCATAAAGTTACTTTATAGTGCCACGTAGACCTCGGCAAATTCGTGTGTTGTAGCTTTATCATGATTCAAGAAAAAACGCTGTCCGACGTCCGGAATCCGGGCATCAGACAGCGTCTCGCAGCATGGCAAAACCGATCGATCAGATGACGACAGTCATATTGATCACGTCATCAGTCACTTGATCAGTCGTCGTAGTACTCGGTGTTGACGTCATCATCCCGATCACGCTTGGCCGGCGGATCAACGTACGGAACACGTGACGTGGCCGCCGTATGGATCTCCGCACCCAGGATCACGGCCGCACCGATCAGCATAAAGATCGCGCACAGCTTCGGATTGAGCCACGACGCATGCTGTACGCCCATGAGGATTACGACCACGATGGCGATCTTGAAGATCCAGCCCAGCAGAAACCACGTCAGATACGCGGCCGGACGCAGATGCATGCGGCTCAGCACTGCCACCAGCACCGGGTTGGTCAGGCACAGCAGCACCACGGCCACGATGGCCACCAGCGCCGACCATACGCCCAGAATGCCTGAGAACATGTATCCGGCGATGGCGCTGAGCACGGCGAACACCAGCAGGAACATCACGCTCTGGTAGATCGCACGATACATCAGATCCCATACGGTCTCCTCGCCGGCACGACGCGGCTTGGCGAACAGATGACGCTCTTCCTTGCCTGATTCCTGACCTGATTCGGAGTTCGGCGCCGCAGCGGCCCCGGCATTCGTCTCCGTATTCTTCTCCTCCGTCATGTCTAAGCCTTCCCTTCCTTAGGCGTCTGCTCGTCCTCGATCACGGTATCCGTACTGTGTTTCGGTCGCCCGTTCGTCGCGCGGGCGGCGGCCAGTGCCGCGTTCTCCTCGCGGATCTCCGGAATACGCCGGCGAGCGTACGGATACAGCGTAGCCACGGTCAGCAGAATGGTCGCGATCGCGAATCCTGTGGCAACGTACTGCGCCTTGAAGAACAGAATCATAATCGAACCGAATGAAATCAGCGCGGCCCATCCCCACAGGATCAGCACGGCTCCCTGCACGGTATGGCCGATACGCAGCATGCGATGATGCAGATGCATACGGTCGGGGTGCATCGGCGACTGTCCCTTGCTCACGCGGCGCACGATCGCCAGGATCATGTCGAGCACCGGCAGGAACAGCACCAGGATCGGCAGCAGGATCGGCATGAACACCGGCAGGTAGATGCTGGCGTGAATGGTGGTGGGGTCGAGTCGACCGGTCATCACGATCGATGCGCAGGTGACGAGATATCCCAGCAGCATGGAACCGGAATCACCCATGAACAGCTTGGCCGGATGCCAGTTGTGCAGGATGAACCCCACGCAGATGCCCACAAGCGCCACGTCGATCATGGTGGCCATGGATGCGTAGCTGGGCGAATTGCGCGCGATGATATACGAATATATGGCGAACGCGATGCCGCCGATCGCCACGATGCCGGAGGCGAGTCCGTCAAGACCGTCCACGAAGTTCACCGCATTGATCGAGGTGACGATCAGTATGGCCGTGACGGCCATGGATATGCTCGGCGACGTGGCCACAAGCGAACCGAATGGCAGCGAGACGACCTTCAGGCCGCCCCACGCCACGAACACGGATATGATGAGCTGCCCGGAAAGCTTGAGCATCCAGTCGAGATCCCACCGGTCGTCGCATACGCCGAGCAGGCAAATCAGCACCGCGCCCACGGCGATGACCACCGGCTGCAGGTTGTCGTGGAACAGTCCCTCGGTCAGCGACAGCTGGCTGGCAAAGCACATGGATACCAGAAAGCCGAGCATCATGGCCACGCCACCCATGCGCGGGGTGGGCACCTTGTGCACGTCTCGGGCGCGCACCTCGCCCACCGCGCCGAATTCTATGGCGAGATGTCTGACAAGCGGCGTCAACAGAAATGTTGCGCCACCGGCGATGGCCGCGATGAAAAAGTAGATCCTCACGCCGTAATACCTCCGTCGTCGTTCGCGTCGGAATCCGCGAGCGGCGAGGCGGCATTGCGCAGCCGCTGC
Organism: Bifidobacterium sp. UTCIF-39; assembly: GCF_006408715.1. NCBI lineage: Bacteria > Bacillati > Actinomycetota > Actinomycetes > Bifidobacteriales > Bifidobacteriaceae > Bifidobacterium > Bifidobacterium sp. UTCIF-39. The sequence goes on along the minus strand of NZ_JEOG01000015.1, from coordinate 45,913 downwards.
GATTCGCTGTGCAGCCGCAGCGATCCGTGCAGAGCCTCTCGAATGCGGGACTGCGGTATCACGCCATCGCGGAGGATGGCGATGCCGTCACGCCCGTGCGGGTCCGACGCCACCACTGTACTCGAGAGTGGTCCCGGAGTGGGGCCACCGTCAAGATACAGAGCGATCGCATCGCCGAGATCGGCGGCAGCCTGCTGTGCGGTCTGCGCGGAATCATGACCGGAAAGGTTGGCACTGGATGCCGCGAGCGGACCCGTGGCCCTGAGAATACGCAGGGTGTCCGCCGAATCCGGCACGCGAATGCCCTGTGTGCGCGACGGATGCGACTGCGGGTCCACTCGTACGGTGGCCAGTGCGCAATCATCGCGTGCCACGCAGATCGGCGAGAACGCACCGGGCAGGAATTCGTCGGACAGACGGTCGAGCGGCACGGGCAGATCAAGACCGAGCGCATCGATGTCGTTCACGGATGCGAGCAGCACCTGCAACGACTTGGCACGCGGACGACGCTTGGCCTTGAAGATGCGATCCACGGCGTCCGGATTACGCGGGTCGCAGGCCACGCCGTACACCGTATCCGTGGGCACCACGATCAGTTTCCCCGCCTGCACGAGTTCGGTCGCCAGCGCCAACGACTCCTCGCAGATCGGCATGATTCGCACCATATGAGGCTCCTCCACTACCGGATAACTACCGGATGATCAATTTCAGATGATTTCAGCGATACCGTTCAAGCCTCACCATTGCATCACCGCATACCGACGAAAGCGATCAGGGACAAATCAGGGCAGGTCCTTTTCGGACAGCGTGCAGGTGGTGATCATTGTGGATTTATCCGCGTACCATTGCACGAATTCCGCGTCGGAAAGCCGGTCAAACCGCCCCTGAAATTCGGAGTACACCGGCTTGCCGCTCTCCTCCCCCACACCGACGGGGATCCGGGAACCACCGCTACGGAATGCAATGGACGATTCCAAAGCCATGACAATCTCATCACGTGTCATATCCTCGTCCGAGGATTGCTCATTGACCGGGCATTCCTCCTGCCCGCTCAATCTATATGCCAATGACGAAATAATGACGTTCTGCGACTCATCCACGTTCTCTTCACCAGTGAACATTATGTACGTTGCACGAATATCGGATCGGGAATCAGCGCCATCAATCCGCGACCCAGAGTCTCCTTCGACCACCTGCAATCGTACCGATTCGGGAACGACTGCCAGCGTTCGTTTCATGGCCTGAGACAGCATATCCTCCATAATCGCATCGGCAGGATGCATACAAAGTTCAGCATTCTGTGTCACGGCTTTGCATACTAATCTGGCAGCGTCGCGCCTCACCAGAGGCGCGGAATTGACGATAGAACCCACAACAATAGCTAAGGACAGTATTGTACATAGCCAAGCGGTTGCATCAGTCAATATTCGTTCGCCGTTGAGGTTCCGCCAGGATAGTCTGACTACAGCGCAGGAAAGCAATAGATACAACGCAATGCGCATCAGATTAGTCTGTGCAGTGACAGCCCAGCCCAATGTAGGGAAATCATCCATCCACACCGGCGCAGCCTGCAATGACGACAGACCCGTATTCACCAATACGGTCTGATTGACAAGCACGGGTAGCAGCACAATGAACCCCATGATGGTCGGCACCAATACGACAGCCCACCGAGTGGAAAGCAACGCCCCCAGTGATATCGAGCAAACTGCGACACAGCACAGCACCAGGCAGCTGGATGACAACGACAACACATCTACGCTTCCCCACGAAGCACGATTCGCGACATGGATCGTCAGAGGTAGCAGTCCGATGATAAATCCGGAAACTGCGACGAACACCAGTACCATCATTCGCGGAAGAAAAACACGAGAGTATCCTTGATATGCCATTCTCCCTACAACGACATTACGACCGCTGTGAGCTATACCCAGATATCCTCCGATCATTCCAAGTATCAATATGCCAAACAACATACCTTCTCGACTAACGGTGACAAGAAATGACCATCGCGCAAATCCACCACTTAGATAACGCCAACCAGACATGACATAAGCGAAGGAAATAATAACAATTGCAAGTCCATAAAGACACCACTCACGTTGATTAACCCAATGATATTTCATAAACAGTCTATTCACAATAAGACCTTGTCTTCGCTATTTACACTATCTGATTCGCATTGTTGCACATTGTCAATAACTCCAGATTCACCGGAATATAGACGACCATTCATCAGCATCATGATGTTATCAGCAAATGATCCTAACTCCTCGACCAAATGAGAACTCATCACAATTGCCGATTCTCTACCCATCACAGAGATCACATGGTTCATTTGCCTTCGATGGGATTCGTCCAAGGCCACAGTAGGTTCATCAAGCAACAACACTTTAGGTCTATGAGCCGTGGCGCAAGCGAACCCCAAGCGCTGACGCTGACCTCCGGACAGCGTTTTTGCTCTCACATTGGTCACATCCAGCAAATCGACATTTTTCAAGGCATGATGCACCATAGTTGGCATGTCATCCTCAGCGACGCCATGCGCCCATGCCGCATAGGCCACATTGTCCAAAACCGTAGCGCCACGTATAACATCGAAAGTCTGAGGCAGGTATCCCATCATGGATCGGATTTTTGTCCTTCCCTGCTTATCAGCTATGTTCAATCCGTTAACACAAATCGTCCCAGTTTGAGGACTCCCCATCGTCGCCAGTACGTTCAACAACGTGGTCTTTCCGGAACCATTCGCCCCGACGAGACCGGTAACCCCTAGCGAAATATTGAAATCAGCATGATCGATTACACGACGACGGCCATATGAAATCGAAAGATCATGACCACTGATCATTACTGTGTTTTGCTTCATTATCCAGACTCCTAATTTATGATTTCATTGCAAAGAAATCGCCAATCAAGTTCCTGCTACTCCATCTCCAGTAGCAAATCAACGCAAGTACATACAAAACAGCAACAATCAACATCCAAAGCATTACCAGACCATCCTCACTGACGCCAGTCAACGACAGAGGCGAACATGGTGCTATTGACGGAATGAGGGATAGCACTACATTAAAGACATATAGCATTACAACTATCAACAATCCAAGAATCTTCCCCAATAACGAAATAGCAGCAATCGCGCAAGATAGGAAAAACATCACAGGTATTACATAAACAGAAAAGCGATAATCGGAAATTACCTCAGAGAAAGACGCCGAACCTGTAGCATCCATAGCATCAATACCTGGAACATATTTTCTAGGCAAAATCGACAGCAATCTAACCGGGAGCAATACAGAGCCGATTATCAAAGCTCCAAGTACGACATATGCTGCCAATCCCACAAATCTTACATTTTCCAAAGCAATACCATCTATCCACGGCATAGGCGACGCCAGCATCGCTGCGGATACGATCCCCAGAACGATCGGCAGAAGATTCACGGCCCTCAACCAAAGTTGCACACCGCTCACTGAAATTTGTACGGGCACGCCAATATGCCACCCATAGAAACAAGCCACATATGTCATCGCCATCATTAACGCGATCCACTCCACATGACGGCTCTTCGCCCACACCCAGACACCACTCATATCCTCTTCTCCAGCCATACAAACAATCCCAGCTTTTCTGCAATGACAACAGATGAGTGAAGAAGATGGCAAGGCTTGCCGTGGGAGACACGGCAAGGGGTGATACGGTAGGGCAAATCGGGAATAATGAGGACTCATGAAATCAGCGAGCGCTATTGGCTCAGCAAGTCAGAAGGTATGTCAGGAAACATGCAGCAGAGTCAGACACCGATCAGCGTAGGCATTGTGGACAACGATCCCTGTGCGCTACGCATATTGACTGCGATCGTCGCCACAATCCACAATTGCAGACTGCTGTGGACCTGCAGCACGGGAGCGACCGCGATTCAGCGATGTCTTTCCCGGCAGGGGCGAACGCCCGACGTACTCATCGTGGACATGTCGCTCGACGACATGCCGGGAACCACCGTATGCGAAACCGTAAGAACGATCTCCCGCAATATCACGGTAATCGCGATCACCGCATACTCCGCGCACCGATATCAGGAAGCATCATCCAAAGCCGGCGCATACACGTTGATCACCAAGGATCACCTCAATACGGCTCTCCCCAAAGTCATCCACGATATAGCAAACGGCCTTCCCGCAGACACGATTCCGCACTCCCCCAAACGATCGATCAGCCATGCGACCTCCTCGGAGGAACACCATGACTACGACAAGGCACTATCGGAACGCGAACAGAAAACGCTTGGGCTATATGCCGAAGGCTATTCCACGCGCGATATCGCAACGACCATGAACATCAGCGAATCAACCGTGTATTCCTATCAAAATAGAGCCGTCAGCAAACTGCACGCCCGCAATCTCGCCCATGCGATTGCCTTGGGAGCCAGAAAAGGATTGTGGTAGACATGGCCCACGTTCCCGATAATTCACGCGCACGTGCACACGCACACGCACACGCACACGCACACGCACACGCACACGCACGACGATCTTCATTCAGGCAGGCCCTGCACCGTCTGATATCACGGCATTGGCGCAATTGGCATGTCATCATCTGCATCGCCCTTGCCGTAATGACGGTTGTGGAAACGATCGGATTCATGATTTACGGCATCGTATCTGCCAAACCAGCCGTCGCGCTCTGTCTTACGTCAGCCTTGACCGTGGCATTGCTTCCGCGATTGCCGCGGATCACGCCGTGGTTTTTGCTGATCCTGTATGCATTGGGCGATATTTCAGCACTCACCATGCCCAGCGCCATGTTTTTGAGTGCATTGTTTTCCATCGCATGGCTCACCTATCATTCCGCGTGGCGGGGATTCATCGGCGCACTGATACCGGTGACGGCATCGATGACCGTCATTCTTTCCGAAGGCGGATATATCCCATGGATTATCGCTTCGGCGACCCAATATGCATGTTGGTATTTCTCCTTTATGGGCGTCGGATTATGGGTGCGGAAAACCAGAGCATACGAATTACTGAAAAACCAGCAGCAACAGAGGCGACTGTCGGAGCAGTTGCAGATGCATCTCCACGACTCCGCCGCGAACGACCTGGCGTATGCACTCACGATGATCGATCTGCGAACGTCGAACGGCGATGCCGATCATGCTCAGGATCGGGAGACGCTGCTCACGGTCCGGGATGCCTGCGAGGATGCCTTGCAGCAGGTCCGTAGGGCGATCGACGTGGTCCGGGACAGTGATGGAACAGTCATGGATTTCTCTGATACCGCTACCAATACTGCGACGAATGTCGATTCCTCCGACTGGCTGCATCAGATCCGCATCATGATCGACGACTGCGAACGGCAGCTTCAGGAGCTGGGATTCCGTGGTACCGGCATTGTATCCGGCGAGGGTCATACGACTCCGAGCAACGACTCACGCGATATGATCATCTCGTTCATCCATGAGATCTATGGCAATATCCTCAAGCACGCCGATCCGAAGGAATATCACATCGTCGCCATACAGCCCATGCCGAATGGCGTCGTCATCTCGTCCTCGAACATTCGTCGTCACAAGGGGTTCGGTCCGTCGGCATACGATCAGGGAGGAACTGGACTGCAACGCTATGAGCGCCAATTGGCTCAGGTCGGCGGGACGTTGGACATTCTCGAGGACGACAATGAGTGGTCGATAACGGCGCTGATCCCGTATTGTCAGTCGGGACAACACACAGGCGGATCGCAGATGCTATGATTTAGATCGTTCAAGATAATGCGTACGAACGTACACATTTGCTATGTCGCCATGTCCGACAGGCAGTTGGATGGCAACATGATGCAAACGCCACGACAAGGAAGTGAACGATGAGCGACGAAGCCACGCAGACGAACACGAACGCACAGCCCGAGCCCTCCGCACAGTCCGCATCGAAGTACCCGCCGGTGGAGTTGCGCACCCCGCGTGCCAGCGAGCGCGAGGAGATGCTGAACGGCAAGCTGTACGATGCCTCCGATCCTGAACTGGACGCGTTGCGCCGCAAGGCCGGCAATCTATGCACCAGGTTCAACGGCCTGTCTCGCGACGACACCAAGACTCGCACGGCCGTTCTTGACGAGCTGCTGCCCGGTCATGGCGACAACCTCGATGTGATGGGACCGGTGTTCTTCGACTACGGTTGCCACACCACGATCGGTGATCGCGTGTTTGCGAATTTCAACTTCACCGTGCTGGATTGCGCGCCGGTGACGATCGGCAACGATGTGCTGTTCGGACCGAATGTGTCGCTGCTGCCGCCGATGCATCCGCTGCGCTGGCAGGATCGTAATGTGCGTACGCGCGAGGATGGCACGACATACGACTATGAGTACGGTCGGCCGATCGTCATCGGTTCGAACTGCTGGTTCGGCGGCAACGTGACCGTGCTGGGCGGTGTGACCATCGGTGACGGGTGCGTGATCGGCGCAGGTGCCGTGGTGACGAAGGACATTCCGGCAAATTCGGTGGCGGTGGGCAATCCGGCGCGTGTGATCAAGACGATCTCCGACGCGGATGCCGCGGAACTGCAGGAGTACGCGCAGTAGCAGGAATACGCGCCGCAGTGAAGTATGCACGGCAGCAGGAATACGTGCGGCAGTGGCCTGACTGCACATTCGTCAATGCCGTCAATACATGCATGAACCCCCGTTCGGTGTTGGCCGACGAGGGTTCTGCATGTTCGCGTTGGTGTTATTTCGCCGCCGCTATTTCGCCATTTTCAAGGCGAACAGGTAGCGCGGTCGACCGGTGAGATCGTTGCCGGTTCGAGCCTCGCCGAATCCGTGCGTCAGCACGTACTCACACAGCGCATCGCCCTGGCTGATGTCATGTTCCATCACCAGTGCGCCACCGTCGCGCAATAGTGTCGCCGAGCGGTCGATGATGCGTTCGGGGATGCGCAGTCCGTCCGCCGATCCTCCGTACAGTGCGAGTTCGGGATCATGGTCGCGCACTTCGGGCTGTTCGGGGATCTCGGATTCGGGGATGTACGGCGGGTTCGTGATCACCAGATCGATGCTGCCGTCGAGATCACGCAACGTTTCGTCCGCAGTGGCGTCGCCGAGTACGAGATGATAGCGGTCCGCCACATCGGGATGGTCATGGATGACGCGCTGTCGATTGCGTTCCGTCCACGTATATGTGGTTTCACTGAGTTCCACGGCCCATACGTTACTCTCCGGCGCCTCGACCGCCACCGACAGACCGATGATGCCGCTGCCGGCACACAGATCGACCACACGAGGATGCTGCACGTCGACCGTCGCCAGCCAATCCAGCCCGGCCTGTACCACGATCTCGGTCTCCGGACGCGGGATGAACACGCCGGGACCGACCTCGACCTCAAGATATCGGAAGGGCGCGGTGCCGACGATGTACTGCAATGGCTCGCGTGCGGCACGTCGTTCGATCATGACACGGTATGCGGCACGGTCGAACGACAGCGGCAGATCACGACCCATCAGCATGATCATGTCGAGATCACGCAACGATATTCCGGCCGCGTGCGCCATCAGCAGTTTGGCATTATGCTCGGGCGTATTCACTCCGGCTCGACGCAGAACGTCGGACGCGCTGCGCACCAAACGCGCGGTATCAGCCGTCTCACTCGAAAACGTCATGCTTCCAGAACCCCACCAGCAGAAACCGCATTATCAAACCCACCATCAGAAACTTCACCCGCAGGTGCCTCATCCGCAGGTGTCACACCAGCCGAAGCCACACCAGCCGAAGCCACACCATCACCATTCGAGACACTATCCACCATGCAGCCACCCCCTCTTCTTAGTGTGATCACACTAAAAAACAGACCCCTTGGAATTTCAAGGATTTCAGCCTGTTCAGCCAGTTAGTGTGATCACACTAAGGAAGTTGCTTACTGCTTGTCAGCCTGGGCGAGGCGTGCGGCCTCGTCGGCCTGGATGTCGGAGTCGATCACGGCCTGCAGGTCGCCGTCGAGCACCTGGTCAAGGTTGTACGCCTTGTAGTTCGTACGATGATCGACGATGCGGTTCTCCGGGAAGTTGTATGTGCGGATGCGTTCGGAACGATCCAGCGAGCGCACCTGCGAGTGACGCATGTCGGCGGCCTCGGCGGCCTCCTGCTCGTGCTTCATGGCCAGCAGTCGGGACTTGAGCACGCGCAGCGCGGCGGCACGGTTCTGGATCTGCGACTTCTCGTCCTGCATACTCACCACGATGCCCGTGGGGATGTGCGTCATGCGCACGGCGGAGTACGTGGTATTCACGGACTGTCCGCCAGGGCCGGAGCTCATGAAGATGTCGATCTTGAGGTCCTTCGGATCGATTTCGATCTCGTCGTCATCGTCGTCGGCTTCGGGGAACACGATCACGCCGGCCGCGGACGTCTGGATGCGCCCCTGCGATTCGGTGACGGGGATGCGCTGCACGCGATGCACGCCGCCCTCGTACTTGAGCGAGGCCCATACGCCGTCGGCGGGGGCCACGGTTCCCTTGGCACGAATGGCGATCTGCACGTCCTTCACGCCGCCAAGCTCGGTGCCGTTCTGGCTCTGGATCTCGCACGACCATCCGCGGCGTTCCGCATAACGCGTGTACATGCGCAGCAGATCGCCGGCGAACAGTGCGGCCTCTTCGCCGCCGGCACCGGCCTTGATCTCCATGATCGTGTCACGGGCGTCGTCCGGATCGCGCGGAATCAGTGCGGTACGCAGCTTTTCGCGTGCCTCGGGAAGTTCACTCTCCAGCTTCTTCGCCTCGTCGGCGAAGTCGGGGTCTTCGGAGGCCATTTCCTTGGCGGCCTCATAGTCGTCGTTGATCGTCATGTACCGCTGGTATGCGGAGACGATCACGCTCAGCTCGGCATGGCGACGACCGAGTTTGCGCATTTTCTCGGGGTCGGACGCCACTTCGGGCTGGCTCATTTCCTGTTCGATCTTGTGGTATTCGTCAACCGCGGTCTTCGCCGCCGGGAATTCTTCCGCCATGTTCGCTTTCCGTTCTCTGTGCAGGTCGTGTCTGCGGTTCCAATCGTGGTCAACCTGCCGTGGTCAAACCTTGTTCAAGCATACAAAAACGCCAGTCCCGCGGATGGGCCGAAAGGGCCCGGACGGGACTGGCGTTGCAACGTCTGCTACTTGGCCTTCTTGCCGTAACGACGCTCGAAGCGAGCCACGCGACCACCGGTGTCCAGAATCTTCTGCTTGCCGGTGTAGAACGGGTGGCACTTGGCGCACACGTCGGCCGTGATGTGGCCGGAGGTGATGGTCGAACGGGTCACGAAGGTGTTGCCGCACGAGCACACGACCTCAGTGGGCACGTATTCGGGATGAATACCCTGCTGCATGATTACTCCTAGGATCTATTTCAGGACCGGGTCGCCGTACCCCAATGGCATGACGTGAACCGGAACCTATGGGATTATACGCGCAAGTCTGGATTACGACAAGCCGGCATGACGACGGCACGATAACGGTACGATAGCGGCACGATAACGGCATGAAAAACGCCCCGGCAGGGATTCGAACCCCGTCGAGGCGCTGCAATTCTCATTAATCCGGCCCGAGGCGGCGGAGAGAGAGGAGATCCAGTCGCTTCGGGCAAGTGTGTGATATGGGCCGTATGGCCCGACCGTCACTCGGCGAGGTCGTGGGCCATTTCCTCGAAGGCGGCGAGGTAGGTGTCGCAGGCCTTCTCGTCGTGGGCGACGGACAGGGTCCATTCCTCCTCGCGACCGGGGGCCATGTAGACGCCGCGGTTGGCCTGATACAGCCATGCGAGCTGGTTCAGCGCCGCGTTCTGGCCCTTGCGGAAGCTCACGTAGTCGGTGATCTTGTGCGGGGAGAAGGTGACGCAGCCCTTGGCCCCGAAGCCCTGGGCGTAGCCGGGGAAGTCGTACTTCTTGATGATCGCGCTGCAGCCGTCCATCAGGCGCTGGTTCATCTTGTCGAGGTGTTCATATGCGTCGGGCGTCAGCACCTTTTCCAGGCTGGCACGGGCGGCGGCCATCGACAGCGGATTGCCGGAGAAGGTACCGACCTGGTAGACGGAACCGTCCTCGACCACGCTCATGACCTCATCGTTGCCGCCGATGGCGCCGGAGGGCAGACCACCGGCGAGCGACTTGGCGATGGTGACCATGTCGGGGGTCACGCCGAACAGCTTGGTGGCGCCGCCAGGGCCCACGGTCAGGCCGGTCTTGACCTCGTCGAAGATCAGGACGATGCCGTGCTTCTTCGTCACCTCGCGCACACCCTCAAGGTATCCGGGCTCGGGCGGCACGATCGACATGTTCATCAGGCAGGCTTCCATGATGAGGCAGGCGGGTGCCTCACCGGCGGATTCCATCTCCTCGATGCGGTGCTCCAGCGCATCAAGATCGTTGAACGGCACCGGCACGGTCAGTTCGACGGTGGCCTTCGGGATGCCCGCGCCGTAGGGCAGGGACTTCAGGTGGTAGCGGTCGCCGATGTTGTTGTAGTCCTCGGAGATGGAGATCATCACGGCGTCGTGATGGCCGTGGTAGGAGCCGAAGATCTTCATGATGTGGTCGCGGTGCGTGTAGGCGCGGGCGATGCGGATGGCGTCCATGGTGGACTCCGAACCGGAGTTGTTGAAACGCCACTTCGGCAGTCCGAAACGTTCGGTCAGCTCCTCGGCGACCACCACGTCATCCCAGTCGGGCATGGCGAAGTGCGATCCCTTGGAGAAGCGGTCATTGACGGCCTCGGCGATGATCGGGTTGGCGTGGCCCTGCAGCATGGCGCCGAATCCGTTGTTGAAATCGTAGTATTCGTTGCCGTCGACGTCCCACATCTTGGCGCCCTGGCCGCGATCCACATAGATCGGCCACGGATCGCGCAGCTGGTAGGAGGACGCAACGCCGTTGCACAGGTGCTTGCGCGCGCGTTCGTACATGTCACGGGACTTGCCGAGCTTGGCGTTGAGCTTCTCACCTTCCTTCTCGGTGAGTTCCTTGATTCGGGTTTCATCGATCGTCGTTGTCATGGCCAACTCCTTTACTGCGTTTTCCCTAATGCTTATAGAAAACCACCTATTTATTTCGCAGTTATTAACTAATTTATCTACGATTTACATAGCAATATCGTCGTAATGACGACGACAACGACACGACAACGCCGTGACGATACCGATACCGTGACAACGCCGCGACAATGCCGTCCGAGACAACGAAAAAGCCTCCCCGGTGCGGGGAGGCTTGTCAATGACGGCAACGAGACCAACACCGGCAGATGCCGGATGACACCAACCTATGTCAGACAGTGCCAAACAATGCCGGACACTATCAACGACGTCAGCTACGGAAATCCTCGAACATCATGGTGTAGTTGTCGTTGAGCTTGTTCGAGCAGCGCTTTTCCAGGATCGCGTGCTTGAGTTCGTCGGCGGACGGCACGATCACGTTCTTGTCGCGCATGTCCTCGGGCAGCAGTTCGTCTCCGCCATCCAGCACGCTGCCGGCGCCGGCGCTCTGCTCCACCGCGGTCTTGTTCTGCGGGTCGAGCATCCAGTTGATGAACGTCTTGGCCTGATCGATGTTCGTCGCGCCGCGCGATATCGCCACATTGTCGACGAACTTGTTCGCTCCGTCGGACGGGAACACGAACCGCAGGTCGGGATTGCTCGACATGGCCTGATAGGCGTCGTAGCTCCACGCCATACCGACCTTCTGCTCACCGGACGCCAGACGATCGGCCACGCCCTCCGAACTCAGCACGCCCACCTTCGATTTATACGACTGCAGCAGATCGCTGGCGTTCTGATAGTCCTGCGGTTTGGTGGCGCACTGGTCGCTGCCGACCGCGCGCAACGCGGCGTTCACGATCTCAATCTGATCGTTGAGCAGCTGCGTCTTGCCCCACGACGCCTTGGGATGGAAGAAATCATTCCACGACGTCGGCGCATCGGACTGCGGAATCGCCTTCGCGTTGTACACGATGCCCGTGTAGCTCACGATGTACGGGATGGAGTACTGCATCGTCTTGTCGTAGTAGGGATTGCGGAACTCCTGCTTGATGTTCTTCGCATTGGGCAGCGAGTTCACATCGAACTTCATGAGCAGCCCCTCGTACTTGAGTTGCTCGACCATATAGTCGCTCGGCATGACGATGTCATACCCCTCGCCACCGGTGGACTGCAGCTTGGCCTCAAGGGCCTCGTTGCTGTCGAAGGTGTCGACGCTGAGCGTGATGCCCGTGTCCTGCTCGAACGCCTTGATCACATCGTCGGGCATATAGCCGGCCCATGTGTAGATGTGCAGTTCGCCGCCGTGCGCCTCATGATATGGTCCCGTCGCCTCGGCCGTGCCGCCGCTGACTGATACGTCACTCACGCCGCCGGAGCAACCGGCCAATCCGAACACCAGACCGGAGCATAATGCCGCTGCGAAAACCTTTACACAGGAACGCGCGATCTTCGAAATTCGAAATTGTCTGCGCGAAGTATCCGAATCCGACAACGTTCCGTTCATCGCACACGTATTCATAGGCATGATCATGATTCCCCTCCCCTACTTGCTACTTGCTCTTGCGGTTCGTCAGCACCGTGGACGTGACCGTGATGACGATCGCCAGCAACAGCAGCAGCGTGGCGACCACGTTGATGCTCGGGTTCACGCCCTTGCGGATCAGCGAGAAGATGTAGATCGGTAGCGTGGTGGTGCCGGCGGTGGTGAGGAAGTTCGAGATCATGAAGTCGTCCATGGACACGACGAACGCCATCAGCGCGCCGGAGATCACGCCCGGCGTGAGCAGCGGCAGCGTCACGCGCGTCACCGTGGTGAAACCGGATGCGCCCAGATCCTCAGCGGCCTCGAAGCACGCCCTGTCGAGCGTTTGCAGTCGTGCGCGGATCGGCATGACCACAAACGGAATGCAGAACGTGGTGTGTGCCAGAACCAGCGGCACGTATCCGGGAGCCATACCGATCAGTCGGATGAACGCCATGGTGGCGACACCGAGCACGATTTCCGGGATCAGCATGGACGCGTTGATCAGTGCGGTGGCGAGCGCCGAACCGGCTCGGGACATGTGGTCGATGGCCAGCACGTAGAGCACGCCGAGCAGCGTGGACAGCACGGTGGCGATCAGCGCGACGATCAGCGATGTTTCGGTGGCTTTGATGATCGCGCCGTTGGTGAACACCTCGCCGTACCAGCGAAACGAGAAACCTTCCCACAGCAGGGCCTGACGGCCGCCGTTGAACGAGAAGAACACGACGATCACCATCGGCACGTACAGGAACGCGAGCACGAAGACGCTGAGGAATCCGACGGCCGGGAACCGTTTCAGCGAATTGTCGCGGTTGCCGGAGCGACGGGTGCTGAGCGGCCGGTCGGGTTTCTTCTCCTCCAGCCAGTCCGGCATCTGCGCGCCGGAATCGGCACCGCCCGCCGCACGCTCGGCCTGGGTTCGGGCGACCAGGGCACCGAACTCGTCACTGTCGGAATACTTCACGGCCTTGGGATCGACATCATCATGCAACATGCTCATAGCGTCATACCCGCCTTTCGAGAAGCCTTGCCGCCGAGTACGGTCGCCAGGAACGCACCAAGCAGGGTGATGGACAGAATCACTGTGGACAGCGCCGCGCCGAACGGCCAGTTACGGGCCTCGGCGAACTGCGAGGCGATGAGGTTGCCCACCATGAGTACGCGTCCGCCGCCGAGCAGCACGGGCTGCACGTAGGAGCCGAACGCAGGGATGAAGCACAGTGCCACGCCGCTCATCACGCCGGGCATGGCGGCGCGCAGGATCACACGACGCATCACGGTGAGCTTGTGGGCGCCCAGATCGTAGGCCGCCTCGACGAGACGGAAATCAAAGCCGGACAGTGCGGAATACATCGGCAGGATGGCAAACGGCAGGAACGTGTAGATCAGGCCGATCACCGAGGCGAACGACGTGTACAGCAGCTGCTGCTTGCCGATTCCCAGCAGGTTGGCGGCCCAGTTGATCGGTCCGTTTTCGTTGAGGATGAGCATCCACGCGTAAGTGCGCACCAGCAGGTTGGTCCAGAACGGGATGGTGACCAGCAGGACGAGAATCTGCTGGACTTTCGCGCTTTTCATCGACATCCACAGAGCGATGGGAAACGCGAGCGCCACACATACGGCGGTGGTGAGCAGCGCCTGCCACAGGGATGTGCCGAAGACCTCGAGGTATCGGGTGTCGAAGAACCGATTACCGAAGAAGTCGTGGCGGAAGAGCAGTTTTTCGTAGGCGTCGGTGGCGAACTGGAACTTCACGCCACCGCCCATGTCGGGGCGGCTCATGAACGAGAACGCCACGATCACGCACATCGGGCCGAGGGTGAACAGCAGTCCGATGAGAATGGACGGAATGGCGTAGGCGCGGTGGAGCAGACCAGGTTTCACGGCGTGCGGGGAACCGAACCAGCGGTGCCATGCGGATTCCGTGGGCGCGGTGGCGGTCGCGGTGGTCACGGTCGCGGTGTTGTCCGATGTCGTCTTCTGGTCAATTGGCGGCTTGTCGCTCTTGGTGTTGGAATCGGATTCGTTGCCGGTCATTATCGTTCCACCACCCTCATATGTTCGGCCTCCACGTGCACGCTCACCGTGGCTCCCTGATAGAGGACGCTGGTGTCGAACGGCGGTGAGACGCGAACGAGCAGCAGCGTGCCGTCGCCCAGTCGCACGTGACAACGCACGTCGGCGCCCATGAATACGACGGTTTCCACGGTTCCCTGCAGTGCGGTGTCGTCCGGCGCGGCCAGATTGATGCGTTCGGGGCGCACGGCGGCGCAGATCTCGGCACCGTCGGCCAGATCGGAGATGTCCTGCTTGACGTGGAACGGCACGCCTTCGACGGTGATCACGCCGTCACTGCTCTTGACCGCGTCGAGGAAGTTGATGTCGCCGATGAAGTCGGCTACGAACCGGTTGGATGGCTCGTTGTAGATCTGTTCCGGCGTGCCCACCTGTTCGGGACGCCCCTTGGAGAAGACGGCGATGCGGTCGCCCATCGAGAGGGCCTCCTCCTGATCGTGGGTGACGAAGATGAACGTGATGCCGGTCTCACGCTGGATGCGCTTGAGCTCCACCTGCATCTGACGACGCAGCTTGAAGTCGAGTGCGGACAGGGATTCGTCGAGCAGCAGCACCTTGGGACGCTTGGCGAGCGAACGGGCCAATGCCACGCGCTGCTGCTGGCCGCCGGACATCTGGCTGGGTTTGCGGCCGCCGAAATCGCCAAGGTGCACAAGGTCGAGCATCTCCTGCACGGTTCTGGCGATCTCGTCCTTGGGCTTCTTCTCCATCTCCAGACCGAACGCCACGTTTTGCGCGACGGTCATGTGCGGGAACAGCGCGTAGCTTTGGAACACGGTGTTCACCGGTCGATCGTAGGGAGGCAGAGGATCGATGCGCTGGTCGCCGAGGTAGATTTCGCCGGCGTCCAGACTTTCCAGGCCGGCGATCGACCGCAGCAACGTGGTCTTGCCGCAACCGGACGGGCCGAGCAGGATAAAGAACTCGCCCTTGTGGATTGCCAGACTCACGTCGTCGATGGCATGGACCTCCTTGCCTTCCGCCGATATGAACGTCTTCTTCGCATGATTAATCGTCAGACCGGATTCACGCAGCTCGACCTCCGGGTCGCGAGCTACCACCACCTTCTGCGCAGCACTCATCGCGCCTCCCTTGTTGGTTCACATCACGAAGCCTATACAAGGGGACTGTGGTTTCAGTAAGGTAAACAAGACATTGCGACTGATTTCGAGGATTTACATACGGCAGACGGCAGAAACCGTATTAGCATGTGTATTTTGTGGCGGAAATCGTATGATATAGGCACGCCGAGGGAGGGTCCAAGATTCGAACCCTCCTTGTCTCATTCTTGCGCATCAGACGTAACGTGTCATGACACCGGTCATGCCGAGTACACCACGTCGCCGTCCACCACCGTGCCGAGAATCGGCATCGTGCCGATCTCCTCGGGAGTGAGCGCATAGGGGTCCGCTCCGAACACGGTCAGGTCCGCCGTATACCCCGGGGCCAGCTGTCCGGATGTCGCGCTCTCCCCACGAGCCACAGCGCATGAACGGGTGTATCCGTCGAGCAGCTGCGGAACGGTCAGCGACTCATCCGGCACCACCGGGCCCAGATCAGGACGATCAAACGGACGACGCAGCACGCCATCGGCGATGGTGAACCTCGGATCGTAGGGAGCCACCGGCCAATCGGAACCGATGGCCAGCACGGCACCGCCGTCGACCAGACTACGCGTACGGAACGCATACCCCTCACGAGGTTCGCCAAGCTTGCGGGACCAGTTGTCGGTATGGTCCGCCAACAAGAAGCGCGTGCAATGCAATGGCATCATGCTCAAAAACAGCGGGCTGGATGCCACCGTACACACCACGTCATCATCCATCATCTCCAAATGTTCGATCGAATGCGAACCATGCGAACCACCGTTGACATCCCCCAGTTCGTCCAGCAACGCGGACACCACACGCACATGAGTGAGCACACCCTCATCGCCAATCGCATGCGCCACCGTATCGATACGCGCCTCGATCAGATTGCGCATCAGATTCCGGTAGGCATCCAGATCGGTCCACGCACCGAAGTCGCTGTCTCCGTGCACGTCCGGCTTCTGCAGCCATGCCGTGCCGCCATCGATACTGCCATCCATGAACAGTTTCACGCCGGTGACCGCCCAACGACGACCGTGACGCCCGATCAGCTCCTGCAGGTAGGAGATGTCGGAACCCATGGCCTGTCGCGCCACCGGATGGATCCGCAGTTTGATACCAAGATCAGTGGTCTCTTCGGCCTTGGCAAGCAGCGCAAGATCCTCCGCGCTCATATCCATCACATGGGCACCGGTCAGGCCAGTGGACGCCATACCGTTCAGCACGTCAACGATACGCTGGACCTTCTGCGCCTCCGTCAACGGCGGCATTACGGCATAGATCAGATCCTTTGCCTCAAACTCCAGAACATGACCGGTGGGCGTCCCATCCGGATAGCAGGCGATGCACGCCGACGAATTCGGAAAATCAACAGGGCCGGAAATACCGGCGGCCTTGAGCACGGCAGGAGACACCAGCAGCGAATGCATGTCTGCCAGAGCGATCACGCACGGGCGCTCGCCGATAATCGAGGCAAACGGTTCGAACACGATTGGGCCTCCATGGTATAGGGTCGGGTCCAATCCCCATGCGTACACCCACTCCTCTGCGGGAACCGTAGCCGCATAATCCGCAAGACGACGCTGGGCCTCCTGCATGGAGACCGATCCGGTCAAGTCCACGCCGAGGGCGTCGGAAGTTGCGCCGGAAATGGGATGGCTGTGGGAGTCCGTAAGCCCCGGTGTGATCACGCCACCGCCGAAATCGACGATCGTCACGTCGTCTCGCTGACGCAGGTCATCGACCGAGCCGACCGCGGTAATCGTGGAGCCATCCACCAGCACGGCGTTGGCGTTGCGGTCATCGGTAGCGGTCATGGAATGGACGGCGTCGGCCACGAATAATGTCGACATGATGGTTCTCCTTGCTTATTCGTCGAAATTGGTTCGTATTGATTCGAAACGGTTACGGTTATGCGGCGATTGGAAACGCGGACGATGGCAGGACCTGCACACAGGACTATGCGGTTACTATGCGGTTAGGCGCCGAGTCCTTCACGACGCAGCAAACGCCCGTAGGATTCGGGACGGCGCGTCTTATAGAACGGAAACAGTGTGATCCAGTCGTCACGTTGCGCCAGATCAAGATGGGCCACCAACACGGCGTCACGATCACGCGGCGCCTGCACGAGCACGCGACCGAACGGGTCGGAGATGAACGACGATCCATAGAACGTGACCTTGCCCTCGTTCCCGTATCGGTTCGGCACCACCATGAACGTGCCGTTGGCAATGCCGTTGGCGCGAATCGTCTGCTCCCACAACGGCTCGGTGTCGAAATCCGGATAGTCCGGTTCGGATCCGATGGCCGTGGGATACGAGAGGATCTGCGCACCCTGCATGCCGTACATACGAGCGGTTTCGGGGAACCACTCATCCCAGCAGGTGGGCAGCCCCAGACGCGGCTCACCTTCGATAGGCAGCGTCACCACCGGATATGGGTTCTCAGCGGTATTGTCATCTGCCGGTCCGGGGGCGAAATATTCGTCCTCGTAGTATCCGGTGGTGATGGGGATATGCATTTTGCGAGTGCGCTGGACCAGCGTGCCGTCAGGAGCCACGAGTACGGCGGTGTTGTACCCGCGTTCGGAATCGGCACCGGTTTTCTCGAACACGGATCCTGCGATATACACGTTGTGTGCACGGGCCTGTTCGCGGAAGAACGTTATGCTCGGACCGTCTTCAAGACTTTCCGCCATGGCCGATCGGGCCGATGGATCAGGACGTACGTCAGCCATGTAGCGCAGCATGGTCAGCTCCTGCAGGAACACGATGCGCGCCCCGGCGAGCGAGGCCTGAATGATTCCAGCCGCTAGGACGGACCGGTGTTCTTCCGGGTCTTCATGCCATTTTGTTTGCACCAGGCCCACGCCCACGACGTTGGGTTCACGTTCGACGCGAGGGCAAAGGCTGGGCAGGTTTTCCGCCGTATACAGATCCATGATGAGCTCCTTTCAACGTTATTCGAATACTGAATGCTGGTTGCCGATACAGCCGATTGGCATTGGGACTGCGACTAGTCGATCGCCGGCTGCTGCTGGGTGATGCAGTGAATGCCTCCGCCGCGGTCAAACAGCGGTTTGGCGTATATCGGCTCCACGTGACGGCCCGGATACGCCTGTTCCAGTACGGCGAGCGCCTTGTCGTCGTTGGGATCGTGGAAGGTGCAGGCAACCACGACACCATTGGCCGCATAATGATTGATGTAGCTGAAGTCCGTAGGAGTGCCGTCCATCTCATACCCCTGTTGCGGCGCCGGTACGGGGATGACGGTGAATTGACGCCCGGTCGCGTCACGGGCTTCGGACAGCACACGTTCGATCTGGCGCGAGACCTCATAATCGGGGTGATTCCGGTTCTGCTGATCATGGAACAGCACGACGCCGGGCAGTGGCATGCATGCGACGATGTCCACATGCCCGCGCGTGCCGAATTCGCCGTAGTCCCGGGTCAAGCCGCGTGGCAACCAGATGACCTTCTCCACGCCAAGCTTGTGATGCAGTTCCCGTTCGATGCCCTCACGCGTCTTGCCGGGATTGCGATGCGGGTCCAACGCCACGGTTTCAGTGAGGATTGCGGTGCCTTGACCGTCCACGTGGAAGCCGCCGCCTTCGAACACATAGGAGCTGCTGATCGCATCAACGCCGGCCGCATGTGCCACGCGTTTGGCGAGTAGCTCGTCCTTGTCCCAGGTGGACCACTGCTGTTGCCCCCAACCGTTGAATACCCAGTCGACGGCTTTGAGAGTGCCCCTGACGATTGGAGTAGACGATGTATCGGAGCCGTGTTCGATGACGAATGTGGGGCCGCTGTCACGCATCCAGCAGTCGTTCAGAGGACACGAGTGGAGCGTCACGTCATCATCCAGCACGCCCGCGGCGACCGTTTCCAATGCGGGATCGACCATCATCGACACTGGTTCATACCGCGCGATGACGTTCGCCACCGAAGACCATGTGCCGATGGCCTCGTCCCGCGACTGCGCGGTGCTGCCCAGCACATAGCCTTCGGTCGGGAACGACATCCATGTGCGTTCGTGCCGACTTGTTTCCGCAGGCATTACATAGGTCATTGCTGCCACCTTCCGGTTCCGATTTGCTCCGGATTGCTTGAGTTGTTTTCCGGGTTTTACACGTTGGCTCGAATGCTCGTCATCGCGCCAGCTTGGGTGCGGCCGCCAGCAGTTCACGCGTGTAGTCGTTGCGAGGATGCGAGAACATCTCGGACACCGGTCCGGATTCGACGAGTTTGCCGTTATGCATCACCACGGCCGAATCGCATAGATAGCGCACCAGATCAAGGTTGTGGGTCACGGTGAGGATCGTCAGTCCGGTCCGGGCACGCAGGTCCTTGAGTACGTCGAGGATCTGCGCCTGCACCACCACGTCCAACGCGCTGGTTGGCTCGTCGGCCACCAGCAGCTTGGGGTTGAACGCCAGCGCGCGGGCGATGGCGATACGCTGCTTCTGTCCGCCGGACAGATCCTTCGGATAAGCATCGGCCGTATCATGCGGCATGGCGACCATGTCAAGCAGTTCGTTGACGCGATCGGGGATGGCGTCAACATCGACGATTCGATGGACACGCAGCACTTCGGCGATGGTCTGGCCGGCCGTCATCATGGGGTCGAGCGCGGTTCCCGGATCCTGGAACACCATCTGCATGGATTTGCGCAGATCGGAGTATGCACCCATGTTGAGAATGGTGCCCTGATAGCGCACGTTGCCCGAATCAATGGGATTCAGCCCCATGATGGCACGCAGCAACGAGGATTTCCCTGATCCGGATTCGCCGACAATGCCCACGGATCCCCCGGCGGGCACATCGAATGACACGTGGTCCACGGCGGTGAATCGAGTGTCCGGCTTATGCCGCAGACGATCCAACAGGGTCGGCTTGTCACCGTACTTGATCACCAGGTTCTCGATGCGCAGAATCAGCGGATTCAGCATGACGCACTTCCATCCTTTGTTGCGCCGTCATCGCCCATATGCCGCATGCGATAGTCGAGATCGGCGTCAAGTAGTTTCTTCGTGTACTCCTGCTGCGGATGATGGATGATGTCCTGAGTGGACCCCTGTTCCACGATCCGTCCGTACTGCATGACGATCACCTGATCGCAAATCTCGGAGATCACCGCCAGATCATGACTGACGAAGATCAGGGACAGGTTGTCACGTTTCGCAATATCCTTCAGCAGCTTGAGAATCTGCGCCTGAACACGCACATCCAATGCCGTGGTCGGTTCGTCACAGAACAGGATCGCCGGTTCGGCGGCGAGCGCTGCGGCAATCATAATGCGCTGTCGCAGGCCGCCTGACAGTTCGAACGGCCATACGTTCATCTTGTCCTTCGCATCCGCGATACCAACCTTGCCCATGAGGTCGATCGCGTGCGCGCGGCAGGCGTCCCATGAGTCTTGCGGATGATGCATCTGCCATGTTTTGGCGACGAATCGCCCTACGCGCATCGTGGGGTTGAGGCTGGTGGCCGGCTCCTGGAAGATCATGGCCGCGTCAGCCTTCGTCACCGGTTCCACATATGTCATATCGCCGGTGGTGTGCAGAGACGACGGCAGGATGCCGACAATCGCTTTCAAGGTCAGGCTTTTGCCACTGCCGGATTCACCGACGATGCCCAGTCGTTCGCCACGGGCCAGCGTGAAACTGGAGTCGTGGACGAGCACGTCTCCGTAGTCGTTGGCAATCGACAGGTCAGTGACCTTGAGTACCGGACGAGCGCCCGGCACGGTCTTCGCCGTCGTCTCGTCAGTTGTTGCCGCCGTCGTTGCGGTCGCTGTCGTCGCAGTCATCAGTGCACCATCCTGTCCTGCAGGGCGTCGCCGATGAGGGCGAGGCCGAATGCGAATACCGTCAATGTGAGTCCCGGAATCACGACGAGCCAAGGTGCGAGTCCGAGGAACTTCTGACCGGAGGAAATCAGTGATCCCCATTCGGGGGTCGGCGGCTGAATGCCGAATCCAAGGAAGCTGAACGCGGCGAGCGCCACCACGGAGAACACGAGATCGGATGTGAGGTAGATGGCCACTTGTCGAATGACGTTCGGCGCGATGTGCCGGAACAGGATGCGTTCGGTGGAGAATCCGGACGTCCGTGCCGCCATGATGAACTGGGATTCCTTGATGCGCATGACTTCGGTGCGGGTGAGTCTTGCGTAGATCACCCAGCCGACGATCGTGAAGCTGACGATCAGCGACGGCACGCCTGCGCCGAGCACGAACACGAGGACGATCATGAGCACGTACTGCGGGAACGCCTGCAGCAGGTCACCCACACGAAGGATGATCGTGTCCCAGGTCTTGCCGAAATATCCAGCGATGAGGCCGAGAATCGTGCCCAGTACGCAGGGGAGCACGGTACATACGAGGGTAACCGGCAGGTCGATCGCGGCAGCGCGCATCACGCGGCTGAACAGGTCACGGCCGAGTTCATCGGTGCCGAACAGATGCGCCGCATTGGGCTGCTGCAACACCGCGGTAAAGTCCTGTTCGATCGGATCGTACGGGGTCCAGATCAGGCTGACGATGGCGGCCGCCACGAATACGACAACGATTGCGAGACCAACGACGAGCTTGCCCGTCGACGGCCTGCGACGGCGACGACTGTGGACCGTTGACAGACGGGATGCGACGGATGATGCGGCAGCCGGTGCTGCTGTTGCTTTGACTGAGGCGGTCATGATTCGATCCTCACTCTCGGGTCAATAACGGATGTGATGATGTCGGCCACCAGATAGATAACGACGATGGCGATGGCGAATACGAAGGTGTAGCCCTGTACGAGAGGGAAGTCTCGCTGGCTGGCCGCTGTGACCAACCCCTGTCCGATGCCGGGCAGGCTGAACGCGACTTCGACGACGGTGGTGCCGAATAATGCGTACCCGGCCTGGGACGCAGCGACCACCACAAGCGGGCCAGCCGCATTGCGCAGAATGAAACTACCGGTCAGGTTCCAACCCGTGAACCCCAGTGTGCGGGCGGCGAGTACATAGTCGGAGTTGCGTACGTCAAGCAGTGTGGCCCTGAGACTACGGGTCATGGGTGCGGTGAGCGATATGGCCACGGTGAGTATGGGCAGGATCATCGCCCGGATGTGGTCGGATATGCCATCACCGATACCGGCGACGGGGAACGCCCGTGTGGGAAGCGCCACGTAGCTGATGAGCATGATGGCGATCCAGAAGCTCGGCAGTCCGATGCCCACCACGCACAGGATGCGCACGATCTGGTCGGCAAGTCCGTCGGGCTTCTGCACGGACAGCATGGCCAGCAATACGGACAGCAGCAGAGCCACAAGAATGCCACCCACGGCGATGCTCAGCGTGATCGGCAACTGCTGTGCGATCTGCGTGCTCACGGTCTTGCCGGTTTTGAACGATGTGCCGAAATTACCGTGCAGCACGTTGATCACGTAATCGACGTATCGAATGAGGAACGGTCTGTCCAACCCCATCTGCGAACGCACGTGGGCCACGTCCTCGTCACTGGCACGCGGTCCGGTCACCAGTCGTGCCGGATCGCCCGGAGTCAGATCAAGCAGCAGCGTAGTCACCAGCAGGATACCCAGTATCAGTGGGATCAACGTCAGCAGTCGTGTGACGATAAAACGATATCGGTTCTTGGTCATGGTCTCGTCTCACTTCGTTTCGGTTCGTGATCCGACAGTCATACAGGTCAGTGCGAGAGGGTGTCGTAGTAGTAGCAGCTCCATGGCTGCACCTCCAATCCCTT
This sequence comes from Bifidobacterium sp. UTCIF-39, assembly GCF_006408715.1. NCBI lineage: Bacteria > Bacillati > Actinomycetota > Actinomycetes > Bifidobacteriales > Bifidobacteriaceae > Bifidobacterium > Bifidobacterium sp. UTCIF-39. The sequence continues at coordinate 22,477 of NZ_JEOG01000015.1, read as the reverse complement.
GATGTCCGGTTGTTTCGCGACGATCACCTTGTTGGCGTTGAGCACCACGTATGGCACTTCGTCTGACAGGTAGTCGTCGATCTGTTGCACGATCTGCTGTTTGGCCGCGGTATCGGCGCTTTCCTTGTACGAGGCGATAAGACCGGCGAGAGTATTGGTGTCCATCTGGGCATACAGCATCTTGGTGCTTACCACATAGGACGGTGCATCAATCAGGTCCGGGGAATTCGCATTAGTGGCGAAGGTGCTCATGTCGAACGTGCCGGCCGACAGGGATGACGACCATGTGCCGCCGTCCACGGATTTCAGTTCGACATTGATGCCTACCTTCTTCAGATCTGATTGGATGATTTGCACCACGGCGGCCGAGATGCCGGACGTCGGGTAGGTCAGTGTGATCGATTCCGGAATATCCACGCCCTTGAGCAACTGCTTGGCCTTGTCGATGTCCTGACGGTAGTACCCGCCTGTGGTCTTGGGCGAGCCTTCCAGATTCGGAGGCAACGAACTGTTCGGCAGTTCTCCGAATCCATAGAAACCGTATCGTTGCAGGGATTCGTAGTCGATCGCGTAGGCAATGGCCTGACGCACGCTTTTGTTCGCCAGGAACGCGTTCTGTGTATTGAGAACCAAGGTGGGAGTCTGGTGGGCCGGAACCTTGGCGATGTAGCTTGAGTCGAGCAGTTTGGCGGTGATGGAGTCCAGCTGGTTTACAAGGTCGATCTGACCGGCTTTGAGCTGCAATGCCACGGAGTTGGAATCGGGTGTATAGGAGTTGATCACCCGATCGGCTTTCGGATATCCCTTCCTGTAGTAATGGGGGTTCTTGTTCAGCACGATATCGCCGTCGGTGCTCCACGATTCCACGGCGAATGCCCCGGCTCCCACCGGATGTTGGTAGAACTCCTTAGCCGTCTTGCCACCGTAATCCTTGGGGATCACGCCGGCCACGGCATACGAAAGGAACGCGGGGATGGAGCTGTCCGGCTGGGAAAGATTGAAGACGATGGTGTGATCGTCTTCAACCGTCGCCGACGCGATGGACGAATAGTTGGCGCCATAGTTCGGGCCGGACTTCCACACCGACAGGCTGAACGCCACATCGTCGGCGGTCACGGGCTTGCCATTGCTGAATGCGGCATCGGGATTGAGCTTGATCGTCAGCTGGGTGTCATTGTCGTTGTATTGCCATGATTGAGCGATTCCCGGCTGGAGTTCCTTGCCTTCGTTGCCCACGCGGATCAGCGGTTCCATCACCGCGGTGGAGATGGCGTAATCCTCATTCAGCAGTTCCTGATCGAGCGTGAAACCGTCAAACACCTCGGTACGACCGATATGGATCTGATTGGCGGAGTCCGCGGACCCCGAGCCGTCCCCGCACGCGGCAGTGCCGAACACCAGTGCCGCAGTCAGAGCGAGCGCTCCGATCTTCTGCATTGCCCCCATGATCATATCCTTCCTAATTCGTCCACACATATTGTTTTGGAAGATATTCACAAAGAGTAAGGGCATAAAATTTCGAAATCTTAAGTAAAGTTACGCTTTTTAGTTCGATTTACATTGTCGATATCTATAATTCACAGAGATAACATCATCATCTTCGGGAAACCACAACGAAAACGCATTGTAACGGCTTTTCCTATAGTCTTGCAGTATGAAGAAAAAGCAATCCACAGTCCCTTCGGGCAACGGAAACGAATCACAGCCCACTCGCGAAGGCACACTTGACGACGTCAACAAGAAGATCGTGGCCCTGCTGCAGGAAGATGGACGCCGATCATATGTGTCGATCGGTAAGGAGATCGGACTGTCGGAGGCGGCGGTGCGATTGCGCGTACAGAAGATGCTCGACGACGACGTGATGCAGATCGTCGCCGTGACCAATCCGATGGAGATGGGCTTCCGACGTCAGGCCATGGTGGGCATCACCGTGAACGGCGATATTGAATATGTGGCGCAGAAGCTCAAGGACATCCGACAGATCGACTACATCATCATCACCGCCGGACGGTTCGACATCCTGGCCGAGGTGTTCGCCGAGGACGACGAAAGCATGCTCGAGCTGGTCAACCGTCAGATCCGCAAGATCGACGGCATTGACCGTACCGAGCTGTTCACCTACATGCGCTTGGAATCCCAGCGCTACGACTGGGGCGTGCGGTAGGCGGTAGACACGGAGTCGATACCAATACAGGTACACATATGTAAGACGCCGAGATTTCAGCCTCGGCGTCTTACATTTTTTAATCAAACTGGAACGCACAGAACCAACTCGAACTAGAACCGGCCCACCGCGTTGGTGCAGACGAGCTTGAGGTTCACGAACTCGCCCATGCCGAGCGAGCCGAGTTCACGGCCGAATCCGGAGTTCTTCACACCGCCGAACGGCAGTTCGCACGAGTCGGCACCGACCTCGTTGATGTAGGTCATGCCGGTCTCCAGCTCATCGGCGATGCGCTCGCCCTGTTCCTCGTCGGTGGTGAACACGTAGGAGCCGAGGCCGAACGACGTGTCATTGGCGAGCGCCACGGCCTCCTCCTCGCTGGACACCCGGTAGAACTGGGCGACCGGTCCGAAGAATTCCTCGTAGCGCACGGGGGAATCTTCGGGGATGTTCGTGAGAATGGTGGGTTTGAAGAACGCTCCGTCGTTCTTGCCGTCGCCGTATTCGAGGGTGGCGCCGGCTTCCACGGCGCGGGAGACCTGTCCGGCGAGGCGTTCGGCGGCGGCCTTGGAGCACAGCGGGGCGAGTTCCACGGTCGCCGACGCCTTCTTGAACTTGTCGAGGAATTCGTCGTACAGGGAGTCGATCACGATGAATCGCTTGGATCCGTTGCATACCTGGCCGCAGTTCTCGTAGCGTCCGGCCACGGCGGCTTCGACCACGGCGTCCATGTTGTTCGTGCTGAACAGGATGAACGGATCGCTGCCGCCGAGCTCGCACACCACTTTCTTGAGTGCCTTGCCGGCTTCGGATGCGACCGCGGTGCCGGCACGTTCGGATCCGGTGAGGGAGACGCCACGCACGCGCGGGTCGGCGATGATGTCGGCGGCCTGTTCGTTGGTGGCGTACACCTTGGAGTACGCACCTTCCGGGAAGCCGGCGTCGAGGAAGATCCGCTCCATGGCTTCGGCGGACTTGGGGCATAGCGGCGCATGCTTGAGGATGATCGTGTTGCCGAGCATGAGGTTGGGGCCGGCGAAGCGCGCCACCTGATAGTACGGGTAGTTCCACGGCATGATGCCGAGCAGCGGTCCGACGGACTTGTGGCGGATCACCGCCGAGCCTTCCGCCTCGCGCTTGATCGGCGTATCAGCCATGAACGTTGGACCGTTGTCCGCGTAGTACCGGTAGATGGCGGAGGAGAATTCCACTTCCACGCGGCATTCGTCGAGTTTCTTGCCCATTTCATGATTGATGATCTCGGCGAGTTCATCTTCGCGTTCAAGATACAGGTCGGCTACTTTGCGCAGCAGTTCCGCGCGCTCTTCGGCGATGGACGTCTTGCCCCAGGTGGCGTAGGCCTTCTGCGCCTTGTCCACGGTTGCGGCGATCTGTTCGTCGGTGAACGTTTCGTAGGTCTCCTCGACTTCGCCGGTGGCCGGGTTCGTTACCGCATACATGCTCATGTCGACTCCTTTCACGCCATGACGCACGTCATGATGACCACGCCATAACGAGTGATTCGCGATTCGTTGCTGGAATCCAGTTGTATGCTCGCTTGGTTTCGATTTCGTTATCGTTATACGAGATTTATTTTCTTATTCGAAACAATATGGCGATTGACATTCGTAAACCGAATATCAATCGCCGTGTTGAGAGCAAACCAATCGTTGATCGAAATCGAACCGCCGACCGGCCCAAACCGCCCTTACCCCTTTTCGGGGAAACGGGTGAATTTGCAGGCGAACCAGAGTTCGGCGGTTGTCTGCGGGTCGGTGAGGTCCACGGATAGCGTCTTGGCGATCTGAGTCATGTATTTGGTCACCGTATGGCGGTGGATACCCAGCGTTCGGGACACCTCCTCGGTTTTGCCGCGGCACTGCAGCCAGGTGCGCAGTACGTCCACGGCATGCAGACTCATGCCGTCCGGCTCATCCCAGTCGTCGGGCTGCGCGGACGCTGGGGAACCGTCACGTCCACCGTGCGGCCCCACGGACAGATTGAACACCAGCGACGATATCGGGGCAAGCTTCAGATCGGCGAAGGCGCGCATTCTCGACGGCTCCACCATGCCCTCCAATGATCCCGCGCCTTCACGCTGCCCGTATCGCAATGACTGCAGACCCGACGTCATGGCCTCGGACGCCGCCTGATACGCCTCATGCCGAGCTCTTGGCAGATCCCTCCAGATGCATCCCGACGACAATCCGACGATCACACGGGAGTCACGGAGCAGACTCTCCACCCACTCCCCCGCGTTCGACTGCGAGACCACCACCCATAGGTCGTTCTCGATCATGCCGAACACCGCGGGATTCATGTTCTTGGCCAAGGATTTGCGGAACGGTTCGAATAGGCGCTGCGCAGCCTCCAACGCCTCCTGCTCTCCGGTGACGCGCAGCACGGTCAAGGGTTCGGCCGGCATGCCATCCCACAGATCGGAGGCGTACGGACGCACGAGTTCGGCACCACCCTCCAGACACTGCCGCATCATGGCCGCACGCAATCGGCCCAGTGCGCGATTCGCGTCGGCCGAACCGCTGATGGCCAGCGACAGCAACGCCGCCGCCTGCGCAACCAACGGATGGTCAAGCGTACCTTTTTCGCCACGATGTCCGGCGACCAGATACCCCAGGGTCTGACCGGTCGGCGACGCGATGTGAAACGCGGCGATGTCATAGCCGCGCATGGCCACGAACTTCGCCTCGCCAAGCACACTGAACGTCAACGCATCACCAAGAGCGCTCATTTCGACAGGCAGGAACCGATGCGACGATTCGATCACCGTTCCGGCCGGATTCAGCAACGCCGACCAGCCACCGATCAGTTCGGCGGTCTTCGACACGATCGTGCTCACCGGATCGAGCGTATGCACCGAACGCAGCAACTGCTGCTGATTGCGGTACAGCCTGGCGAACCCCTGCTGCTTGTCGTCGGCGATACCGCGGGAGATGGTTTTCGTGATCGCGATGAACGACACCTCCAACGGCACGGAGAACAGCGGGATCTCACTCGCCTCGCACTGCCGGACCAGCCATTCGGGAATGGCCGCATGATGCACGCCCACACCGAATCCAATGCCACGGATGCCGCATTTCGCCAGCCGGTCCGCATACAAACGAAAATCCTCCCCCGGATCATCCTCGGGCATAAGCAATCCGGTGAGCAGCAACAGCTCGCCGCCTTCCAGATATGGCGTAGGATCGGCGGATTCCGAGGAATGTACCCACGAGATCGGCGTATCCAAACATCCCGCAGCGCCCTCCACCACAAGGGAAAGATGTAGGGATCGTTGTTCCAGCAAGGCATTCACGGTGATCGACATGTCTTCACCATACGCCGAAAACCGTTATCAAAGACAATTCGTCCACGATTTTCGACTATTTACTCCGTATTGTCCATAACATTCTGTTGCAACCGGTCATATCTTTGGGAACCAACGACGAACACAGACGTCGGAACACCCCCGTCGGGACTGACGAATCCCAGCAGCGAGAACGATTTTCCCCGTTCCACGCAATCGATTCAACCCCCGACCCCAACCTAAGGAGAAGGCAATGACCGAGCTCAGCGCACTGACCATCGCCATGGCTCAGTACAGCCAGCTGCCGACCGGCAAGCCCTTCGGCAGGTTCGCGAATTCCGTCCGGCACATCGTAGACGTTCATTCCACCGCAGGCGCTCGCCCCGAACTCGTGATCTTTCCTGAAATGCACCTGTTCGGCACCGGTGACCTGCCACAGGATCAGGCGCGGCGCAGCGAAATCGCCGCCGCCACCGATTTTCACGACGAACTGACCGAGAACCTCAAGGCGCTCGCCCGGGAACTCGACATCTGGCTCATCCCCGGAACCGTTCCCGAACAGGATGGGCACGGCGGAATCTTCAACACCGCCCCCGTGTTCTCCCCGGCTGGCGAACTGACGGCCACCTACCGCAAGATCTGCCCGTGGCGCCCGTTCGAACAGTACACGCCCGGCGATTCGTTCACCGTATTCGACATCCCCGGCAAGGGACGGATCGGACTGACGATCTGCTACGACGCCTGGTTCCCCGAGATCTCCCGTCAGGTGGCATGGCTCGGCGCCGACATGATCGTCAATCTGGTACGCACCACCACGCCGGACCGCCGTCAGGAACTGGTGCTGGCCCGCGCCAACGCCATCGTCAACCAGACGTTCCTGGCCAGCATCAACGCGGCGGCCCCGCAGGGCGTCGGCGAATCCGTGCTGGTGGACCCGGAAGGCAACGTCATCCGACAGATCACCGGCAGTCAGGAGGGACTGATCACCGCCACCGTGCAACTCGATCAGGTCCGGCGCATTCACCAGACCGGCACCAGCGGCACCAACAAGGTGTGGGAGCAGTTCCACCCCGGCGACACCCCGGTTCCCTTACCGCTCTATGAAGGCCGAATCGACCCGGAACGTTGGAGCGCACCGGTCGACTAAGTCGGCCAAAACACCTAAACCCGGTCATTACTCCACAGCAAGCCCGCAATTCTCATTCTTCAATTCCATCTCTCATTCCCATATCCCGATCGCAGTATTCGCCGCAGCGAACCGCTCGCACAATATAGAGAGGACATCGCCATGACCACGCAGACCATTGCCGGCACGGCCATAGAGGCCACACCGGTGACAGCCACCGTATCCACACCCCAACTCCAGCGCACCATGGGACTGCGTTCCATCGTGCTGCTCGGACTGGCCTACATGTGCCCGATCATCGTACTCGGCACGTTCGGCGTGATCTCCGCCACCTCGCGCGGTGCCACGGCCATGAGCTACGCCGCAGCCACGATCGCCATGCTGTTCACCGCCGGAAGCTACGGCCGCATGGCTGTGCTCCACCCGGAGGCCGGCAGCGCCTACACGTATGTCGGCAAGACAATCAGCCGCAAACTCGGGTTCCTTGTCGGCTGGGCGGTGCTACTCGACTACATGTTCCTGCCCATGGTGGTGTGGCTGATCGGAGCGTCCTATCTGTCCGCACGATTCCCCGCCGTTCCCATCTGGGCATGGGTGCTTGGATTCATCGTGATCACCACCGGCATCAACATCGTTGGCCTGAGCGTGGCCGACAAGGTCAATTTTGCCCTTATGACCTTCCAGGCGCTGGTCATCATCACCTTCGTGAGCCTGTCCATCCACTCCGTGGTCGACGGCGGCAGCGCGACCGCTCTGATCAGCACCGATCCGTTCATCGGACAGGGATCCTCACTGTCCGCGGTCGTGGCCGGCGGTGCCATCGCAGCCTACTCGTTCCTCGGATTCGACGCGGTGACCACGCTGAGCGAGGAGACCCGCGACCCGAAGAAGACCATGCCTCGCGCCATCCTGCTCGTCGCCGGCGTCGGCGGTCTGATCTTCATCGCCGTCGCATACTTCACCCAGCTGGTGCACCCCGGCGGCGTGTTCATCGACGAGTCCTCCGCGGCCTATGAGATCGCCGCGCAGATCGGCGGCAACCTGTTCACCTCCGTGTTCATCGCCGGCCTGTGCTTCGGCCAGTTCACGTCCGGCATCGCCACTCAGGCCAGTGCCTCCCGACTGCTCTACGTGATGGGCCGCGACGGCGTACTGCCGAAGAGGTTCTTCGGACGACTCAGCGCCAGGTTCGACACCCCCGTGCTCTCCATCCTGCTCGTGGCCGCCATCGGTCTGATCGCCATGTTCCTTGACGTGGCCACATCCACATCGTTCGTGAACTTCGGAGCCTTCACCTCCTTCACCCTTGTGAACGTCTGCGTGATCGTCGCCTATCTCAAGGCGAACGCCAAACAGCGGAGGGAGGACTTCCCCGGAGGCGCGATCCGCAACATCCTGCTGCCGATCCTCGGCGCGCTGTTCTGCCTGTATCTGCTCGTGCACCTCGACATCCACGCACTGGTCCTCGGACTGTCGTGGCTGGCGATCGGCGTGGTGATCCTCGCCGTGCTCACCGGCGGATTCAAGCACAACCCGCCGGAATACACCCACGACTGACAGCCGACAGGCATCAGCGGGCATAGGCAAACACCACTGCAGCAAACACCACACTTGGGTCGCCGCATACCCGGCAAAACCGTACGGCGACCCACCAATCCACACCAATCCAAATTCCAACAACCAAGACAACCAATCAACACCCGGTTTTCATCATCCAGAGAAAGGAATCATCATGTCCGTCCCTCAGGTAGCACGCAAGCTCATCACCGCCATCCCCGGACCCAAGTCCCAGGCGCTTGAAGAGGAGCACCACAAGTACGTGAGCGCCGGCGTCGGCCAGGGCATGCCCGTGTTCGCCGAATCCGCCTCCGGTGCCACCATCACCGACGTGGACGGCAACCGCTTCATCGATCTGGCCTCCGGCATCGCCGTCACCGGTGTGGGCAACTGCGCCCCCGAAGTGGTCAAGGCCGTGCAGGACGAGGTCGCCAAGCTCACCCACACGAACTTCGCCACCACGCCGTACGCCAACTACATCGAAGTGTGCAAGAAGCTCGCCGAGCACACGCCTGGCGACTTCCCGAAGAAGAGCGTGCTGGTCAACTCCGGTGCCGAAGCCGTTGAGAACGCCGTCAAGATCGCCCGCAAGTACACCGGCCGTTCCGCAGTCGTGGTGATGGAGAACGCCTTCCACGGCCGCACCAACCTGACCATGGCCATGACCACCAAGTCGATGCCGTACAAGCGCGGCTTCGGTGCCTTCGCCCCCGACATCTACCGCGTGCCGTTCAGCTACCCGCTGCGTGACGAGTTCGGCACCGACGGTGCGGCCGCCGCCAAGGCCGCCGCCGCGAAGATCGAACTGCTGGTGGGACACGAGAATGTGGCCGCGGTGATCGCCGAGCCGATCCAGGGCGAGGGCGGATTCATCGTCCCGGCCCCCGGCTTCCTGTCCGGACTGGCCGACTGGGCGCACGACAACGGCGTGCTGTACATTTCCGATGAGATTCAGGCCGGCTTCTGCCGCTCCGGCAAGTGGTTCGCCTGCGAGTACGACGGCGTGGTCCCGGATCTGATCACCACGGCCAAGGCGCTGGGCGGCGGCATGCCGATCGCCGCGGTCACCGGCCGCGCCGAGATCATGGACAGCGTGCAGCCCGGCGGCATCGGCGGCACCTACGGCGGCAACCCGGTCTCCTGCGCCTCCGCGCTGGCGGCCGTCAAGCTCATGGAGGACAAGGACCTGCCCGCCCGCGCCGCGCACATCGGCGAGGTGGCCGACGCCGCTCTGAAGCCGCTGGTCGACGAGCTCGATACCGTGGCCGAGGTCCGTGGTCATGGTGCCATGATCGGCATCGAATTCGTCAAGCCCGGCTCGATGGAACCGAACAAGGAGCTCGTGGGTCGCATCACCAAGCGCACCATCCAGGAGGGCCTGATCATGCTCACCTGCGGCATCTATGGCAATGTGATCCGTCTGCTGCCCACGCTCACCATCACCGATGAGGAACTCACCGAGGCGCTCGACGTGCTCAAGGAGATCATCGTCGAGGAAAGCGCCAAGTAGGTGATCCCCCAACGCTTCCATCCATCAGTTCAGCGCACTATCTATCAGTTCAGCGTACTAAGGACATCATCATGAAGTTGCTTACCGTGGGACCGAAGGACATCTTCCAATTCCCCACCGTCAAGGATTTCGCCGACGCGTTCGATCTCGGACCGAAGGATCTGGTCGTCAGCATCGCAATGATTCACGACAAGTTCCTCAAGCCGTACCTCAACGGCGCGAACGTGCTGCTCGTCGACAAGTACGGCAAGCAGGAGCCCACCGACGTGATGATCGACGAGATCATCGCCGACGCCGGCAAGTTCGACTACGATCGCATCGTCGCCATCGGCGGCGGCGCGGTGATGGACATGTCGAAGGTGGTGGCTGTGGCGAACGGTGCCAGCATCGACGACGTGATCGATCATCTTCCCGATTTCAAGCGCACGGTCGATCTGGTGCTCATCCCCACCACGTGCGGCACCGGCAGCGAAGTCACCGAGATCGCCGCCATCAACCGCACTCGCCTGGGGTGCAAGGCCGGCATCGCCAGCCCCGAGATGTTCGCCGATCATGCCGTGCTCATCCCCGAACTGCTGTATGGCCTGCCCGACCACGTGTTCATGACCAGCTCGCTTGACGCACTCGTGCACTCGGTGGAATCCACGCTCTCCCCGAACTCCACGCCGTACACCAAGCTGTTCGGCTACGAGGCCATGAAGACCATCCTCAACGGGTACAAGGCCATCGTGGCGGCCGGCGCTCCGGGCAGTGATGAGCGTCGCGCCAAGCGCAACGAACTCATGAACGACTTCCTGATCGCATCCGACTACGCGGGCATCAGCTTCGACACCGGCGGGTGCGCGGCCGTGCACGCGCTGAGCTACCAGCTGGGTGGCAAGTACCACGTGCCGCACGGCGAATCCAACTACGCGATGTTCACTGGCGTGCTGCGCAACTACATGGAGATCAAGTCCGACGGCGAGATCGCCAAGCTCAACGCCGTCCTCGCCGACGTGCTCGGTTGCGACGTGGCCGATGTGTACGACGAGATGGAGAATCTGATCAACCAGCTACTGCCCAAGAAGGCGCTGCACGAGTATGGTGTGACCCGCGAGGATCTGCCCGAGTTCACCGAACGTGTGATGACCACGCAGGAGCGTCTGATGCGCAACAACTTCGTACCGCTTGACGCCGACCGCGTGCGCAAGATCTTCGAGGAGCTGTACTGATCGGAACATTGCCGACCAGTCGTTGACCGGATCGCCGAGCAGCGCGATATCAGCGATACGAATGATGGGTCTCAAGCCATCGGGTTTGAGACCCATCATTCGTTGATACGTCATGGATTGCGTCACGCCGACGACACGTTCTATTCCAATACACCCACCTTGCTATTATGGAAAAGTTGCCTCGGCAACGTGGGGCTGTAGCTCAGTCGGTTAGAGCAGCGAACTCATAATTCGTCGGTCCAGGGTTCAAGCCCCTGCGGCCCCACCACCTTCACTTCACATTCCACGCGATTCCGCAATACGCCGCGCGATTCCTCAATACGCAATGCATTCCATCCGCATACCCCATCCATCTGGGTTACTCTGGAATCATGAATCCGTCAGAGCCGACGACGAAGTCGAATATTCCGCCGCGATCCCCACAGCCTCCGCAGCCCCCACATCCACGCCATCCCCGCCGCCGCATCACGCTCGACCAGTGGCGACGCTGGACCGAATGGCCCATGACCGGTGCCGCCGTGGTCTTTCTGATCGCCTACTCGTATCAGGTGCTCGCACGACCTGCCAGCACGCTGCTCACCGAAGGCATCATGAACGTGATCTGGGTGCTGTTCGTGGTGGACTACGTCGTGTCGCTCATCCTGTCCGACAATCGTCAGTTCTGGTTCTTCCGGCATCTGTTCGACCTCGCCACCGTGGTGCTGCCGATGCTGCGACCGTTGCGACTGCTTCGTCTGTTCATGGTGCTCAAGGTGCTCAACCGCACGTCCGGCATGGCGTTGCGCGGCCGGATCGCCATCTACGTGGTGGGCGCGGTCGCCATGATGATCTATGTGGGCGCGCTTACCGTGTACGACGTGGAGCACTACTCCCCCGACCGGCAGATCGACGACTTCGGCGACGCCGTATGGTGGGCGTTCGTGACGGTGACTACGGTCGGCTACGGCGACTATGCGCCCGTGACCTGGCAGGGGCGTCTGGTCGCGGCGGCACTCATGCTCGGCGGCATCACACTGATCGGTGTGGTATCGGCCATGGTGGCGTCGTGGATCATGGAACGCGTACAGGTCGGCAATCAGAAGATGTTCACTCAGAATCTGGAAGCCCATATCGAAGCGAATCTGGAAGCGCAACTGAGTCGTGAACTCAACGAGGACGCCAGGGCCGACGCCGCCCGCGACGCCCAGTTGGAGGCCAAGATCGACGCGCTATCCGCCCAGATCGCGTTGCTCACCGCCGAACGAAACGCACATAAGCCCTCGTAGGTACGGTCAACGGCAGCCGGTGACATCCTCGCCAAACGAGATCATCTCCCGCATCGCCTGCGCCCACGCCCTACTCGTGGGAATATGCCCACTACGATCAAGCCTCACATACCGCACGTTGGAACGGCGAGCAGCGAGCGCGGACAGTTCGTCGGGCAGCACGTATCGTTCGGCATCCCCCTGCAGATAGAGGATGGGCATGTCGAGATGTTCGGCGAGCGCCCACAGGTCGATGTTCTCCATGGAGTCCCAGAGCGTGTGGAATCGGCGGGAGAGGCGACCGTATGGCAGTGTTCCCATGGCCGCGCCGATCAGGTCAATCGGATGGTAGTCGCCGGATGTGATCAGTCGCAGCAACCAGCGATGAAACATGGCGTCGTTATAGAACATGGCGCCTTTGCCCCGATAATGGCAGCAGTCCGTATACGCGCCGGCCAGTCGTTCCACATAGGCGGCGTAGGGATCGTATCGGCCGCTGTTCCTCAGTCGCAGTATTCGTTGTCGTTCACGATCGGTCAGATACGGTTCGCATGCTGTGCGGAAATGTTCGGTGGCTTCGCGCATGCTCATGATCGGTCCGAGGTTGATCACGCCGGCGATGTCCGTTTCCCGGGCGGCGGCCACCTGCATGGTCAGATAGGTGCCGAACGAATAGCCGTTGAGCAGGATCGGACTGTTCGGGAATCGACGGCGCATCTCATCGGTCAAGTCGATGGCCATGCGCGCGAACGTCTCCACACTGATGTCGGCGGGGATGTCGTGCAACCGTCGGGCGTTCTTGCCGCAACCGTACTGATCCCACCATACGAGTGTGAACCGGCTGGACAGTTCCGGATAGAAGCCGCGGTAGGCGAGTCCGTAGATGAATGGCGCCCACGGTCCGCCGTGAAACATGATCATGACTGGCGCGTCGCCTCCGGGGCCTTCCACGGAGATCTTCTGCGGCACTCCCCCGAGCATCACTGTGTGCCGTGCGCTGATCGCCGGCTGCCATCGTCCGAGACCGGCATGTTTCATTCCCGTCGCCATCTGCGGCAATACCCGTTGCGGTTCCGATAGCCTCTGTACCGACGTCCGTGTCGATGCCTCGGATGTTTTCCTGCCTGTCATATCTGTATTGTGCGTCGGCCGCACTCGGCAGGGCGTTGATCTTGCCGCAAGCTGGAACGGTCAACGGTCCGGTTGTGACAACCGTCACCAACCGGACCGTCAGCACATATCGTCACCATCCATCAAGGAGCTCCTATGCGTCGACCGATCATGACTTCCGCGGCCTTCCTGTCGCAACCGTCCGCTCTCGCCACCAGAAACGATGGCAAGGTGGCTCAGGATCTGCTGGATACGCTTGCCGCGCACGCCAACGAATGCGTAGGCATGGCGGCCAACATGATCGGCATCGCCAAGCAGGTGATCGTGTTCGACGACAACGGTACCGCCCGGGCCATGTTCAATCCTCGGATCACCGCCCAGTCGGAACCGTACAGGACCCGCGAGGGCTGCCTGTCGCTGATCGGCGAGCGCGAGACCACACGGTATCGTCGCATCACGGTCTCGTTCGACGATATGACGTTCGCGCATCGGTCCGAGGATTTCGCCGGCTGGACGGCACAGATCATCCAGCATGAGATCGATCACTGCAACGGCATCGTGATCTGATCGCACGAAAGCGGTCACGGCCCGTCATCGCTTTCGTGTCGGTAGAGCGTCTACTCGGCTGAGCCTTCCGCCGATTTCTCGGACGGCTCAGCTTCCATCACCTTGTCGAACGGCGGCTTGAATCGACGGTCGCGCCAGTAGTATTCGTCGTCGTGTTCGTTGATGTCACGAACCACCGTGCATGGCGTACCGAACGCGACCACGTTGGCGGGAATGTCCTTGGTGACGAGACTGTTCGCGCCGATCACGGTGTTGTCGCCGATGGTCACGCCCGGCATGACCGTCACATTCGCGCCGATCCACACGTTCCTGCCGATGTGGATGGGGAACGAATACTGTGCGCCCTTGAGTCGCAGATCGGGGCGGACCGGATGCCCCGTGGCCACAAGCGTCACGTTCGGTCCGAGCATCGTATAATCGCCGATGAAGATCTCACCGTCGTCCACGAGGGTGAGGTTGAAGTTGGCGTAGCAGTGCGCGCCCCAGTAGGTGTTGCACCCCCAGTTGGCGTATACCGGGCATTCGAGATAGAGATCCTCACCGGTTTCACCGAAGAATTCGGCCATGAGTTCGGCTTTGCGTTTCTGATTGCTCATCGGCGTGGCGTTGAGTTCCATCTGCAGATCGCGCTGCGCCGCCTGTACCGGGAAGAATCGAGGATCGGTGGGCAGGTAGACGTCACCGCCGAGCATCTCGGCAAAATGTTCGCGCATTTCCGCTTTTTCTTCAGCGTTCATCAACATCCTCGTTTCATCATGTCGTTTCACAGTGGTGTTTCACGACGTCGTCTCATTGCCATCATGATCACGCCAACCATGGTACGACAGAGCGAGCCGATTACCGATTTCAACGATACCGGCGGCGTTTGCCCACGTCGATGAACAGGTACCACAGGGCGTAGGAGATCGCGGGACACACCAGTAGCGAAGTGAGCACGTCGGTGGGGAAATGCAGGCCGAGCACCAGTCGGGAGAATCCGACGACGACCACCAGCAGAATGCCGATCGCCACGACCGCGTGTCGGATGCGTCGCTTCATGCCGCGCGTCATCAGCACGCCCATGGTGGCCACCATGACCGCGCCGGCGGTGTGCCCACTGGGGAAACTCGGATCACCAGGCAATAGTGACGAGCCGGCGGACGTGGAAGGACGCGGACGTTCCACCACCTGCTTCACCCCGGTCACATACGCGGTGGGGCTGACGGACACCACCAGATTCCGCACCACATTGCGCACCGACCGGCTGCTGCGGTACGCCACGTACGCGAGCGCCGCCATAATGATCACGCATCCGATGCCGGAGAACGCCCATGCCAGTATCGTGGAGATCACGTCGAATCCGACGGGCAAATCACGCAACGACTGCAGAAACTCCGTCTCCTCCAGCATCGTTTCCGCCGAATCACGCAGTCCGGTGCCGATGGCCGGCATGATCGCGCATAGTATGGCTACCGCGGGCACCAGAATCGTGCTGCGCGAGTTTCGCCACAGCGTTCTCCAGACCATTCGAAATGTTCGTTTTCCCAATGTTTTCATTCGCACGGGGAGCCATTATTCCCCATGCGCACTGAGATGCTACCAAGATTCATCAGACCATACAGCAACCACACACGTTGTTCGATTCACCGGTCAGTGCGCAAATATTCCGCAAGATACCTGCCGGTGATGCTGTCCTTGGATTCCGCGATATGGTCAGGCGTTCCGGTCGCCACGATCCGGCCACCGGCCGCACCGCCGCCCGGCCCCATGTCGATCACATGGTCCGCGTTGGCGATCACATCGAGATCATGCTCGATGACCACCACGGTGGCGCCATGATCCACCAGACCATCGAATACGCCAAGCAGCACCTGCACGTCCAGCGGATGCAAACCGATCGTCGGCTCGTCGAACACGAACACGGCATCCGACTGCGCACGACCCATCTCACTGGCGAGCTTGAGCCGCTGCGCCTCGCCGCCGGACAATGCCGGCGTCGGCTCGCCAAGCGTCAGGTAGCCGAGACCGAGATCGTGGAGCACGCCAAGCTTCGCATGCACCTTGCGCAGATCACCCGTGACGCGCATCGCCTCGTCCACGCTCATCGACATGAGCTGGGGCAGGGTCAGCAGCGTGCCATCCTTGGACCGGCGATGGATACGCCCGGCCTCAACCGAATATCGCGATCCACGGCAGTCGGGGCAGTCGATGTCCACGTCGGGCAGAAACTGCACGTCAAGACTGATCTGACCGGTGCCGTCACAGGTCGGGCAACGCAACCGTCCGGTGTTGTAGGAGAAATCGCCGGCCTTGTACCCGGCGGACTTGGCCTCCTCACCACGGGCGAAGGCACGGCGAAGCTCATCATGGACACCGGCGTAGGTGGCCACCGTGGACCGCACATTGGCGCCGATCGGCGTGGCATCGATCAGATTCGCCCGGTTGATGCCCTCCGCATCGATCGCGCGCACATGACCGGGCAACGGCATACCGTCGGCCATCGCCTTCAACGCCGGAATCAGCGTTTCCAGCACCATGGTCGTCTTGCCAGAGCCGGACACGCCCGTCACCACGGTCAGCCGGCCCTGTGGAATATCCACCGACAACGGTCTGACCGTATGCAATGGACCGGTATCCATATGAATGCGCCCATGGTCGAACATCCGACCGTCTGCCACACATTCCCGGATCCGTCTCGCAGCCCCTTCGCGCAGGAACGGCGCAATGCGACTGGCTGGATTCGCTTCCACATCAGCCACCGTTCCCTGTGCGATCACATGACCGCCGTCGGCACCGGCGACCGGTCCCATTTCGATGAGGTGATCGGCGGCTTTGAGTACGCGGACATCGTGATCGACCACGACCACGGAATTGCCGTCGGCCACCAGATCGTCCATCACGCCGAGCAGGCCGTCCACGTTCGACGGGTGCAGTCCGATGGACGGCTCGTCAAGCACATACAGCACGCCCGTGGTGCGATTGCGTACGGCACGGGCAAGCTGCACACGCTGGCGTTCGCCCGTGGATAGCGTGGAGCCGGCACGGTCAAGCGACAGGTAGCCCAATCCCAGTTCCAGCAGCCGTTTCGCCACGTCGAGGAAGGATTCGCAGATGTTCGTCGCCATCGGTCGCATGTCCTCGTCCAACGATTCCGGCACGCCCTTCACCCAGTCGACCGCCTCATCCAACGTCATGGCGGTTGCCTGTGCCAGATTCAGATCGCGCACCTGCGGATCGCGGGCCCGTTCGGAAAGCCGCGTACTCTGGCAATCCGGGCACGGGCTTTCCTTGAGGAACCGTGCCACCCGTTTCAGCCCCTTCTCGTCCTTGGCTTTGGCGAGCGCGTTCTCCACCGTGTACACCGCGTTGTAATACGTGAAGTCGAGTTCGGCGAAATCGTCACCCTTCTTCGGCTTGTACAGAATATGTTTTTTGATGGCGGGACCATTGAACACGATGTCGCGTTCCTTGTCGGTGAGGTCGTGGAACGGCACGTTCGTGCGCACGCCCATGGCCCCGCAGACCTGTTTCATAAGATCCCACATCAGCGATCCCCATGGCAGGACCGCCCCGTCGTCGATGCTTTTCGACTCGTCCGGCACCAATGCCGCCCGGTTCACTTCTCGGACGATGCCGGTGCCGGAGCAGGTGGGGCACGCTCCGCCGGAGTTGAAGGCGAGACTTTCCGCACCCGGACCGAAGAACGTCCTGCCGCATCCTGTGCAGACGATCGGCTGCTCGGCGGCCACGTTCAGTGTCGGCTCGTTTCGTGTGCCGCAGTGGGGACAGGAGTGTGAGCCGACACGGGAGAACAGCAGTCGCAGACTGTTGAGCAGTTCGGTCATGGTGCCGAATGTGGAGCGGATGCCCGGTACGCTGGGACGCTGATGCAACGCCAGCGCGGCGGGCACATGCAACACGTCGTCCACCTGAGCGCGCCCGGCCTGGGTGAGGCGACGTCGGGTATATGTGGACAGTGCCTCCAAATACCGTCGTGAGCCTTCCGCATACAGCACGCCCAACGCCAGTGAGGACTTGCCCGATCCGGATACGCCGGCGATGCCGACGAGTTCACCCAGGGGAACGTCAATGTCGACGTTCTTGAGATTGTGTACGCGGGCTCCTCGTATTTCGATTGCCGATGGACGATGCCCGTCTCGTGTCATGCCGAATCCCCTCCCTGCCGCTTGTAGCGTGCACGACGGCGACTGTGATCAACAGACCACGTTGGATACCGCAGATCGCGTTGGATGCCGCAATATCGCACGCCATGAATCAGTATAGGAAGGGCGAGGTCATGCCTACAGGTTCAGGCCGCCCACCCACTTGGCGAGCGCGGTTTCGCTCTCGTTCGCGGCAATGCGACGTCCATCCACCCAGTTGGCGTTCGGCGCGGAGTCGTGCAACTGCACACCGTCCGCTCCACGCGTGCTGGATCCGGAGGTGGCGAAGGTCACGATGGTCTTGCCGGACCAATCCTGGCTTTCCAGGAACGTGCGCACCACGCGGGGCGCGGTCTCCCACCACAGCGGGTATCCGATGAATACCACGTCGTAGTCGCTCACGTCGATCGGATCGGCCAGTTCGGGACGCAGGGACCGATCATGATGTTCCACGCTTGACCGGCTTGACGAGTCACGCCAGTCAAGATCCGCGGCGGTATACGACTGGGCGGGCACGATTTCCGTGATATCAGCACCGATCGCCGACGCCAGTCGTTTGGCCACCTTGCGTGTGGTGCCCGTGGCGGAGAAATAAGTGACAAGAATGCGCTTGCTCATGGCAGGTCTCCTTCCAATGTTGCCGTTTGCGATCATCAACAATCGTCGTACCGTCCATCGTGCCGACTTCGAGTGCTCGAAGTCAACATCGCAGTCGTCGTGGCTTCGCCGTCAGCGCAATACCCGATCATTGCATCCAGTGGACATTCAGAAAACCTCCGGTATTTACATTCCGAATATCGAGTACCCCTTTCGTTCCCCCGAAGACACCCTTATGACAGCCACAGTTCAATGAAGACATCACGCCAAGTCCACACGTTTGATCATTCATCAAGGAGCAACATCATGGTCGAAATCACACCCAACGATTCCAAGAATCCTCAGCAAACAGTGCAGTCCGACTCCCAAACGCAAGCCTTGCCCCATGGCGCGCAACCGCAGGTGGAATCCGAGCAGCAGGTCCCTGCCCAAGCTCCGGTTCAGGATTCCGCACAGTCGGTGCAATCTCAGCCGCAGTCCTACGTCCAGCCACACTCCTATGCGGCCACATCCCCGGTGATGTCTACGGCATCACAGCAGCCCACAAACCAGCAGATGCAACCGCAGCAGCCCTGTGCCACACAGTCCGGCACGCAACAGCCCGTCAATCCCGCACAGAACCCGTTCGCTCCGAACAATCCCCAGACGGCCCAGTCATCACAGCCATTCCAGTCGTCCGACGGACTTCTCCACCCACAAAACGTCTCCCAGCAGACCACTACGAGTCCGCTTCCCAGCAAATCCGCAATCCGCACCCTCGGCAAGAAGACGTGGGGCATCATCGTCGGCGTCTCCCTACTGTGTGGTCTGATCGGCGGTGCCGTGAGCGCCGGTATCGTAACCGCACTGACCAACGACAACGATCGTTCTGGCTATAGCCGCATGCAGGCTCCCGGCTACGGCGGCAACTTCCCGCGGAACGGCTTCAGTCAGGGCGACGGCAACAGCACGGATTCCTACGGCACCGGTTCGGATTCCGGCAATTCCAATTCCAGCAGCTACATCAACCTATCCGGATCCGATCTCATCTAATCTGATTCAGATCAGATGACGGTCAATCAACCAGCATTGCCATTGCCACAGGCATTACCAGTCCGGTCAGCAGTGTCATCACTCGTTTCGATATGATCGGTATCATCGATGGCGTCAATCATCGTTTCACGATTTTTCAAAAGGTGATTCCCCATCATGACATCGCATTTTGCCGAAGCGGGACGCACACTGATTCCTCGGAACAATGACCGGTACGGTCTGCTGTCCCCCGCGCTGGTGATCCTCACGTTCGTCGCCGGACTGGTGGACGCGCTGAGTTATCTGGCGATGGGACGCGTATTCGTGGCCAACGTGACCGGCAACATCGTCTTTCTGGGATTCTCCATCGCCCACGCCCAGGGCTTCGTCTGGTGGACATCCACGCTGGCGCTGCTGGCGTTCATCGTGGGCGCGCTCATCGGAGGCCGTATCATCCGCAGATTCGGCGACAATCACGCCAAACATCTGCTGGTGGCGACCGGCGTGCAGACGATATTCGTGATCGCCGCGCTGATCGGCATCTATCTGCTGAACCATTTCTCATCCGAACCGACGATGGGCGGTACCACAGCCGCCGCTGCCGCGCGGGCGACGCCGAGTCTGAATTTTCCCACGGCCAGTCATATCGATCTTCACATCATCATGCTCATTGTGCTGTTGGCACCGGCCATGGGCATTCAGAACTCCACCGCGCGCAAGCTGTCGGTACCCGATCTGCCCACCACGGTGATGACGATGACCCTGACCGGCATTGTGGCCGACACCTCGGCCCGCGGTCATGAGCATTCCAAACTCGGTCGTCGTGCGGTGGCGATGACGGCATTGGCCCTCGGCGCGTTGACGGGCGCACTGTTGCAGACGCACGGTCATGAGGATGTGATCCTCATCGTGATGATCGTCTGCCTGCTGCTGGTCATCGCAATGATGCTGCCACACATCCGCTCCAACGCCTCATGGACAATCGCCGAAAAGAGTCCAGTTGCCAAGTAACATAACGGCCACGTCACATATGTTGCCATAATGTGACGTGGCCGTTGTTTTCCATTGCATGTGATTGCGTTTAGCAACGAATCATCGGCGAATGATCAGAACCGGATCAGCGCCTTGATGACCTTTCGCTGGTCCATCGCCTCGTAGGCGTCCTGAATATGATCGATGTCATACTCGCCGGTGAACACCCGACCGGGGTTGATGTCACCGTTGAGCACGGCGTCGAGCAGGCCGTTGAGATCATAATGACGCACCGGCGCCGGACCGCCCTTGATGCCGATGTTGCCGTAGAACGTGCCTTCGGCGCTGATCTCCACATCGTGTGGCAGACCAACGCGGCCGATCACCGCACCGCGACGGGCCAGACCGATGGCGGTATCGAACGACTGCTTGGAGCCGACACACTCGAGCACCGCGTCCGCGCCATAGCCGTCGGTCATGTCCAGCACCTTGTCGATGGCGGCCTGATCACGTTCAGGCACGATATCGGTGGCACCGAACTCGCGAGCCAACGCGGCACGATCCTCATGACGGCTCATCGCGATGATCCTGGACGCGCCCAGCATCTTGGCGGCGATCACACCGCACAGGCCAACGGCACCGTCACCCATCACCACCGCGGTATCGCCCGGCTTGACCTCAGCGGACACTGCAGCATGATAGCCGGTGGACATCACGTCGGAAATGGTCAGCAGCGACGCCAGCTGCGCGTCGGAATAGTCGGACGGACTTCCCGGCACCTTGACGACGGTACCGTCAGCCTCGGGCACGCGCAGATACTCAGCCTGGCATGCGGAGAAATAGCCGCCGTGGGGGCACACGGATTCGAATCCGGCCTTGCACACCGGACACTTGCCGCAGCTGAACGGGAACGGCACCACCACAAAATCGCCAACCTGCACGGACTGTACGGAGGAACCGACCTGCTCCACCACGCCGATGGATTCGTGGCCGGTCTGGCCGCCGACGGTCTGCGGAGTCAACCCGCGGAAGAACCACAGATCAGATCCGCATACGCAGGCGCGGACCACGCGAATCACGATGTCATCATCCTGCTCCAACTGCGGCTTGGGCAGTTCCTTCACGGCCATACGGCCGGGTGCCTCGAATACGGCTGCCTTCATCATGTCGGTCATGCGAACTCCTTTGTCATGGTTGTCATGGTGTATTCGGTTGTCATGCGGACCGGACCATCACGCCGCCACAAGTGTCGAATTGCCGTCGCACTGGCATAATGTCCGTTTCGACTTCCGTTGCTCTTTACGCTACGCACTTCAAGCGCTCGAAGTAAACCACGCGACACGCCCATGCCTGCGCTCTGGGTTATTGGGTTATAGGCCAACGGTTGTTGCTGACTGTAATCCTGAAAAACAAAAAAACGCTTGTCAACTTCGACAAGCGTTTTATTAACGAGTAAATGCTGCGGCGTGCTACTCTCCCACACCCTACCGAGTGCAGTACCATCGCCGTGCCAAGCCTTAGCTTCTGGGTTCGGAATGGATCCAGGCGTTTCCCTTGGGCCATGACCGCAGCAAGAAATAAGATACACTAACCTTTCTAGATTACCAAATATCGGCGTGTCGCGCTTATTCCTAGGCGCTGGCTCGATTGCTCAGTTGCTCCGTGATTATCCAGACGCACTGATCGTCGTATCCCATGATGAGTGGTTTCTTCGCGCGGCCGGATTCTCCGTTGAAGGGTAAAAGAAAAAAAAGGTTGTTCCGCCACTTCGATTCAGTGTCGGCAACAGCCTGTATTTCGTATATCTGGGTGTATCGACTGCGTATGTGCTTTCATGGCCACGCATCGTGGTAATGCCGCTTCATCAACGCCAATTGCGCAAGTGCGATTTCGTTCCCTGTAGCCATCTCGATCATCGTTAGATGAGAATCAGGGAGAATAAAAAGAGGTCCGATGGCGTTA
>NZ_JEOG01000014.1:0-59177 GCF_006408715.1 Bifidobacterium sp. UTCIF-39 | reverse complement strand
AAAAGAAGGTGCTGGTGACCCGGTTATACCCAGAGCCAGTCCTCATGACCCGGTTATACCCAGATTCTTGTCCGGCTCGACCCAGAACGCAGGTGATGGCAGTGCGACTCGGGCGTGGACAGGGCTTTCGCAGGTGGGTTGGTATGCCGTTCCCGATACGCTCCGGGCCGCTCAGGCCGAGTCTTTACGATCTGGAACAGCATGCCCAACCCACCCGCTAAACACATCAGGGAATACACCCAGCACGCAAAGGCCGCGCAGAGGGCAGGGGGACGGGACGAGCGGAGGTGGAGGGATGGGTGTGGATCGACTGTATCAGCGGAGGCGATTTGATATGCTCTGCAATCAAATCGCCGGAGCGAGGCCAAACGGCCCGAGTGTGTCGATCCACACCCATCCCTCCACCCCAAGCCCAGACACCTTTCCGCGCCCACAACCGTCCCATCCCGACAATCTGGGTCAAACCAGACAAGGTTCCGGGTCAAACAAGGTCATGACGGTCGGCTCTGGGTAAAACCATGTCACCAGCAACCTCTTTTCCGCCCCTAACCTACCCGGTTATACCCAGATCAACCGTTTACGTCAGAACGGGAAGGTGAGGGTGTGGTGACCGGCTGGGAGATCCTGAGGGGTGGAGCCGATCTCCACGGAAGCCGTAGTTCCCACCGGCACGTCGATTTCCACGGTCATCACGCGACCGGCGTCACCGTCGCTCACACTCCACGAGCAGGCGGCCAGGCCGTATGGCGTCATGTGGGATGTGGAGGCGTGGGTGATACCGCCGCCGGGCATGGGGGCCACGCGGAACCGCTTCCAGCCCGGCTCGACCGGCTCAAGTCCGCCGATCCGTGCATGCAGCCAGTGCGCCACCGAACCAAGCGCGTAATGGTTGAACGATGTCATGCCTCCAGGGTTCACTGTGCCGTCGGGCATCATCGAATCCCAGCGTTCCCATGTGGTGGTGGCACCCATCTTCACCTGATACAGCCAGCTCGGGCATTCGGTGGACAGCAGCAGCGCATACGCTTCGTCGTCATGCCCGGTACGGCTCAGCGCAGGCAGCACGTATGGCGTGCCGGCGAAGCCAGTCGCCACTTTGCCACCGGATTCGCGCACCAGCTGCGCCAGACGATCACCGGCCGCCGCCCGCAATGCATCGTCGTCGTCAAGCAGACCGAGCGCGATGGCGAGCGCGTACGCACACTGGGTGTCGGATGTCATGATGCCGTTCTCGCCGACGTATCGTCCGATGAATCCTCCGCGTACATGATCGTAGAGTTCACCGAATCGAATGGCGTCGGCCGGCTCGCCCAGTACGCTGGCCACGTCGGCGGCGATCCGGCAGCTTTGCGCGAAGAACGCGGTGGCGACGAGTTCCTTTTCGGTCATGGCGAGCATGGGGTTGTCCGGCGGGGCGGCCGGGTCGAGCCAGTCGCCGAGCTGACCGATGGCGAATTCCGGTCGTCGATCCCACACTCCGTCGTCGGACAGGTATCCGGCGACCTCGTCGATCCACGCGGTCATCAGCGGATAGGTGCGGCGCAACGCGTCCGTGTCGCCGCCGTCCATGTAGAGCGCCCACGGAACGGTGGCCGCGGCGTCGCCCCAGATGGCGATGGCCGCGCTTTGCGCCCATACGCCGAGCGGTACAAACGGCACGTAGAACGGTATGGTGCCATATCGCAACTGTTCGCCGCGCACGTCTTCGAGCCAGTTGGCGAGGAAGCTTTGCGTGTCGTACAGGTAGGTTGCGGTGGGAGCAAACAGGGAGATGTCACCGGTCCAGCCCATGCGTTCGTCGCGCTGCGGGCAGTCCATGGGAATGGAGACGAAGTTGGATCGCATGGACCATACGGCGTTTTCGTGCAGTCGGTTGATCATCGGGTCGGAGCATTCGAACCATCCGGCGCGTTCCATGTCCGTGTGGTAGACGCGGCAGTCGATGTCGTCGACGGTGAGTTCGCCTTTGTATCCTTCGATGCTGGCGTAGCGGAATCCGTGCATGGCGAAGCGCGGCTCCCACCAGGCGTCGGTGCCGTTGGATGTGTAGACATCACACTGCTGTCCGCGACGCAGGGTGCGGGTGGCGAGCGATCCGTCGGGGTTGAGAACCTCCACGTGGCGCATGGTGACGACGTCGCCGGAGTCGAGTCCACGCATGTGAACGCGCATGCGCTGCGAGCAGTTCTGTCCGAAGTCGATCAGCCAGCTGCCGTCGTCCCGTTTGGTGATCGATACGGGTTCGTCGCGTTCGATGGGCGACACAGGCGGCAGTTCGGCGTTGACGAGTTTGGCGGTGTCGTAGTGGACTTCGGCGACGTGCTTCCATGAGGAATCGTCGAAGCCGGGCATGGACCAGCCGGGTTGTTCGAGTCGGGCGTCGTACCGTTCGCCTTCGTAGAGGTCTGAGCAGACGATCGGGCCGGGCGTGACCTTCCATGTACGGTCCCACGAGTTGGAGAGGATTCGTTCGGTGCCGCCGTCGGGGTAGACGAGGTCGATCTGCGCGGCCACGCCGATCTTGTCGCCGTAGAAGTTGACCCATCCGCCGTCGAATCCGAGACGGCCACGCCACCAGCCGTCGCCCAGCCAGAAGCCGAGCGCGTTCGCTCCGGCGATAAGTCGGTCGGTGATGTCGAAGGTCCAGCAGTCCAGACGATCGGAGTAGACGGTCCAGCCTGGCAGCAGCGCATCGTCGGCGATGCGGACGCCGTTGATTTCCGCTTCGACCATGCCGAGTGCGGTGAGTGTGAGTCGGGCGGCGGCGGGCTTGTCACGCAGACTGATTTCTGCGCGGACAAGCGGCAGATGACGGTGATCGGTTTCCGGCTCCGCCCAGGACGGCCCCACGAAGTCGGCGAAATGATCGAAGTTCTCCAGTAGTGCGGTTTCGAATCGCAACGGCTCGGATACGGGAGAGAGTGGTTCACCGGATCGGCTCACGAGTCGCACGGTGGCGATTGCGGATTCGAAGGATGCGAGCGCCGGAAACGGCCATGTGCACAGGATGTTGTCACCAGCGGGAACGCGCGTCTCCTGTACGACAGGGTCGGTCGCACCCAACGTACGGCGTTCCACGTGAAACACGATTTCCGAGTCGGCCGGCGGCACGGTCTCGTAGTCCCATGACAGACGTGGAGTACCGGTCGGCAGACCGATCGTATCGCCATGGAAATGTTCGACGCGCAGTCGAGAAATCGTCTGTCCAGCCGGGGATATCAAGGATTCGGATTCGTTTGTCATGTCTCATCACTCCTTTGTGCACTACGACGGAATCGTCGTGGCCCGTGCATGATCGGGTCGTCCGACTCGCAATCACACACGTCGGTATTGCGTATACGTCTATCCGCCTATCCGCACGATCACAGTCAGCAGAACATGACGATGACGACAACCAGCGTCGACATGACGATATCCCGGCATGACCGGTCGTGAATCAGCGGATTATGGGGAGCAATGAAGTTGAGACCCACTATAACCGTCGCCGAATCGACGACACGCCGGACCATCAACGGATCAGCGGTAGCCGTCCCAGACGGGGGAGGGGAATAGGTAGTCGGCGTAGCGCTGCCATTCTGCGGGATAGTCAATCTCCGGATTGGCGAGCCAGCGGCCCTCCAGGCCATACATGGCCGCGTATGCCAGCATGTAGACCAGATGGCCGTCCACGCCGTCGGGCACCAGCCAGTCAGTGCTGTAGTAGCCGTCGGAGATGTCTTGCGTGCGGTGGACAAAGTAGTCATGTGCGGGATGACCGGGATACATTGATTCCGTGTTAAGCATTTCGAATAGCCGCACCAGTTCCGGCTGTTTCGAGTTCTGCTCGACCGTGACCCGCATTATCTCGGGAATGCGCGGACGATCGCCTTCACGAGGCCCGCCGGGTTTGAACTGCGCCAGATACTGGTTCGCCGCTCCGGTGTGGTCGTAGTAGCGTTGCAGCACCAGCATGAGCAGGTTCTGCTTGTTGAGGATTCGATGGATCACCGCGGTTTGCGAGACGCCTATTTCGCTGGCCACATCCTGCAGCGAGAAGCCGTTGTAGCCCTTTTCCCCGATGAGACGCACAGCCACGTCAAGGATCTGCTCGAGCCTGTCCTCGGCGCTCATGCGCGGGGTTCCCTTTGCTCCTGCCATCTGCCCCACCTTCCTCTGCCGTTCCGAACCGCACGTCCGCAACCGAGCATTCATGGTACCCGAGACCCACCATGCGCATCGCACGCAACCGAACGCAACCGCACATTTTCACAATTACCCTCAACCACCATTCCGCTAGTGTGATCACACTAAGGAAAGCCCATGAGCCCAAAACCGCCAAATCAAGCCATTCCTTTCATACCAACCCACGTTAGTGTGATCACACTAAGGAATTGCCTTCGCATGGCGCCCGCCGTCATGTCAACGCTCACAATTTTTTCAACACGCCTCATTTTTCAACGAAATTGACACATAAGTTACTTCACACTAACTTATAAGTTATCTGGTGATAACCACCAAATACCCACCGGAACAATGAAGTTGATATCGGAATAAACCAGTCAATAGGCCATAGGGAACCATCTCTATATCCGCACCGGCGTACCAGACGCCGATATACGCCAAGGAAGGTGTTGTCATGGAAGAGAAGACCGTCGCCATCGCCGACGACATCGCGCCCGACACCGGCAAACCGATGCCGAAATCCCAGATGATCCGCTTCGCCGCGGGCTTCATCATCTTCAACATCATGTGGATGATGGCCGGTTCGGCAGGTTCGTCGGTGCTGCTGCCGAACCGTTTCAACGATCTCAACATCGGCATGACCCCCGAGGCCATCCTCGCCTCGATGAACTCCATCGGCATCATCTTCGCACTGATCTCCAACGTGGTCTTCGGCGCGCTGTCCGACGCCACCCACGGCAAACTCGGCAAGCGCACCCCGTGGATCATCCCCGGCGGCATCATCGCCGGCATCGCCTACTACATGACGTCCACCGCCGTCACGCTCACCGGCATCGTCACATGGTGGTCCGTGCTGCAGGTCGGCCTGAACATGATGATCGCCCCGTGCGTCGCCATCCTCTCCGACCGCATTCCGCAGAAAATCCGCGGTACGCTTTCCGCCTTCTACGGCGTGGGCCAGATCGTCGGCCAGTCTCTCGGCGCGATCATCGGCGCCGCATTCGTGACCAACCCGCGCCCCGGATTCCTCATCGGCGTGGTGATCTGGGTGCTGACCGGCGTGGTCACCATCATCATTCTGCCGAAGGAACAGCCCGCCGTCGCCAAGGAAGGCGAATCGTTCAGCGTCAAGCAGATCGTCATGCAGTTCCGTCCGCCGATCGAAGGTGCCCGCGACTTCTACCTTGCTCTCGTCGGCCGTCTGCTCATGATCTTCGGATACAACATGATCATGGGGTATCAGCTCTACGTCTGCCAGAAGTACATCGGCCTGAGCACTACGGATGCGGCGGCCACCGTGTCCACCATGGCATCCATCGTCATGGTCGTATCCCTGATCTTCGCCCTGGCCGGCGGCCCGATCTCCGACAAGCTCGGCAAGCGCAAGCTGCCCGTGTTCGTCGCCTCCGCGATCATGGCCATCGGTCTGGTCGTGCCATGGCTCGCCCCGACGCGTACCAGCATGCTGATCTTCGCCGCCATCATGGCCGTCGGCTACGGCATCTACATGGCCGTCGATCAGGCGCTGAACGTGGACGTGCTGCCGAACCCGGACGATGCCGGCAAGGATCTGGGCATCCTCAACCTGGCCAACACCATCGGCCAGGTGATCGCCCCGATCGCCACTTCGTCCATCGTGATCGCCACCGGCTCCTACGCCCTCGCCTTCCCGGGTGCCATCGCGGCCGTCATGGCCGGCGCCGTGATCATCCTCTTCATCAAGAAGGCCAAGTAGGCCACCCGCGGTCGCCGAACCGGGCACCACAAGATACACGTCCCGCAACGCCCGGCACGGCGACCGCTCCAGACTTTCCTTGTTTCTCCCTTTCCCAAGGCCCGACTGCCACAAGCGGTCGGGCCTTTTCACGCAACAATGGTTACCACTAGTGTGATCACACTAAGGTAGAGCGGCCATAGGTCACAGGCCACAGCGGTCACAGCACGCCGGCGGCGGATAGTACCTCGTGCTCAAAGCGGTACGCATCCGCATCATACGAAGCACCGCCGCCCTGAAAGCGCAGCGCACCGTATGCATCGTTATCATCCGCGCTCGGCGAGGTCAATGAACCGTCGGTGATGAAACGAACCCAGGTGTCATGCATGGCATCGGCCAACGGCTGCGAGGCGCCCGCGCCCAGTACGTTGGTCACGTTCTCCGCATCGAGCAGATTGAACGCATACGGAATCTCCTCGCAATGCGCGCTGACGTTCGAGATCGACGACATCTGCGCGAAGTCGTATGCCCACGTGCGCGAACCTGCGCCCGACCGCGCACGCAGAGCGGCCAGATACGCCAATCCCACGCGGAACGTCCACGCGGTGACGAACTGTCCGGCGACGCGATCCTCGCCGATGCGCAGCACACCATTGGCGAACCGTCGGATCGGCTTCTCGGAAATCCCGGCCTTGGCCAGTGCCGCGCAGACGTCGTCCAGTGACGGCCCGCCCGGCATGGGGAAGGAGAATTCGTTGCGGTTGGACCCCATGAACAGCGCCACGTCCGAGCCCATGCCGTTGCGGAACGCATCCCACTGCGTTTCCGGCAGCACGTCGCCGTCCGCCACCGGCACGAAGATCATGCCGTTGTCACAGATCGATCCGCCGCGCAGGGCGTCGATCAGTGAATCAGCATCGACGACATTCCCGGGAACACCTTCGGCGTGGTTCACTTCGCGCTCGTTGTCGAGAATCGTCTCGGCCCCGACCGTGAGCCACGCCTCGCGCGTAGGTTCCACGCCGATCCGCTCGGCGAGCGCACGCCCGCCAGCCACCGCCTGCTCGGCGGTGGGCGTGCCGAACGCACCGGATTCACTGATCGCACCGCGGAACAGTCCATGCGCGCGCGGCGAGGCGAGCAGGGCGAGCACGCTGCCGCCGCCGGCTGACTGACCGCCGATCGTCACGCGGTCGGGGTCGCCGCCAAACGCGACGATGTTGTCCTGCACCCATTCAAGTGCGGCGATCTGGTCGAGTAGACCACGGTTGAGCGGCGCCCCGTCCATCCAGCCGAAGCCGTCGAATCCGAGTCGGTACGAGATGGTCACGGTCACCACACCGCTGGCGTTGAACGCGCGGCCGTTATACCACGGGGATGCGGGGGATCCGGCGAAGTAGCCGCCACCGTGGATCCACACATAGACGGGCAGGTGGGCGTCGCGGTCGTTCGGCGCGGGTGTGAACACGTTGACGTTGAGCGTGGATTCGCCGGGAATCGATGGTTCGGGAATCGTGACGATGGGACTGCCGAACGGTCGTCGCTGCGGAGTGGGACCGTACGCCATGGCCGGGCGGACGCCATCCCACGGTTCAGGCGCTGTCGGTGCCGCGAATCGTCGGGGTCCGACGGGTGCCGCCGCGAATGGAATGCCGAGGTAGGCCGCGGACGAACCGGTCTGCCAATAGCCCTGCACCTTGCCGCCCGTAGTGGCTATCACGGGCGCCATGTGATAGGGGAGCGCGGTGGTGGCTGTCAAAGTGGCCGACGCAATCATCGACGCTGATGTCATAGTCATGATTCCTTTCTTGTGTGGAGCCGGTATCCACCATCTACGATCACCGTGCCGACGCGATCAACGGCGGCACGACTGACGACAGCGCTGCCGTCATACGTCATATAGAGGAACACGTGATAATCGTAGACGAACTCAACCAGACACGACTATGTGAAACACGACTGTGATTCTCGGTCGATATCGGATCAACAACGATTTTGTCAAAGAACTTGTTTCATGTTTCACGTGAAACAATGCGTTCTCACACCGATCCGAGAGAACGGCACAAGAACGCATTGATGCTGCCATCGCTATCTCGCCGTGAAACGCCGAATGCCGACCGTCAGCGGCAGCCAGCGTCAGCGGACTTCGAAGGTGGCGCTGTTGAGGTCGTCACGACGACTGGAGTGGCCGATCAGCAGTTCGAATTCGCCGGGTTCGACGAAGCGTCGGGCGTCGGAGCCAACGATCGAGCAGTCGGCGACGGGGATCTCGAATTCCACGGTCTTGGTTTCGCCCGGCTCGAGTTCCACGCGGCGGAACGCCTTGAGTTCGCGATCGGTCCAGCTGACGGATGTGACCACGTCACTCACGTAGGCCTGCACGACCTCCACGCCGGCATGGTCGCCGGTATTCGTCACGTCGACATGGGCGTGAATCATATCGTCCGCACCGAACGGGGTATCACCGTTCTCGATCACGACGTCGCCGTAGTCAAACGTGGTGTAGCTCAGGCCCTCGCCGAACGCGAACGCCGGGTCCTGCGTCAGATCGGCGTAGCGATCGCCGTGCTGGCCGCGGATCTGGTTGTAGTACACGGGCAGCTGTCCGGCGTGACGCGGGAATGTGATCGGCAGACGGCCGCTCGGATCGGTGATGCCGAGGATGATCTCGGCAATCGCCTGGCCACCCTTCATGCCCGGGCTCGGCGCCCACAGGATCGAGCCGGCACCGGCCTCCGGATCGTTCACGCGCTTGGCGAAGACGCCGTTCTCACCCACGATGCTGGCCGGCAGAATCTGCGGCTTGGAACTCATGAGCACCACGACCAGCGGCTTGCCTGTTTCACGTGAAACATCGGCGAGCGCATCGAGCAGCGCGTTCTGTCCGCCGAGCAGATCAAGCGTGGCGGTGGAGCAGGTCTCACCGATCAGCTGTACCACGTCGCCGACTACTGCCACGATCAGATCGGCCTTGCGCGCGTTGGCCACGGCTTCGTCGAGCAGCTGCTGATCAACGGCTGCGGAAACGCCGATCTTCGGACGGGGCTGTCCGTCGGGGTAGAGTTCACCGGCAGGATCGGTGACAAGGTCGACCACATTCGCGCCGCGGGAATACGTGACCGTCCAATCATCCGGCACCAGCGATTCGAAGGCATCCTTGACGGTGGTGATGGTCTCGCGCGGATGTCCGTCGGGCATCCAGGTCACCTGACCGGAGCTGCCGGCCCAGTCGCCGAGCTGATTCTGCGCGTCGTCGGCGAGCGGGCCGACCACCGCGATGGTCTTTCCGGTTCCGTCGGCGGTCACGTCGAACGGCAGTGCGCCATCGTTGCGCAGCAGCGCGACCGACTGACGGGCCAGTTCCAGATTGGCTTCGCCGTGCGCCTCCGAACCGATGACGGCCTTGATACGCTCGGCGTCCGGCAGACGCGGGTCCTCGAACAGCCCCAGATGGAACTTGAGCGCCAGAATGCGTGCCACGGCGGAATCGAGTTCCTCCTCGGTGAGCATGCCGTTCTGGATTGCCTCATAGGCGCCCTCGTAGAACTGCGGCGTGGTCATGACCAGATCGTTGCCGGCCTTCACGGCGGCCGCGGCGGCGTGCGCGAAGTCGGGCTGTACCTTCTGCTCCCACACGGAGCGACCCACGTTGTCCCAGTCGGTGATCAGCGTGCCCTTGTAGCCCCATTCGCCGCGCAGCACGTCGGACAGCAGCCACTTGTTGAACGTGACGGGCGTGCCCTCGATCGACTCGTAACCGAGCATGAACGTGCCGCAGCCCTCCTTCGCCACACGCTCGAACGGCGGCAGGAACCAGGATGCCAGCTTGCGGTGCGAAAGATCCGCCTCGGATGCGTCACGACCACCCTGCGTTTCGGAATAGCCGGCGAAATGCTTGGCGGTGGCCAGGATGGCGTCCTTATCGAGGCTGCCGGACGTGGCCGGACCCTTCTGATAGCCGCGGACCATGGCCGAGGCCATTTCGCCGATCAGATGCGGGTCCTCACCGAACGTCTCGCCCACACGTCCCCAGCGGGTGTCGCGCGCGATGCACAGCACGGGTGAGAAGGTCCAGTGCACGCCGGTAGACGCACCTTCCTCCGCGGTCACACGCGCGGCCTTCTCCACGAGTTCCGGATTCCACGAGACGGCCATGCCGAGCTGTTCGGGAAAGATGGTGGCTCCGGGATAGAACGAGTAGCCGTGAATCAGATCCTCGCCGATGATCAGCGGGATCTGCAGTCGCGTCTGCTTGACGAGATCGGCCGCACGATACAGGTTCTCAGGGCTGGTGTGCAGGATAGAGCCGACGTTCACGCGCAGGATCTCATCGTCAAGATCGCCACGGGCGTCGAGCTGCATCATCTGGCCGATCTTTTCCTTAAGCGTCATGCGGCCCAGCAGGTCGGCGATGCGTTCGTCCACGCTCAACGACGGATCGCGGAACGGCATGGCGGAGGTGTCTTCCGGTACGATGTTCGGCGTATCGGTGTGAGTGGTTTCGTTGGCGGTCATGCGTGTCCTTCCTCGTCGAAGTGTGAAATTCTTCCGAACGATCGACTGTGTTGGGTACGACTGTGTTGTGTACGGCAGGCATTCAGTTTATCTAACAACCATTCGGTAAGTAAAAGTATATATCAGCGCCACGCATGACACACCATAATCACGCCATAATCAGCCAAAAAGAAGCGGCGCTTCTCCGGGAAGAAGAAGCGCCGCGGAACATAACCGATAGGCCAATCAAGAATCAGATGTCGACGTTGACGACCGTCGGCACTCGGACGCCAACGACTCAACGCCGACGATCAGCCAGGAATCAGACGCCGACCGATCAGGCGGTCGCCTTGGCGTACTCGTCCAGTAGGAACGCCGTGGACTTCTTGCCGGTCTCACCGAGCAGCGTGGTCAGGCTGTTGATCGGCATGGAGTTGAGGAACATGTCCATCATGTCGTTCTTCGGCAGCGCGGGCAGCTCGCCGGACTCACCCTTGACGTACATTTCGGCCACGATCGGCCCACCGATCGGATCGGCCTTCCACTCACCGAAGGTGGACCACTCGTCAAGCGGCAGCGACTTGCCATCGCCGTCGAGGTCGACCACGCCGGTGGCCACGATGTCGCGGGAGCTCACGCCCACCTCGACCATGTACTCGCCGGACTCCACATGCCAGTCGTTGAACTTCTCGGACCAGTAGGCGAATGCACGATCGTCGAGATCAACGGTCACGGTCTTCGACTCGCCGGCCTTGAGGAACACCTTGACGAAACCCTTGAGCTCGTGCTTCGGACGGGCGACATCGGCTTTGCCCGGAGCCACGTACACCTGCACGACTTCAGCGCCGTCCACATCGGACGTATTGGTCACAGTGGCGGTGACGGACGCGGTGTTCGCGCCGGTCTTGGCCACGGTCACATCGGCGATCTCGAAGCTCGCGTAGCTCAGGCCATAGCCGAACGGGTAGGCCACTTCCTTGCCGTAGGTGTCGTAGTAGCGGTAACCGACGAACACGCCCTCACCATAGTCGACATGACCTTCCTCACCCGGCCAGTTGAGCATGGACGGATCGTCGAGAATGTCCATCGGAATGGTCTGGGACAGCTTACCGGACGGGCTCTGCACGCCGAAGATCACATCGGCCATGGCCGGGCCGCCGCATTGGCCGAGCAGCCAGGTCTCGAGGATGCCCTTGGCGTGATCGCGCCACGGCGCCACGGAGACGACGGAACCGTTGGACAGCACCACCACGACGTTCGCGTTGGCGGCGGCGACCTCCTTGAGCAGATCGATCTGCTTGGCGGGGATGTCGAGCGACTCACGGTCGAAGCCCTCGGACTCGGCGGCCTCGGGCAGACCGAGGAACAGCAGCACCACGTCGGCACCCTTGGCGGCGTCCACGGCCTCGGCGGTCAACGCCGGATCCTGCGGCTCGTCGGCGAAGGTGAAGCCCGGCGCAAAGGCGGCGTCAATGCCGCGCTCCTCGAGGGTGTCGAGGAAGCCGGTCATCTTGGTGGGCATGATGTGCGAGGAGCCGCCGCCCTGGTAGCGCGGGGAGCGCGCGAACTCGCCGATCACGGCGACCTTGGCGTCCGCGGCCACAGGCAGCACGGCGTCATCGTTCTTCAGCATCACGATGGATTCCACGGCGGCCTGACGCGCGATGTCATCATGGGCGTCCACGTCGAAGCGGTAGCCCTCGATACTCATGGCGGCACGGGACTTGTTCACCAGATCGATCATGCCCTGGGCCATACGGTCGAGCTGTTCGGGCTGGATACGGCCGTCGCGTGCGGCGTACACGATCTGATCGTCGGTGTAGCTCGGCGGCATCTCCAGATTCAGACCGGCGTTCAGGGAGGCCACGCGATCATGCGCGGCACCCCAGTCGGACATCACAATGCCCTTGAATCCCCATTCGTCGCGCAGCACGTCAGTGAGCAGCCAGCGGTTCTGGGAGGAGTGCACGCCGTTGATCTTGTTGTAGGAGCACATGATGGTCCACGGCTGAGCGTCCTTGACGATGTGCTCGAAGGCCGGGAAGTAGATCTCACGCAGCGCGCGCTGGGAGACACGGGCATCCACACGCAGACGATCGGTCTCCTGATTGTTCACGGCGAAATGCTTGAGCGAGGTGCCCACGCCCTTGGACTGCACACCCTTGACCAGGCCTGCGGCTTCATGGCCGGCCAGGAACGGATCCTCGGACCAGTACTCGAAGCAGCGGCCGCCCAGCGGGTTGCGCTTGATGTTCACGCCGGGGCCGAGGATGACGGCCACCTTCTCCTGAATGCATTCCTCGCCCATGGCCTCGCCCACTTGGAACGCCAGATCCGGATTCCATGCGCTCGACAGGCCGGCCGCCGGCGGGAAGCAGGTGGCGGGCACGGAGTCGTTGAGATCGGTCTCACCGGTGCTGACGGCGTTGGCCTTGCGCAGTCCGTGGGGACCGTCGGTGATCATGTATCCCGGGATGCCCTTGTGCTCCACACCCTGCAGATGCCATGCGTCGCCGCCCGAAGTCAGGCTCGCCTTCTCCTCGAGGGTCAGATCGTTGACGTTGGGGTAGGTGTTTTCGCTCATCGTGCCTCGTTTCCTGATACGACGTCGGCCTCAATGCCGCCGTCGGCGTTGGGTTTGGTTGCGGTTGCCGTAAACGTGGACCCTGTTGATTCCGATCTCGACAACGAAATCACAAACCAACCGGTTGGTAAAATCAATATATCACGTCATAAGTTACGACACGCTAACTGACACGCCAGCCGTCGATGCGCAGATCCCGTCAGCGCGAATACCATCCGCATATTTCATTCCACCGGCCTACCAACCGAACGGTACGGATTATGATGGATAGGCAGTGACGCAAAGAGCCGGTCCCGTCAAGACACCGCAACGGTCAGACGAATGCCAAACGATCATGAGAGAGGATCGAGAGGAACGGGGACGCGGCCAAGGAAAGGACAAACACCCATGACTGCAGCGACCGCGATGGAGACCACCGGCAGCACGCGCACCCGTACCACCAACCGAGAACCGGACCGCCGGGAGAAGATCCTCGCCGCAACCATCGAATACTTCGGCACACTCGGCTACTACGGCACCTCCATCCAGAAGATCGCCACCGAAGTCGGACTCACCAAGGCCGGCGTACTGCACTATGTGGGCAGCAAGGAAGGTCTGCTCGAACTCGTGCTCACCGAGATGTACGACAAGGAGACCAACGAACTGCTCGCCTCGCTCGAGCACGCCGAAAAGCCGTCGATCGCCGCCATGTTCCGCGAGAACGTTGCCATCAACATCAAGCGCCCGAAGCTGGTACATATGTTCTCCACGCTGAGCGCCGAGGCACTTGACCCGAATCATCCAGCCCATGACTACTTCGCCGCCCGCGAGCGCAACGGTGTGGAACAGGCGATGAGGATCGACTGGGCCGTGCCGGATGGCGTGGATGCGGCCGATGTGCTGCTCGCCGGGTTCAGCATGATGGATGGCGTGCAGTTGCGCTGGCTGCGCACTCCCGGTCAGGATTTCGCCGCCATGTGGTCGCATTGCGAAGACGTCCTGTTCCCGCTGCCGCTGTGGGAAGGGTATCGCTGATTCCGCTGATTTTTGCCGCCTGACGTCCGTTCATCATAACCGGCAATCTCCGTTGCACGACCGTTCACTTTCTCCCTGCATAGCGTTTCACGGCAATCGTCGCCGCATACAGACTCATACAATGGGCAGGGAGAGGAATCAATCGCACTGAGGCATGACAACCGAGACATGACAACCGAGACATGCAATCAGGCAACGCAAAGGAGCACAGCATGAGCACGATTTCCACCGAGGATCTGATCATCAAGGCCATCGAGGCCCGCGAACTGTCATATTCCCCGTACTCGCACTTCCAGGTCGGCGCGGCGCTCGAGGCCGCCGACGGCACGGTGTACACGGGCTGCAACATCGAGAACATGGGCTTCGCGCCCACCATCTGCGCGGAACGTACGGCATGCGCCAAGGCCGTGTCGGAGGGACATCACGAGTTCACGCGCATCGTGGTCGTCGGCAGCGCCAAGGGTCCGATCACCGCGTTCTGTTCGCCGTGCGGCATGTGCCGCGAGTTCCTGTGCGAGTTCTGCGAGCGCGATTTCCAGATCATTCTGGCCATCAGCCCCACCGAATACAAGACGTACACGCTTGACGAGCTGTACCCGCTGACCGAGAAGCCAGTGTTCGACACCGACGATCCGTTCAAGGGCGCGTTCGGCGGCAAGTGAGTCGTCCGAAGCCGGCTGATAGCCGCTGATCTCCCGGACTACAGCCGGCTTTTCACCACATCGGCGATCGTCACGCCGCCGAGTATGGCCATGATCGCGCCGGACACCAGTCCGAGTATGCGCTGCGAACGCTCATTGCGCAGTCGGCTGGCGAAGAACGATGCCGCATACGCCACGGTGGTGAGCACGATCACGCTTTCCACGAAATGCACCATGCCGAGTGAGATGCCCATCTCAAGATTGCCCACGCCGGGCACCAAGAACTGCGGAATGATGGCGATGTAGAACACACCGATCTTGGGGTTGAAGAAGTCGGTGAGGAAACCACGCCAGAATGACTGCGCGCATTCCCGAAAATTCGAGGTACGCATGGCCGCTGACACCCCGGCGACACCGGCGTCAGCGCCGGCAGATTCACCTGTCGCCGATTGAACGGCACCGTTCTTCTCCCCAGTATCGGTCTTCTTCCGGGCCATGCTGAACGCCAGATAGAACAGGTACAGGCCGCCGAGTACACGGATCGCGTCATAAGCCATGGGGAACGCGTTGATGAGCGCGGCCAGACCGACCGCAGCGGCGACGGCCCATACCAGCACACCGCAGGAGATGCCCCACACCGCGGCGATGCCACGGGCGCGCGTGGTGTTGATCGTCTCATGTAGCACCATCATCATGTCAAGTCCCGGCACCAAGGCCATGGATCCCGCCACCAGAGCGAACCCGATCAGCGCCTGCATGTAGGTCATTGTCGTCTCCGAATCCCTTATGATCGCGCACTCTTGGAATATCGATTCATAGAGTGCGCGACGAAGTCTGTCGCCATCGATGCGCGATCACGCGCGCATACCCTTGGCATCATACCGTTTCGGGAAATCTCACAGCAGAACGGCGTTCCGCGCACTCTTCGGTCTTCCAAGCGTTGAGTGCGCGGTCGACCTATCGCACACTCACGCCACGGGCAGGCTTTCGTCCGCCTGATAGTCGAAGAAGTCGAAGTCGGCGGTGCGCTCGTGCAGCGCGGCGTCGGTGCAGGCGATGCCGACCATGGTTCCCGTGAATTCGCCGTACTTGCAGTATTCGTCGGAGAACGTGGTGGTGTCGAAGTCCGGTCCGATGCGCTGCCAGTCGTCACCGTCGTAACTCCACGCGAACCACGTCCGTCGCCCGTCCACGGTCACCCGCAGGTAAAGCGGACGATCGTCCACGGCGGTTCGGGTATCCACCATTTCGGTCTTCTCACCGTTTTCGAGCCGGGTCAGGGAGATCGCGGGACCACCGAGCGTTTCGGACCAGTACTTGCTCAAGAAGATGTTGTTCATGTTGTCGTAGTAGAGCACGAGTCCGGCGTGATGCTGATACACCTCCGGCGCGAAGTCCATCTTCGTGGTGACGGCGGCGTGCACGCTGGTGAGCTTGCGTGCGAGCAGGCTCACCCGATTGAGCGAGGCGAGTGACTCCTGACCGCGCAGTCGCACCCATCCGGGGCGTTCGCCCACGGTAGCGAACGATCCGGGCATGATGCGTGGCGCGTAGTACCAATTGCCAAGTTCCGCATCATCAAAATCATCAAACGATGGGGTTTCACGCACCGGCACGTCGGGCAGATTCGGCTCTTCCACGTCGAGTTTGGCCAGATTCGAGCCGTCGGCCATGCGCAGCCATCCGTCGTCGGTCCACGTCATCTTCTGGATGGCGGTTTCACGGCCGAGCGTGCACCGCAGCTCCGGCACGAACGGACGACTCGTCAGGTGAACCAGATACGTTTCGCCGTTCGGCAGATCCACGTAGGAACCGTGACCGGACTTCTGCAGCACCGAATCAGGGTTGAAATAGCGGGGCTTGAGATGATCGTCGTCGGCGCGTTCGTTGGATTCGACCGGCTGTGAGGTGACGAGCGGACCGTTGGGATCCGGCTCGTACGGCCCCCACACGTTGCGGGAGCGCCCCATGGTCACCGCGTGATTGTATCCGGTACCGCCTTCCGCGCACATGAGGTAGTACCATCCGTTGCGCTTGGTCAGATGCGGCGCTTCGATGCATCCACGGTCGGTGGCTCCACGCCAGATACGTTTCGGATAGCCGATCACATGCTTGGCTTCGGGATCGTATTCGACCAGACAGATCACGCCCGGCTTTTCGTAGCCTTCGCGGGTCTCCCATTCCAGCGAGACGATGTATTTGCGCCCGTCGTCATCGTGCAGGATGGACGCGTCGAAGCCGGACGACGTGAGGTACACCGGTTCGCTCCACGGCCCTTCGATCGAGGGCGCGGTGATGAGGTAGTTCTCCACGTCGAAGTAGCGCGCGTTCATCGAGTTCATCACACCGTAGACCACGGTGAACAGACCGGCCTGCTCGTCGTAGGTGAGGCAGGGGGCCCAGATGCCCTTGGCGCTGGGCAGTTTAGTGAGGTTCGGGTTGGTGTCGTCGGTGAGCACGTGGGTGAGCAGCTCCCAGTGCTTCATGTCGCGCGAATGGTAGATGGGGATGCCTGGCATCCATTCGAAGGTGGATACGGCGATGTAGTAGTCATCGCCCTTGCGGCAGATGGCGGGGTCCGGATTGAATCCGGGGAGGATGGGATTGTGCAGCATCGTTGCCTAGCGCTCCTTAGATTGGATGATATTCGACAGTGCGGTGGTTGATCGTCTGTTCGATGGTTCAATGGTTTCGACAGTGCGGCGCGACGTTCAGCGATGGTCGACGGGGAACCAGTCCTGCGCCACGCATCGGCCCAGGTCCCATGCGTCCCAGCCGATCCATCCGGGGGTGTTCACGGTGTCGGTGAACAGTTTGTAGTTCCAGTAGTAGTAGCCGGAGCCCTTGCTCCACGCCTCCAGCTGGGATGCGGCTACGCCCTGATACAGGTCGCGCTTCTCCTGCGGGGTGAGGCTTTCCACGGCCGCGCCTTCCTCGCCGTTGAGTACCGACTGTCCGCCGTGCGTGTCCACGCCGCAGCCGACCGAATTGAACAGGCACCATTCGCCGACGATCACGGGGAAGTATGCGCTCATTTCCTCGATCATCGGCGCGTAGGTGTTGCGTACAAAGTTGTCGTAGCCTTCCGCGGTTTGCGGGCATCCCATCATTTCGGCGGTCATCAGGTACTGATGGGTGTCGAGGATCACGTTCTTGAATTCGTTGCCGTCACGCATGAAGTCCTTCCACTGCCAGATGTCGAATCCGTCGTGGAAGACCACGGCCTTGTCTTCGGGAAGGTGGGCGCGCAGACGATGGTAGGCGGTCACGTAGAAGTCCTTGAGCCAATCGAAAGCGATGGGACCGGTGCCGGTGGCCAGTTCGGCGTCCACGGCGGGATATCGTTCGGTCACATCCATCATCGACCATGAGGTGGTGGTGTTCGGCTCGTTGATGATCTCGATGCCCATCAACGATTCGCGCGTACCGTAGCGCTGGGCGAGTCGTTCGAGCACGGTGAGTACGAATTCCACTTCGTCGGGCAGCTGCGCCCACTTGCACACGCCGCTGATGCCGCCGTTGTCGAATCCGTTCTGACTCATCGGCGCGGTGTGCAGGTCGATGAGGATAGTCAGTCCGTATTTGTCGGCCCAGTTGAACGCCTTGTCGAGTTCGTCGATGCAGCCGATGAACGGCGGCCGATCACCGAAGATGAAGTACGGCACGGGAATGCGCACGGAGTTGAGGCCCCACGACCGGATGGTGGCGAAATCGCGTTCGGTGATGTATTCGGCGCGATGCGTGCGGATGCGCGCCTCGTATACGTCGGAAGAGAGCTGGGTGGGCAGATAGTACTCGTCGTCGGCTGTGGTGCCGTCGAACAGGGCGGGGTTCATCCACTTTTCCAGCACCAGCCAGTTGCCGAGGTTGACGCCCTTGATGTAGGGAAGGGCGGAGGCGGGGGATTGTGTGGAATCGGTTGCGGTCAGGGTCATCATTGCTCCATTCGTGTGAGTCTTGCGAGGTTCAGACTGCGTAGACGGGGTGTCATCATCGACGGGGACGGCCGCGGTGATGTCATCGTTTCAGCCGCCATCAACGTTATCTACTTGTTGTTAGATAACAATAGTATGTGCCATTCGTTTTTATTTGTCAAATCAAAAAATTAATTACTTTCACCTCAACGACGACTGCGATCACCTATCGCGATACCACCGAAAACCAACGGGGCATCATCCTCGCAACAGACTCCGGCAACATCACCGTCTCACGACTCGTCACAGACAAGAACGGCCCCGCCATTACGGCGGGGCCATAAGCTACGGCAGCCGACACCACCTATGGGCAATCATCGAATCGATCACTTGACGCCCTTGATGATCTGGATGAAGAAGCAGCCGATGATGGCCAGCGCGATCGACACGGGGAACGCGAACGTGTAGCCGAGGTTGACCACGATGGCGCTCATGATGATCGGGCCGCACATCTGGCCGAGCGTGGTGGCCAGATTGAGGATGCCGAGATCCTTGCCGGCCTCCTCCTTGTTCGGCAGCACGTCGACGAGCAGCGCCTGGTCGACCGCGGAGTAGACGGCGTAGCCAAGACCAGCGATGCCGGCGAACAGGTACATGCCCATCGAGGAGGGGAAGATCCACGGCATGGCGATGCCGATGGCGAACAGCACGGATGCGACGATGACGGGCACCTTACGACGGCCGATGAGATCGGACACCGGGCCGGAGATGAACGAACCGACGAGCGAGACGACCATGATGATCGAGGAGACGACGGAGATGGTGACGGCGGACTGCTGCACGCTCTGACCGATGTAGTTCTGGATGATGTACAGCTGGTACACGCTGATCATCTGGTAGCTGACGAGCATGCAGAAACGGCCGGCGAACGCCTTGTAGAAGTCATGAGCGGTGGAGAACTTCGGCGGGCGGAAGCTCATGAGCACGTCCTTGACGGAGCCCTCCTCCTTGGGCAGGTAGTCGGCGGACTGTTCGCGCGGCATGATGATCACAGCGACCACACCGCCGAGGAACATGAGCACGCCGGCGACAGCGAAGCCGGGGATCAGGTTGGTGATGAACAGAGCGCCGATCATGGTGCCGATGGGTGCACCGATGGTGGAACCGGCACCGTAGAACGCGCTCATGGTGCCACGCACGCCGGAGGGCACGCGATCGGAGAGGATGGCGACCAGCGGGGCGATCATGCAGTTGAGGCCGAACATGCAGGCGCAGTAGAAGATGGTGAGCAACACGGCGTTATGCGTGGTGCCGGTGAGGAACAGCGTCACGCCGCCGAGCAGGGCGCCGAACACGATCCACGGGGTACGGCGACCGAAGCGGGAACGGGAGCGGTCGGAGAAGTTGCCGAACATCAGGTTGGAGACCAGCGATGCGACGGCAGTGAACGAGTTGACGATGCCGACGAGCGCCTCGGGGTTGGCGCCTTCGATGGCCTTGTAATGCTCGGGCAGCAGCACGGCGGAAACAATGCCGAGACCGCTCATCCACAGGATGCCGAAGATCAGGAAGCCCGCACCAAAGCGGAACAGCGTGGATTTGGCGACCGGTTTGCCGGTTTCGGGGGAGAGCGAGGGATCCTTGCCAGCGGCGGCGATCGCGGCGTTATGCGCGGCGAGCCGTTCCTCTTTGGACAGTGTTGCAGTAGCGGCCATTGTCATGAACCTTCCTTGACTACCTTTGCTTCAGTCTTCTTCGACATGCTCAGCGCGTAGATGACGCGCATATGGCGGAGCGATTCGTTCCGAACTTCACCGTCCGTCCGGCTGTTCGCCCGAGTGATGGTCGATGCACATCATTCGTTATCGACCACCTGTTAGATAACCATACAGTACGACACGCCGACAACGTTCGTCAATCCAGAAAACAAATTAAAGATGATATGTACAAACGTACATAAATCGTTGCATTATGAGCGTTTTTGATCACCGCACTCAAACAACCAACATCGCCATATTAATATCTATTAGATATTCAATAAAAACTCACCAGATGGAATCGTATGGCACACAATACGACGATGGCCCGGATCATCAACGATCCGGGCCATCGTCACTTCAGCGTTCGTCAAGAAACGTTCGTCAAGTCGCCGCCAGTCGGAATATCACCGATACGCATCCCACACCGGGGACGGGAACAGTATGCGCTCGAACGCAAGCCACTCGTCGTAATAGTCGATCGGCGGCTCACGCAACCAGCGCAACTGGACGCCATCCATCGCCTCCAGCACCATGCGTACGGTCTGCCGCATGTTCTCCCATCCGCCCACCTCCGGCGGGAGCTTCCACGGATACGCGGAATACGTCCCCCATACGTTGGATTCATGGTTCATGTAGTAGTCATGCAATGGATGCTGCTCATTGAGCGCCTCGGACCCCAGTACCATGAACAGCTGTGCCATGGTCCGTCGCGCCGCGTTGTGACGCACCAGATACCGCAGATAGGCAGGGAAATGCGGAGCCTCGGGGTCACTGCCCGGCAAACCGGATTTCAGAAACTCATCCGGAGTGCCAGACGTGTCGTACACGTCGGTGATCAACAGGGACAGCAGCCCCTCCTTATTGCCGATGTAATGCAGCAGCCCCGGCTGGCTGATCCCCACTTCGTCAGCGACGTCCTTCAGCGAAATGCCGTTATATCCCCGTTCGCTGATGAGCTTGAGCGCCGCCTGTTCGATCTCCGCCTTGCGCTCCTCGGAAGCCTTGCGGATCTTCTTTTTCCTCGCCTCAACCATGCGCACCAGATTACCGCACGCGCCTTTACCTCCGTTGACGTTCCACACCACCACAGACCGAACATGCCGGCCGAAGGGACTGGCCGCGAAAACGGACCACGCACCCTACGCTCGGAAAAAGCCCTCCCGCGCGCG
The DNA here is from genome assembly GCF_006408715.1 of Bifidobacterium sp. UTCIF-39. Lineage (NCBI taxonomy): Bacteria > Bacillati > Actinomycetota > Actinomycetes > Bifidobacteriales > Bifidobacteriaceae > Bifidobacterium > Bifidobacterium sp. UTCIF-39. The sequence continues at coordinate 37,726 of NZ_JEOG01000014.1, read as the reverse complement.
AGAGATGCGCAGATATCCTTCGCGCGTATTGTTCAGATGATCCCGAATCGCCGCAGCCGCGGCCTCCTCGTCGCCGCCGAGCACGGCGTCGATGATCGCCACATGTTCTCGATATGAGGCGATGATACGTTCGGGCTCCACAACCGAGAAGAATCGGATGCGCTGACTCTGCGTCATGAGCGTGCCCATTAGCGAGATCAGGTACCGGCTGCCGGCCTTATGCGCGAAGTACATGTGAAACGTGTAGTCGAAATCATGCCCGAATGAGTCGGTCTCCGCATTCGGATCACCGATGCGGGCCATCATCGCCGCACGGAATTCCTCAAGATCGACACGATCCACGCGAGGCATCGCCAGATGCAACAGATATGGTTCGATGAGCAGACGAATGTCGAGCATGTCTTGGAAGTCAGCGAGTGATATCTGGTTGACGATCACGCCGCGCGAGGGGAAGATGCTCACCAGATGTTCCTCGGCGAGCTTGTTGACCGCGTCGCGCACCGGCATGCGACTGAAGCCGAGCTCGGCTGCGACGCGTTTCTCATCCAACGCCTCACCGGGTTTGATATGGCAGAGCACGATCTGTTCACGCAGATAGTTGTATGCCCGGTCGCGCTTGCTTTCCGCCATGGTTTCTGTCCCGCCTGTCCGCCGTGATTTCCAGCCTCTCAGTGTATACGAGGCATACGAGTCCGTCCCCGCTATGTTCGCCGTTCCGCCCAGACCATGCCGCATACATCCTTAGTGTGATCACACTAACCAAACCGGCCCCACACCTAACATCCTTAGTGTGATCACACTAGCGAATACGGATCTCAGCAACTCCGTCAGCGATCCAGCACGCCGGCGTACGAGATGCCCAGCCGGTCGCAGATGCCGCGCAGTTCCATCACGGTCTTGCGGTACAGCGGCACACCATGCGCCATGCGATCCGCATACGCCTCGGCCTCCTTGTCGCCGTGCACATAGATGCGCTTGCCCGGCACCGCGTGCAGATGCCGAATCTCGTCCAGATATTCGGCGAAGTTGCGCAGAATCGTATCGACGTCGCCGAAGATGTGCGGGTCGATCGCCATGAATCCATGACTGATGCCTTCCACGGGGGTGCCAATCGCCGTACGATCGGTGGTTGCCCCCTGCGAGACAATGCCGGAGAAGAATTCGACGAGCACGGAGAACCCGTAGCCTTTGTGCCCACCCGTGTATTCGCTGTTACCGCCGGTGGCAAGCAGTCCGGCCTCGTTGTTGTATCGCATAAGCCGACCGAGCGCATCGGTGGAATCGTAGATCGGCTGATTGTCCGGGTCGACGACCCATGCGGCCGGAGTGTCCTTGCGCTGCTTGGAGTAGAGCTCCACCTTGCCGTAGGCCACCACGGACGTACTGGCGTCGAAGAAGAACGGGTGCGGCTCGGAGGGGATCGCGCATGCGATGGGGTTTGTGCCCAGCCATACGTCGTTGGAGTACAGCGGGTAGACGGCGGGTTCAGTGTTGGTCACCGAAAAGCCGATCAACCCTTGTTCAGCGGCCAGATTGGCATAGTATCCGGCCGCGCCATAATGACAGGAGTGCCGTACTGCGGCGATGGCCATGCCCGTTTTCCTTGCCTTGGCGATGGTCATATCCATGGCTTGACGGCCGTTGAGCTGTCCCATGCGTCGATGGCCGTCGATGATCGTGCTCACCGGGGTGTCCACCACGACTTCGGAGTGCGCGTCCGGGTCGATTTTGTCGCCCATCTGGGCATCGTAAAGCTGGAACCGCTGCAGGCCATGTGAGTCGATGCCGTGAGTGTCAGCGAAGGACAGCACGTCAGCAACGACGTCACCGTCATGAGCGTCCAGACCGTAGCCTTGCACGATTCTACTGGTCAGTTCGCGCAGTGCGGCCGCGTCGTATCGATGCCGATCGCCGGCGGCTTCGGCCGGCCCGTCGTTGATGTTCGACTGCACTGTCACGTTCATCGCGCACGTGGGTGGCACCGTCGGCGGATCCGTCGCAACGGCCGGTTGTGGATCGGTGTTCGTGATGCTTTCGGCACTCATGATCGTTCTCCTTCGACAACGCTGATCATCATGACCGATATTGGGTAGAAAAGGACAGCGGTTCACGACCGACGGCGTCGTCGTATCGTCACCATTTCCATATCCAACCGATATATCGGTTGGATAACACATTACGCGCACAGCACCTGTCACCGATATTCCGTTTCCATCAGTTGCATGCCCTTCGCCGACCCATCCGCCCACTCACACACCAGTCGACTACACAACAATCCATGCCACACGCAACACCACACGCAATGGTCCGTAGCACCATATCGCCCATGGCGATACTGGGCTACGGACCGTGGACGTTTTCCCCCTCGCCGATTACATTCGTAGTATCTTTATGCAATTAGGGATGCCGAATCATCGGCGCATCGGGGGAATGCTGCAAGGCACAGGTACAGCCATGCACCACCGTTATGCATGCGATGATTCGCCCGCCCGCATTCCATGAGCATGTGCGCCAGCACAACCGAACACGCACAAACAACTGAACACCGAAACAACCGGCCAGCGAACACGCCGTCCAGCACGGTCCTGCCCAATACCAAACTCGGGCAACGGACTGTGCACTCAGATGGGATTCTGGTAGACAGAAACCACGTCAATGTCGGAATAACGCCGCGCACGCGTGAGCAACCGTCACGACAGATGACGACCGTTCGCTTTCAAGGAGGAGAGTCATGCCAGACTTCACCAACCCATTGCGCAACCCGCATGACCTGCGACTGCCACGCATCGCAGGCCCGTGCTCGTTGGTCATCTTCGGCGTGACCGGCGATCTCGCCAAGAAGAAGCTGCTGCCCGCGGTCTATGATCTGACCAACCGCGGTCTGCTGCCCGCAGGATTCGCACTGATCGGCTTCGGTCGCCGCGACTGGACCGACGAGCATTTCGCCAAGTATGTGGAGGAGTGCGTACGCGCCCGTTGCCGTACGCCGTTCAACGAGGCCACCTTCGCGCAGCTGGCGTCCGGTCTGCGCTTCGTCTCCGGCGCGTTCGACGATTCCGATGCGTTCACCCGCCTGTCCAACACCGTGTCCGACCTCGACCGCGACCGTGGCACCCGCGGCAATCACGCCTTCTACATGTCCGTGCCGCCGAGCGCGTTCCCGGTGGTCTCCCGTCAGCTCGCCGCATCCGGTCTGGCCAAGTCGCCCGAGGGTGCGTGGCGTCGTGTGGTCATCGAGAAGCCGTTCGGCCATGATCTGGCCAGTGCCCAGGAGCTCGACCGCGTGGTGTCCGAAGTGTTCGATCCGAATTCCGTGTTCCGCATCGATCACTACCTCGGCAAGGAGACCGTGCAGAACCTGCTCGCCCTGCGTTTCGCGAACATGATGTTCGAGCCGGTGTGGAACGCGAACTACGTCGACCACGTGCAGATCACCATGGCCGAGGACTTCGGCATCGGTTCGCGTGCCGGCTACTTCGACGGCATCGGCATTGCGCGTGACGTGATCCAGAACCATCTGCTGCAGCTGTTCGCACTCACCGCCATGGAAGAGCCGGTCTCGTTCTCCGCCGCCGATCTGGCCGCCGAGAAGACCAAGGTGCTTTCCGCCGTGCGCCTGCCAAAGGACCTGAGCCATCACACCGCGCGAGGCCAGTACTCGGGCGGCTGGCAGGGCTCCGAAAAGGTCGTCGGCTATCTCGAAGAGCGTGGCGTGGACCCAAAGTCCACCACCGAAACGTATGCGGCCGTTCGTCTGGACGTCGACACCCGCCGTTGGGCCGGTGTGCCGTTCTATCTGCGTACCGGCAAGCGTCTGGGCAAGCGCGTGTCCGAGATCGCCGTGATGTTCAAGCGCGCGCCGCACCTGCCGTTCGAAACCACCGCCACGCGTGAGCTCGGCTCGAACGCCGTGGTGATTCGCGTGCAACCCGACGAGGGCGTGACGCTGCGCTTCGGCGCCAAGGTGCCGGGCACCGCCATGGAGGTGCGCGACGTGAACATGGACTTCAGCTACGGCAGCTCCTTCACCGAGTCGTCGCCGGAGGCCTACGAACGTCTGATCCTGGACGTGCTGCTTGGTGATCCGCCGCTGTTCCCGACCACCAAGGAAGTGGATCTCAGCTGGCAGATCCTCGACCCGATCGAAGAGTACTGGGCCACGCTCGGTCAGCCGCAGCAGTACCGTGCCGGCACGTGGGGTCCTGCGGAAGCCGACGAGATGCTCGCCGCCGACGGTCGCGCCTGGCGACTGCCGTGATCAGCGGAACCGCGAAACCGACCAAACAGGCGCATGAGAACGAAACGATGAGCGAACAATGATCGTTGAACTGCCGAACAGCACCACGGCCGAGATCTCGCGTCGTATCGATCAGCTGCACAAGGAACGCGGCGAGTCCGCGCAGAGCCGTGTGCTCACCCTGCTGATCTCCACCGACGAGGAGCATCTGGAAGAGGTCGTAGAGACCGCCAACACCGCCAGCCGTGAGCATCCGTGCCGCGTGATCGCACTGGTCGCGCATCCGGAGATCACCGAGTCCCGTCTTGACGCGCAGGTGCGATTCGGTGCCGACGCCGGTGCGGGCGAGGTGATCGTACTGCGTCCGACGAACGGCCTGACCCGTCATCTTGACACTTTGGTGATTCCGCTGCTGGTCCCCGATTCGCCGATCGTGGCATGGTGGCCGTCCAAGGCACCGGAGAATCTGGCCGAGGACCCGATCGGCCGCATGGCCACGAGCCGTGTCACCGACGCGATGGAGTCGCCGAATCCGGAGGCGCTGTTTACCGCGCTGCGTGCCAACTGGTCGCCGCGCGATACCGATATGTCGTGGACCAGCCTGACCGTGTGGCGCGGCGTGCTGGCCTCCATGCTCGATCAGCCGCCGTATCTGCCCGTCGAGTCGGTGGTGGTCCGCGGCGGTAATCGCCTGTGTGTGGACCTTCTGGCGTCCTGGCTGGCTGTGGCGTTGCAGGCGCCGACCCGCATCGAGCGCACGGAGGAGGACACGCTGATGGGTGTGTACTTCCATCGTGAGGATGGCATCACCAGCCTTGAGCGCGGTGAGAAGACCACGGCGATCATCAGCCAGCCGGGACAGGCCGAACAGCGCATCTCCCTGCCGCGTCGTTCGATGGTCGAATGCCTGAGTGAGGAATTGCGTCGACTTGATCCCGACGAGGAGTACGCCGAGGTCATCACCAAGGGCTGGCGCATGGTCGATCACTACTGATCTACTGATCTACTGATCTATCACGTGTGATCTCTCGCGTTAGTGTGATCACACTAACGCGAGAGATTTTGTGTGATCACACTAATGACGTACGTACAAACCACTCGCGAATGATATGGATCTACGGATACGAAGAAGGGCTCTTCCTATTGGAAGAGCCCTTCTTGTCGTTGTCGTCAGTCGTGACGTACCGTCGTCGATCAGTCGTCACCAAGCGTGAGATGCACGCCGCCGACGAGCGAACTCACCACGTTGTACAGGAACGCGCCGATGGTGGCGAGTACGGTGACCAATACGATTTCGAAGATCGAGAAGATCGTCACAGCGCTCAGCACCTTGCCGATGCCGAAAAAGCTGGCGATGTCGAGACCACCGCTGTCAAGACCGGTGGTGGAAACGATCTGCGTGATGTTGTCGAACAGACCGATGGAGTTGAGCAGCAGCCAGATCAGCGCGACGGCGATCACCTGGATCAGGGCGCCGGCGATGGACAGCAGGAACGACACCTTGGTGACCGACCACGGATCGACCTTGGTGAGGGACAGCTTCATGCGACGGGCGCGGGGAACGCTGGACTTGCGCTCGGACTTGGCCGGACGGCTCGCAGGCTTGAATGCCGCGGGAGCGGGTTCGACGACGCCCTCATGCTCGACTGCCTGCTCCTCGCTGATCAGCGGCTTGGGGGAGGATGCCGCGGAACGGGACGTACGATGCCCCGGCTGCACCGGCTGAGCCTCGGCCGCGTTCTCCTGCGGCACTGACTGTTCGTCGCTCATTGAATCTCCTTCAACAATTCAGGAATCGCACCGTCACAACGCTTGATCGATGCTGTATCGATGCTGTCTGCTGCCCCGAGGTTACCAGCCTTTTGGGACGTGGAATCCGGGACGCTCATGTTTTATTGCGGTTTTATCACGGTGATGGTTGTCGCAACGAAATCGTGGGCTTTCTCCGGCAGATGACCATCATGCGGAGGAAGCCCACGGAATTCGTCGATCAGCCCTCGGGCTGAGACTGCTCAGGCTGAGACTCGGGCTGAGACTGCGGCACCGCAGTCTCAGCACCCTCCGTCTCGTCCTCGTCCTTCTCCTCGTTGCGCGCGATGGAGATGATCTCGTCGCCCTTGTCGGGCTTGGCGAGGGTCACGCCCTGCGTATTGCGTCCGGTGCGCTTCACCTCGGCCACATCGGAACGGATCACCTTGCCGGACTTCATGATGGCCATGATCTGATCGTCCTCGGCGACCACAACCGCGCCCACGAGCGAACCGCGGCCCTCGGCCAGCTGCATGGCCTTCACGCCGAAGCCATTACGACCCTGCAGACGGTATTCACTGATCGCGGTGCGCTTGGCGAAGCCCTCGTCGGTCACCACGAGCAGGTCCTTGTCGGTGTCGCCGGACACCACGTCCATGGCGAGCAGACTGTCGCCGTCACGGAATTTCATGCCCTGCACGCCGGCGGTCTGGCGACCCATGGGTCGCAGCTGCTCGTCGTCGGCCTTGAACTTGAGGCTCATGCCCTTGCGGGAGACGAGGATGATGTCGTCGGTCGCATTGCACAGGTTGGCGCCCACGAGTTCGTCGGTTTCGGTCGTGCCGTCCTCGTTCTCGCTTTCCATCAGACGGATGGCGATCAGACCGCCCTGACGTGGCGAATCGTAGTCCGCCAGACGGGTCTTCTTCACCTTGCCGCTGCGCGTGGCAAGCACCAGGTAGTCGGCCACCTCGTAGTTCGGGATGGACAGTACCTGCTGGATCTTCTCGTCGGGTGCAAGCTGCAGCAGGTTGGCCACGTGCGATCCCTTGGAGTCGCGCGAGCCCTCCGGCACCTCATAGCCCTTGATACGGTACACGCGGCCGGCGTTCGTGAAGAACAGCAGCCAGTTGTGCGTGCTGGTGAGGAAGAAGTGGTCCACCACGTCGTTCTCGCGCAGCTTGGCACCCTTGATGCCCTTGCCGCCGCGATGCTGGGCGCGGTATTCGTCGGCCTTGGTGCGCTTGATGTAGCCGGAGTGCGTGACCGTGACGACCACGTTCTCCTCGGCGATCAGGTCTTCCATGTTCACCTCGCCGCTGAACGGGAGGATCTTGGTACGACGTTCGTCACCGTACTTGTCGACGATCTCGTCGAGCTCGTCGCCCACGATCTGACGCTGACGTTCCGGCTTGGCGAGAATGTCGTTGTAATCGGCGATCTTGCGCATGAGTTCCTCATGCTCGTCGATGATCTTCTGCGCCTCCATGTTGGCCAGTCGGATCAGCTGCATGGACAGGATCGCGTCGGCCTGCACCTGATCGATGTCGAGGAACTCCATCAACTTCGGACGGGCATCCTCACGTCCCTGGCTGGAACGGATGAGTCGGATGACCTCCTCGATCGCGTCGAGCGCCTTGAGCAGACCCTGCAGGATGTGATCGCGCTCCTCGGCCTCACGCTTGAGATAGCGGGTACGGCGTTCGATCACTTCGAGCTGGTGGCTCACCCAGTGGCGGATGAACGCGTCGAGCGAGAGCGTACGCGGCACGCCGTCGACCAGCGCGAGCATGTTCGCACCGAACGTCTGCTGCAGCTGCGAGTGCTTGTACAGGTTGTTGAGCACGACCTTCGGCACGGCGTCGCGCTTGAGCACGAGCACGAGTCGCTGACCGGTACGGCCGGACGTCTCGTCGCGCATGTCGGCGATGCCCTGGATCTTGCCATCGCGCACACCTTCGCGGATGGACGCGGCCAGACGATCCGGGTTCACCTGATACGGCAGCTCGGTGACCACCAGGCACATGCGGCCCTTGATCTCCTCGGTGTTCACCACGGCACGCATGGTGATCAGACCACGGCCGGTGCGGTACGCCTGCTCGATGCCCTTATGGCCGAGGATCGTGGCGCCGGTGGGGAAGTCCGGTCCCTTGATGATGCCGATGAGCGCGTTGAGCAGCTCCTCGCGGGTGGCTTCGGGATGATCGAGCGTCCAGTGCACGGCCTCGCCCAGCTCGCGCATGTTGTGCGGCGGGATGTTGGTGGCCATACCGACGGCGATGCCGGACGATCCGTTGGCGAGCAGGTTCGGGAATCGTGCGGGCAGCACGGTCGGCTCCTGCGTACGACCGTCGTAGTTGGGGACGAAGTCCACGGTGTCCTTGTCGATGTCGCGCACCATCTCCATGGCGAGCGGCATCATGCGGCACTCCGTATAACGCATTGCAGCGGGCGGATCGTCACCGGCCGAACCGAAGTTTCCCTGTCCGTCGACGAGGGTGTATCGCATGGACCACGGCTGTGCCATGCGCACGAGTGAATCGTAGATAGCGGCGTCGCCGTGCGGGTGGTAGTTACCCATGACGTCGGCGACGGGTCGCGCGCACTTGGAGTAGCCACGATCGGGACGGTAACCGCCGTCATACATCGCGTACACGATACGACGATGCACGGGCTTCATGCCGTCGCGCACGTCCGGCAGTGCACGTTCTACGATCACGGAGATGGCGTAGTCGAGGTACGACTGACGCATCTCCTGCTGGATGTCGGTGTGCTGGATGCGGTTTTCGTCGAGCTCCAGCTTCTCGCCGGCCTGCGGGCTGGTGGGTTCGAGCGAGTGCTCCGCGCGCTCGTCGTTCTGCTCAGGCTCGTTGCCGTTGCTATTGGTTTCGTCTGCCAATGATGGTTCCTTTTGTTATTGGCTCCCTGTGATGGGGGATGTGGTGACTGTGGAGTAGAGGGCGTGACTCATGCCCGGAATCCCGCAGTCGTTCAGGAGCTTGGTCTTGCTGAGCGCTTCGTGGGAAGTGCTCGGGACGCCAGGCTGAATGTCCACTGGACATTCAGCTTCTTCCGGCGTCTACGTTCGTTTTATCGACGCCCGTCACGCGTCGATGCAGCGCTGTCTGTTCATCTCCGCTCACGCGTCGATGCAGCGCTGTCTATTCATCTCCGCTCACGCGTCGATGAAACGAACGTCCTTTGCATTGCGCTGGATGAACAGGCGGCGCGGTTCCACGTCGTCGCCCATGAGCATGGAGAATGTCTCGTCGGCGGCGGCCGCGTCTTCGATGTGGATCTGCTTGAGGATGCGGTGCTCGGGGTCCATGGTCGTCTCCCACAGCTCCTGATACGTCATCTCGCCCAGACCCTTGTAGCGCTGGATGCCTTCGCCCTTGGGCAGCTGGCGTCCCGCGGCCTTGCCTGCGGCGAGCTTGGCGTCACGCTCGGCGTCGGTGTACACGTAGTCGTGATCGCCGCGCGTCCACTTGAGTCGGTAGAGCGGCGGCATGGCCACGTACACGTATCCAGCGGTGATCATCGGGCGCATGTAGCGGAAGAACAGCGTCAGGTTCAGCGTGGCGATGTGCGCGCCGTCGACATCGGCATCGGCCATGATGATGACCTTGTGGTAGCGCACCTTGCTCAGGTCGAAGTCCTCGCCGTAGCCGCCACCCACCGCGGTGATCAGCGATTCGATGGTGTCGGACTTCATGATGCGGTCGATCGACGCACGCTCGGTGTTGAGGATCTTGCCTCGCAGCGGCAGGATGGCCTGCGTCTCCGGGTTGCGCCCCTGAATGGCGGAACCGCCTGCGGAATCACCCTCGACGATGAACAGCTCGCATTCCTCCGGGTTGTTCGACTGGCAGTCCTTGAGCTTGTCCGGCATACCGGCGGTTTCGAAGATGGACTTGCGTCGCGTGGATTCGCGGGCCTTCTTGGCGGCGATTCGGGCGCGGGACGCCTCGATGCCCTTCTGGATGATCATCTTGGCGCCGGCGGGATTGGCATCGAACCAGTCGCCGAGCTTGTCGGTCATCACACGCTGCACGAACGCCTTGGCCTCGGAGTTGCCGAGCTTGGTCTTGGTCTGGCCTTCGAACTGCGGGGTGGTGAGCTTCACGGACACCACGGCGGTCAGTCCTTCACGCACGTCGTCGCCGGACAGGTTCTCGTCCTTGTCCTTGAGGATGTTCTTCTCGCGGGCGTAGCGATTCACCAGCGTGGTGAGCGCGGCGCGGAAGCCTTCCTCGTGGGTGCCGCCTTCGGTGGTGGAGATGGTGTTCGCGAAGGTGTGCACGGATTCGGAGTAGGCGCTCGTCCACTGCATGGCGATTTCGGCGGAGATGCCGAGTTTCAGGTCCTCCGCGGCGAAGTCGATCACGTCGTCGACCACGGGCGTGGCCTTCTTCGACTTGACCATGTACTCCACGTAGTCCTTGATGCCGTTGACATACTGGTAGGTCACGCTCTGGTGACGTTCCTCGGCCGGGGTGTCGGAGTCCTCGCCGGTCACTTCGTCGCCGGCCTGGTCCACGGTGCGCAGATCGGTGAGTGAGATCTTCAGACCCTTGTTGAGGAAGGCCATCTGCTGGAAGCGGGAACGCAGCGTCTCGAAGTCGTATTCGGTCGTTTCGAAGATCGCCGGATCCGCCCAGAACGTCACGGACGTGCCGGTGTGCTCGTCGGGGCCCATGGGAGCGCCCTGCTTGAGTCGTCCCTGCGGCTTCTGGTCGATGTACGTCTGAGCCCAGTGGAAGCCCTGTCGGCGCACTTCCACGTCCACGCGGGTGGACAGTGCGTTGACGACGGAGATGCCCACGCCGTGCAGACCGCCGGAGACCGCGTATCCGCCACCGCCGAACTTGCCGCCGGCGTGCAGCTTGGTCATCACCGTTTCGACGCCGGAGATGCCTTCGCCGGGAACGATGTCGACCGGGATACCTCGGCCGTCGTCGACCACGCGGATGCCGTTGTCCGGCAGAATGCTCACTTCGATATGCGTGGCGTAGCCGGCGAGCGCCTCGTCGACGGAGTTGTCGACGATCTCGTACACAAGATGATGCAGTCCTCGCGGTCCGGTGGAGCCGATGTACATACCGGGACGGATGCGTACTGCTTCAAGGCCTTCGAGCACCTTGAGGTCGCTGGCGTCGTAGTGCTGGGGCGCAAGCGAATCGTCGAGCTGTCCGTTCTTGATATCGGCTTCGCTGATCTCGTCCGCAGCATCGCCGGCGGGATTGTCAATGTTCTGCGCAGCGTCCGACTGGACGCCGTCGTTGGTTTCTTCGGGCGAATCCTGGGTCTGGTCTGCCACCAACTGTCCTTTCCAACTAGCCCTGACGCACAAGGGCCCATTCTCACGTTTTCCACAGGTTTTGAGGCTTCCCCTAAGGGCACCATGCCCAAAATCTCGAAATATGGGGCCATACGCGCGTTTTACATACTGAGATTAGGGTACTACCATCTCCGGACCCTCGCCCGTATATACCCCAATATCCGCCCACCCTTCACTTCCCGCCTCAGCATCCGGACTCACGGGGGAACGCGCCACCCGGCTAAGCGCGGTCACATCGCATCTTCGACTTCGAAGGGCAAACGCCCTATCTCACCGACTTCGACTTTCGCACATAGCGTTCTGCAGCAATGCAGATACAACCAATGATGGCAACACAGCAGCCGACGGCAACAGCTACAGCAGCAGCTCTGCCTTGCGTCCTCACTGAACCGTTCTCCGACTGCGGAGACGCTGAAATCCGGGGACTCTTCGCCGATTCCAAAAACATGCTCGAATGCACCTTCAACAGGATTCCAGATTTCATCGGATCGGTATAGTCATTGGGTTGAGTGCCATCGCCTCCGGCTCCGGTGAACAGTAGATACAGACTTCCATCCGAGGAAAACATCGCTTGGAATTCTTTCTGCGGTGAGTTGTCATCGGGAAAACTGAAGACTTCGACGGATGATGATTTCTGCTGGTCTGCTGTTGCATCGATACTGACCGATTGAACAAGTAGCTTTACTGCATGTGTCTTCTGGTCCAAGAAGGTGTCGGTGACATAGATCGTGGCTCCATCGGGAGATATAAAATCTCCATGCTGATAACGCGTAGAGTAGGTCGCATCGTCGGTTTTGGTGTCGAGCACTCGAGAGATGCTGTTGTTCTCGGTGAACATCAATGCATTATCCTGACCAGATAGTTCCAGTCCATCGATTTTTTCACCATTTGGTGCTGTATAAATCTGAGATGCCGTGTTCTCTATCGTATTGACCGCAATGATGGATTTTTTATCTCTGGACAACACATATATTGTTTTGCGATCCTCTGTAATCTCAGGTCTTGATGAGGCTACGTCAAATGACAGATCGCTAATTGAGCCATCTGCAGTGTTTATTGATATCAGTTTGCCCTGGTTGATCTCTCCGGGATCAGTATCCAATGAGGCAAAGTAGTGACTGGAATCAGGGGATACTGCGTATCCTTTCACGCCGCCTATGCTGTGAGGATATTCAAGACGATGTTTGGCAATGACGGTTCTCTTCGCTATGTCATATTCCTGCATTTGCCATTGACCTGCACCGTCCGTACCGATAGTAAACAGCCGTGAGCCATCCGAAGACAAGTCGAACATCCCTGTGTCTCTTCCCAAAACGGAGGACAGGTCTTGCACTTCAAATGTCCGGGTGTCGATCGCGACAATACGGAGCGCTGCATCATCCGAGCATAAAGTGAACATGGTGTTCCCGTCCGAGGTGAAAACGGGTGATTGAATTCGTATATAGGAATTATTATCTGCAGGTGTGTGAATAATATGACGAATGGACATGTCCTCGGTATTAATCGCGCAAATGGTACTTCCTCGCGTGAACACATATGCGGTTTTCCCATCTGGGCTGAGCGTGAGATTGATGGAATCCGAGCTCAGGCAGGATGGATCATGAATGGATAGCGTTTTCTGAGTTGCGACTTGAGTCTGGGGGGGGGTTGAAGCGTTCACCGGAAGGGCGGGCGCGATGCCGAGAATGACTGCCATAAGCATCATCACATATATAAGGATGCGAATCCCGCGTTTATCATTGATCATCGCGTCCACCTTTCGTGAACCGGCATGCCATCACTATCGAATACTATCAACGTCGATAGTTACTACAATGCCCCCACATCAGAGGCATTTCGTAATATAAAAAAGATGTACATAAGCATTACCGTCTGATATTGGCTCTACGTAAATGACGGTACACAGTTATGCTCGCACAGCCGAAGATGACGATCGCGATAGTCGTCACAATGGCAAAGACGGCCGCTCGTCGATCTTCGGAATGGTCGGCAACGACAACTTCAGGCGGTGTCGTTGCCGACGCCGGCATGCGAACGGCCATCAGATATCCTGGCTCATTCGCATCTGCATAACCGGCATGGGTTACTGCATGATCGCTGACGAATACCTGATAAATAGTTTTTCCGTCAGAGGAAATCTCATATGATCCTAATTGATATTGCTGTGAATACTGAGGATGATGAGGAACAGTCACCGACTGTACTGTCGGCTGTGAATTCGTGGATAAAATCATGGTTTTTATTGTGTAAGCTTGCTCATCATCCGGTAGGGAAACCCCATATGCAAAATCTCCTTTCTTGCTTAACGCAGTTAGGTACTCATCTGTATTGGCTAATGTTGCTTCAGTGACGGTATTGATGATTCTTGTATTTGACTTGATGACGTTTCCACTACCGTCACGAATCGATTCATTGATGAGGAGGTGATTGCCGTCTTTCGAAGCCGACAGATGCGTTACGGAATGTTGTTCCTGTATCAGCGGAGTCACTTTTTTGCTGTCGGTATGTATTGCAACAATATTATCCTTTCCTGAAACAAAGAGGGTGCTATGATCGGCGGTTTCAGCGGAAATCAAATAGCTTCGATCATGTAATTCAGCAACGTCATTGAATGCTCCGGTAGAGGTATCTATGGATTTCAACCATGCAGTTCCCTGTTTTTCGGTTTCTTGAATATATAAATTCCTTCCGCTGGGTGAGAGTGATTGTATGACCGGGTTGTGGCCCCGCAAGAGTATGGGTTGAGTACTTGTGCCATCATCTGTTGCTATAGTACGTAGCTCTGGAATAGTGAAGTCCTCCGGCCATCCCTCGAGCACGACGAGAGTTTTGCCGTCTTGTGAAAGTTTAAAGTGCCCACCCCCAGATAGCGGATATGTGCGAGAAATGGTGAGCGTTGTCGTGTTGATTGCCGCTATGGCCTCATTCCGATCATCGGCCTTATAGAGGCTATATAGGGTTGTCCCGTCAGGGGAAAAGACAGGATGACTCCAATAATCTCCTGCATTAGGGCCGGGGAGGGTTACAATATCTCGGATCTGCATGGACTGCGTGTCAATAACACATATGGTATTACCTGCCCCGCCAATACCGGTGAACACGTAGATAGTTTTCTCATCCGGAGATAATTCCAATTGGTCCGGATAAGAAATAATGCAATTCGGATTATCCAATACCTGAGCATTCGCGGGGATGGGTGATTTGCTGGACGTTTCCGCAAATGCCAGGGAGGATGAGGAGAAGAATACGAGAATGCTGAGAAGAATGGCAATATATGATTTGCACTTTCTCGCACAGCGGTTTGCGACCATATTCTTCTCCATATAATGCATCCGACCGGAGACACTAGTATTCTACCTCTATCTAAATCAGGTGAAAGAATTTGAGCTCCGGATTCGACTTGTCTTCGATGCAATGTCAACACATTCTTCGGGATCGTCCGCGGGGAGGCCATTGGCCGGTGAGACGGTCGTTGGAGCCGTGACGGACGATGTCGGCGCGAGGACCGGTGACGACGATGCGATCTTCTCCCTGAGCTGCGGAATCATGAGATGTGGACGACAATGGTCACGCACGGCGATGCCTGCGGCACACCGCGTATAGCATTGAAAACTTCCGTGATCGGCACGGCGCCCGGAAGAGCTCACCGTCCAGCGTCCTTGTCCGTCATGAACTGGCTGACATCAGGCATGACGAACATGGCCTCCATACGGTCGACCACCTCGCCCACGTCGATTATGGCCAACTCCAGCGCCATCACACACTTCCCGTAACCGACATCGCAAACCTGACCACCTGGATGAGTCTGTTGGTCAACTCTTACGACTATTACGAACTATTGTCAGTTTTGTCAGGAATTGATAGGATAGTGTCAACGTAAGGAGAAACCATGACTGCCGTACTTGAGATGCCCCAGTCTAAGGGAACGACGATTCCGCGTGGAGACAGAGCTCTTGTCAACGCCGATGGTGACGTTGTGGAGCTGAACGCCGAAGCATACGAGGCCGCGCTGAACGCTGCTCTTGGCGTCATGGGTCAGCGTCGTATGATCACGACTGGCGAGGCTGCGAAACTGCTGAATTGCTCGGCCCGTACAGTGGCACGCATCCTCGATTCCGGCCGACTCCCGTTCACCCGCAACGGTGCCACCGGTCGTCGCATGGTGGATGTGACCGACGTGATGGACTATCAGCGGCGTGAGCGCGAGCGTATGGAGCAGTCCTTGTCATCGATGCGCCGCGCGGCTATGGAGATGGGTCTGTATGACGAAGATGATGCGGCCTACGTTGCCAATTTCGACTGACGCATCGGAGATCGTATCGTGACGAAACTCGTCGTATTGCTTGATGCCAACATCTTCCCGGCGGTCTGGCTGCTGGACATCATGCTCACGCTGGATGAGCGGCAGGTAATCGATGCCGTATGGTCCGAGCGCATACTGGAGGAGGCACGCCGTGCGCTGATCGAACGCCGCGGACGCACGCCGGAACAGGTGGATCGTCTGCTGTCGTTCATTACGCCAATGAATCCCACCCATTGCGTCTATGGCTGGAGCCGCCTTGAATCAGCAATTGAACTGCCGGATCCGGATGACCGGCATGTGCTCGCCGCCGCTCTGGTGGCCGACGCCGATTACATTGTCACCTATAATCTCAAGGACTTCCCGGACGCAGACCTTGCACGATACGCGGTGAAGGCCGTTCATCCCGATGAGTTCCTAAGCGCGATGCTGGAACGTGACCAGGAGAGCATCATGAACGCGATGCATGCTGTCGTTGCCAGCAAAGACAATCCGCCGCGGACTATGAGTGAGGAACTGGAACATCTACGCAGGTGCGTCTCAATGGGTTCGCCGACGGTATGGAGCAGGTGATTCGATAAGTCGACTGCACCGGCAACGTCGGTGGGACGGGGAGCGCTCTCGAACCATTACCCCTATCAGGATCGACCGCGGGGACGCCACTGGCCGGTGAGACGGTCGTTGGAGCCATGACGAACGGTGTCGGCACGGGGGCCGGTGACGACGATACGGTCGATCGGCATACCCTCCAACCGCGACGCGATCTTCTCCTTAAGCTGCGGAATCATGTACGTGAGCTGCGTGGCCCATACCGGGGACTCCGCACGAATGGTGAGCACGCCACGCTCGTACGAGGCGACGCTCGTATGCCGTGCGATGCCGGCACCCACCACTTGGTCCCAGTGCCGACCGAGCTGCGCGATCATGAGATGCGGACGCCAATGGTCACGCACTGCGATGCCGGCCAGCACCGATCCGAGTGTGTTCGGGTCGCGGCCGGGTTTACCGAAATTCATCCACGCTTCGTAGGCGCGTTCCTTGCGCTTGGCAATGCCTGCGGCACGCTGCGTATAGCGTTCAAAGATCTCGGATTCCAGACGCCGCGGATCGAGTTTGAGGATCTCCGCGATCGGCGCGGTACTCGACGCACTCACTGCTCATCGTCCTTGTTCGGCATGAACTGGCTGACATCAGGCACGGCGAACAGGGCCTCCATGCGGTCCGCCACCTCACCCACGTCGATCATGGCGACCGGTCCGGCGTCCCCGTTTTCCAAGCCATCCGGCAGATCGCCACGCGCGGCCATGGTAATGAGCACCTGACTCTGTTTCCCAGCAAAATCAACGATCTGACGACGTCGGGATTCGTCGAGCTGCGCGAATACATCGTCAAGAATCAGGATGGGCGTCGTCCCTCGTTCGGCGGACAGCGTTTCGAATACGGCCATGCGCAGGGCGAGGGCGAGCGTCCACATTTCGCCGTTTGACGCATATTCGCGTGCCGGCATGCCGTTGAGTTCCACGATCAGATCGTCACGATGCGGTCCGATCAGATTCCGTCCCTGTGCCACTTCACCGGGGTAAATGCGCTGGAAGTGCCGGCTGATCGCCGCATGCACCTGCATGTCAAGATCAGGAGTTGCGGTTGCCGCCGACTCCGACGACGACGTTTCCTGCATCAGTGCCTGCGGCACGCTGAGCACCTCCTCGAACGAGGGCGCATAGATCATGCGTACCTGATTGCGGTCGCCTGCCAGTTGCCGATAGATACGCGAGAACGGCTCGCTCAGCCGCTCCACCACCTGCCGACGCAGTCTGGTGAGTGCCATGCCCGATTCGATGAACTGCCCCGTCCAGATCTCCAATCCGCTCAACGCCGCATCCACGGGTCGTCCCGCCATCTGCTGCTGACTGAGCTGGCGCAGCAGGGTGGACCGTTGCTTGGCGGTCTGATTGAACCGTTGCAGCGTCTCGTAGTAGTCGAAACGCAGCTGGCTGGCCGCCTGATTGAGGAAGGCACGCCGCGTGGCGGGATCCGCGGAGATCAGGCGCTGATCCTCGGGTGAGAAGGTGACCGACGGAACCTTGCCCACTACGTCGCGCATGTACAGCGATTTGCCGGAGTTGATCCGCGCACGGTTTGCGCCGCGGGCCGGAATCGACACCTCGTACGTGGTGATCGTCCCGTCATCGTCCACGTTCGCACGGATCACGGCGGTCTTCTCACCGGCCTTGACCAGAGGTATCGAGCTCGAAGCTCGGTGACTGCCTCCGGTGGACAGAACCTCGATAGCCTCCACGATGTTCGTCTTGCCCAGGCCATTGGCACCGAACAGCACGTTCAGCCCGGGCGCGAAGTCGAGCATGAGCTGATGCCAGGAACGGTAGTCATCCAACACCAAACGAGAAACGAACATGAGAAATGTTACCTTTTTGCATATTTGGTTGGTTTGATCGGGTGTGATCGAATGTTACATGTCACACTCAATCACACCCGGCGGGTCGATGACGATCAGTCGGTGAAACGCATCGGCACGAGCAGGTAACGGTAGTCGAGCGATTCGTCGCCATCGGCCTCCTGCTGTCCGTTGAACTCCACGGCCTTCACGGCGGTGGTCATCTTCATACGCACATACGGCTCGGAGATCGCGGACAGTCCGTCGATCAGATAGTTCGGGTTGAACGCCACGGTGATCTCATCGCCATCCATGTCGACGGCCAGCGACTCGGTCGCCTGGGACTCGTCGGCGGCACCTGCGGACAGCACCACCTCGTCGCCGGCGAACACCATACGAATCGGGGCATTGCGCTCAGTCACAATGGACATACGACGAATCGCATCGATCAGATCATTGCGATTAAGGACCGCATGAATCGGATACTCGTCGGCGAACAGACGGTCGACGGCAGGGAATTCACCATCGATCAGCTGGGCGGTGGACACGCGACCGGCGTTCTCGAAGCCCATCAGCGACTGCTTCTCCTGGTCGAAATCGAGCACCACATTCTGGCTGGTGTCAAGGGATCGAGCTACATCGCGCAGCAGCGAACCGCGGACCAGAGCCACCGTGTCAAGGTCGGGATCCTGAGGAGTCCAAGTGAAGCTGGCGCGGGAAAGGCGGAAACGATCGGTGGCGGTCATCACCACGCGGTCACCGTTGAACTGCATCTTCACACCGGTCAGCACCGGGCGGTTCTCTTCGCGGGCCACTGCCACCGAAGCCTGAGTGACCGCATGACCGAACGTATCGGCATCGACCTGGCCCAGTGTGGTCGGTACGACCGGCAGATCCGGATACTCGGACTCCGGCATAAGCTGTAGTGAGAACGACGACTTGCCAGAGGTTACGGTCAGCTTGGATCCCTCAGTGCTGAGATACGCCTTCTCAGCCGGCAGGCTCTTGGCAATGTCCGCAAGCATCTTGCCCAGCACCACTGCTGTTCCTGCTTCATCGATGCCAGCTTCAATGTGATGACGTGCGGAGACCTCATAGTCAAATGCCGAAAGTTGCAGTGTGCCGTCGATGGCTTCCAGTTTGACGCCGGACAGGATGGGCGTTGCAGGACGTGCCGGAATCACTCGTGATGTCCATGCGACTGCATCGGCGAGAGATGCGGAGTTGACTTCTGCCTTCATAAGAATTCTTATCCCTCGTGTGTTGTGAACGATAAATGTTGCTGAACGTAATTCTACCTGTGTGGGTCAGAGGTTATCCCCAGAGGCAAGGTTTGCTTATGACGATCATGATCATCCTAAGAAGATAAACAAGTAATCGTAATAATAAGCCCTGTGGATACTGTGGATAACTTGAACTACCCTTACGAGTGCTTGCATTATCGCGCTCTTTGGAATGTGGATAACTTCTGGATGGCATGTGGATAACTTACCCGGTTATCCACAGTTGCACGGAAACCCTTGATTTTTCAACATTTTGGGGCTGGTTATCAACGGTTTTTTCGCCGGTTATCCACAGGAAAATTGGGTGTTATCCACGGACTTTCGCCGATGAAGTGGATAACTATGTGGATAACTTTCCGAAAAAACGGGAATCCACCGGCGTGTTGGACCGCGAAACCGGCCCGGCCTGTGGATAACTCGTATGGCTGCCGCAGACACGCTGTTCCAAACGTTTCGCAATCATCCCATTCCGGGGTTGCTATGCCGTTTGATACGTCCGGTCAGCTCGTTGACGTAGTTGTAGACCTCCCGCTTCTGCGCCATGCCAGATTGGATCTTCT
The DNA here is from genome assembly GCF_006408715.1 of Bifidobacterium sp. UTCIF-39. NCBI lineage: Bacteria > Bacillati > Actinomycetota > Actinomycetes > Bifidobacteriales > Bifidobacteriaceae > Bifidobacterium > Bifidobacterium sp. UTCIF-39. The sequence continues at coordinate 17,861 of NZ_JEOG01000014.1, read as the reverse complement.
TGCATGCGTGCATCACCGTGGAATGATCACGACCGCCAAAGATCTCGCCGATGTCCACCAGAGACAGACTGGTCATCTCACGTGTCATGTACATGGCGATCTGCCGGGCCAGCGCCACGTTCTTGGCACGCCACGGTCCCACCAGATCATCGAAGGTGAGCTGGAAGTACTGGGCCACCTGCGTGATGATGTCGGTCGGCTTGATCTCCACCTCGGTGGTGAAGAAATCCTGCAGTGTCTGCTCGGCCAGCATCCTGGTGATTGGCTGGTTATTGAGGCTCGCCATGGCGGTGACTCGGGTCAGTGCGCCCTCAAGCTCACGGATGTTGTCAGTCACCTGTTCCGCGATCAGATCCAGCACGTCGTTCGGGATCTCCAGATTGGAGATCTGCGCCTTCATGCGAAGGATTGCAATACGGGTCTCGCGATCCGGAGGCTTCACGTCCACCGACAGGCCGGAATCGAACCGTGAGATCAGACGCTGCTCGAACCCCTTCAGGTTCTTCGGCGCCACATCGGATGCGATCACGATCTGCTTGTTGGCGTCGTGCAGCGCGTTGAACGTGTGGAAGAACTGCTCGAGCGTCGCCTCCTTGCCGCCAAGGAACTGAATATCGTCGATCAGCAGCACATCCACCTCGCGGTAACGACGGTTGAACTCGGCGATCAGACCATTCGTCTGGGCTTCGCCCTGCAGGGATTCAATGAACTCGTTGGTGAACTCCTCAGAGTTGACGTACCGCACCTTGAGCCGGGGATTCTCACTCAGCGCGTAGTTGCCGATCGCGTTGAGCAGGTGGGTCTTGCCCAATCCGGAACCGCCATAGATACACAGCGGGTTGAACGACAGACCAGGCGCCTCGGCCACGGCCAGGGAAACGGCACGAGCGAATCGATTGGAGTCGCCAGGCACGAACGTTTCGAATGTGGCGTTGCGGTTGAGATGCGTCTCCTCATCGCGAGCGACCTTGGCTCCGCCGGCGGGAACACCCGGAACTGCAATCGTTCGCTCGATCTGATCCCTGGTCGGCACGTCGGCGAAATCGTCGAGCTTCTCCTGCACGAACTTGCCGGAACCTGGCATCGGAGCGAATTGTGCACGCTGTTTGGCTGGTTGAGCGGATGCCGGAAGATCTGGCGACGGCAGATCACGCAGTCCCTTGCGCACATCGCGATCGGTTACCGACGCGTTCGCCTTCGATGCGGATGCCGCCGATCCGGCCACACCGGCCGCGTTCCTCCCGACGTTGCCACGCGTCGCCGGTGCGGTCGGCGCGTCATCGGTGGTGGCGGCCTTCTTGTCCTTATATTGCTTCGCTGAGGACTTGCCTCCCCTGGAGGCTGATGCCGGTGGAACAATCTTGATCAGCGGGACCAGCGGTTCTCCGCCGTTTGCCGCCTGCAGCGCGCGCAGCACCGCCTCCTTGTTCTCAATGGTCAGTCGGGTGATCTCGTTGGACGCATTGAGCACGATCATGGAGTCGAAGACGCTGACGGGCGTGATATCTTCGACGCAGCTCATGTCGCGAGGAGTGAGAGTATCGTCATGACGCAGGCTGCTGCAGGCAGTCGCCCAGATGCGTTGCGCATCCTCGGCCGGCGTCGCGGTGTCCGAGCTCATGGCCCCTCCTTCATGGTCTTCGTCTGTTGTGTGTGCGCATAGTTATCCACACACATCTCTGCAGATATACTTTTATACGCCCTTCCGACGAAGTTATCCACAAGCTTGCGTGTTGAAATCCATAGGCTCTTCGAGGATATCCACAGGTTCTGTGGATAACTTGAGGCCAAAATGTGGATAACTTCGGGTATGAAAACCGCATGATTCCAACGATTTCTATTGACGGTTTGAGTTATCCACAGCCCCTTGTGGGGATAATTGTGGATAAATGTGCATAACTTCAGATCATGAAAAATACGTAGTGGGCGGGATGCTGGAACTGGATTCGGCCTGCCGGCTTCGGAATCGAAGACCACTTGCCGATTGCCATCCTCCTCGTCTTCCTTGAACTATCCGTGTGGTCGTGCTGCTGTCGTGAATCGCCCGCCACACACCGATTTACGCCGTTTTTCCGTTTTGCAGTGCAGTCCGGTTTGTTCCTATGCGAACGGCGCGTATCGTCATGGTGAACAACGATATTCGGACCGATATGGTGGTCATATCAGAAGCTATGTGAAGATACCGTGTAAGTCGGCGAGTCCGGTTGCCGCTACCCCTTCTTCCGGTTTGACTCGGACCACTGGTCCTTGTATCTTGGAGAAGATTGACTCAATGAGATAGCCATGCCTTCGCATGGCCAAAACCGGGAGCATAACTATGAAGAGGACTTTCCAGCCCAACAACCGTCGTCGTCACATGAAGCACGGCTTCCGTGCCCGCATGCGCACTCGTTCCGGCCGCGCTCTGATCAACCGTCGCCGCGCCAAGGGCCGCAAGGTTCTGTCCGCCTGATTCGCGTACTGATTGACGCAAAGGCACGTCGGAACCCAAGTGGAACGGCTGAAAAGCCACCGCGACTTCGTTGGGGTGTTGAAGAAAAGGACCAAAGTATCCAGTAAGGATCTTGTGGTCCATTTTCTTGTTTGCGCACCTCACATTGACGGCAGCAGTGAAGACGCTCATAACGGTCCGTCCCTGTCGGGGCGCAGACTGGGGCTTGCCGTATCCAAGGCGGTGGGCAAGGCGGTCACCCGTAACCGGGTAAAGCGTCGCCTGCGCGTGCTGGCGGCACGGTACGAGGACCTGCTGCCGCAGCAGTGCGACGTGGTAATCCGTGCCAAACCCAGCGCCGCGCATGCGGAGTTCGCTTCGCTTGACGAGCAGGCGTCCAAACTGTTTGAGCGTGTTTGTTCGCGATCACAGCAATGTGGTCGGCCGTCTGGGGGAGAAGCGTCTCGATCGGAGCATGGGCGGAAACGACAGTCTGTGATACAGACTGGTCTTTCATGTAACCCAGCGCTCGCCGAGAACCAGAGTACGACGGCAAACGAAACCGCAGGACAAACGCCGGGAAAGCCGGTCGCGAACGGAAATCAAATGGTCCCGCAATCCTCGTCGGTACGGGAATGATCATGAATCCGGTGGTGCGGGGCATGGCCTCGGCGATCCGCTGGTATCAGCGAAGAATATCGCCGATGTTCGGACCGTGCTGCAAATACTATCCATCGTGTTCGCACTACGCGCTCACCGCAATACAACGGTTCGGCGCGGTCCGTGGCGGTGTGCTGGCCATACTACGACTGATGCGATGCCGGCCGTGGAGTCGCGGCGGCATCGACGACGTTCCCCAACGCTTCTCGATCTTCTATCGATTCCGATGGTCCAAGGCCCACGAAGAGCCCCGGCTCACGCCGCTGGGCTATGAAACGGACACCGCACCAACGACTTCGAATCAACAAGCCCAACGATCCATTGATCCCATCGTGTCGAAACCCGAGGAGGCAATCCCGTGACACCGCTGAATCAGAACGTGTTCTATCTGGATAACGCCAGTTTTTTCGCGTTCTTCTACAAGATCCTGTATCCCATCGAATGGTTGATGACGCATCTGCTGAACATCTTCCATGAGGCACTGACGTTCATCGGCTTCCAGGACGGCCCCGGCATCGCATGGGTGCTGTCGATCGTGCTGCTGGTGGTGTTCGTGCGTCTGTGCATCCTCCCGCTGTTCGTCAAGCAGATGAACTCGATGCGCAAGATGCAGGCTCTGCAGCCCAAGCTGAAGCACATCCAGGACAAGTACAAGGGCAAGACCGATCCCGCCAGCCGCGAGGCCATGAACCGCGAGACGATGAAGCTCTACCAGGACACCGGCGCGAATCCGATGGGATCGTGCGTGCCGGCGCTGATCCAGTCCCCGGTGTTCATGACCATGTTCTACGTGCTCTCCTCCGTGAGCTACATCGCCCGCGGCGTGAAGGACCCGTACGGTGCGTTCACCGTGGACGTGGCGAAGGACATCGAGGCCACGCATGTGTTCAACGTGAGCCTGGCCGATATGTTCAGCACGACCAGCGGTTCCGGTCGCATCACGATCGGCGTGTTCATCGCCCTGATGTGCGGCACCATGTTCCTGTCGCAGTACTACAACCTGCGCCGCAACCTGCCGCGTGAGTCCATGAGCGGCCAGCAGTACAACATGCAGCGCTCGATGGCATTCATCTTCCCGGTCATGTACATCTTCTCCGGTATCGCTTTCCCGTTCGCCGTGCTCGTGTACTGGCTGACCAACAACGTGTGGACGCTGGCCCAGACCATCATTCAGGTGGAGCACATGCCCACGCCGGGCTCCCCGGCCGCCGAGACCCGTGCCAAGCGCGTGCACGCCCGCGAGGTGCGTCGCCGCGAACGTCAGGGCCTGCCGACGATCGAGGAGGAGGAGCTCGCCAAGGCCAAGGCCGCCGAGGCCGAGCGAGCCGAGAAGGGCCACCAGCGTCAGCAGCCCAGCCGCAAGAAGAACAAGCGCAAGAAGTAGTCTGCGTCTGAGCCTGCCCGGCCTGTTGTAGTCAGACTGCAGCGCGCGGCTACTCTGCCTGAGATTGATAAGAGCGCGGATCGTGTATATCGCACGATCCGCGCTCTTTGATGCGTGGCGTCTGGTTTTTGTCCTCCCGGCGGTGGGATGCGGTCGCGTCCTTGTCGTTTTTTCTGCGATACACTGAACGGACAGACGACCCGGGGAGAAGATATGAATGCTGCAGAACTTGCTGCCGTGCTGGAACGTGGAGAGAACATCTCGGTCGAGTTCAAGCGCTGTGGTGTTCAGCCTGAACCGGACGTGTTCGAGACGGTGTGCTCGTTCAACAACCGGTTCGGCGGATCGATTTTCCTCGGTGTGCTTGATGATGGTACTGTTCAAGGCATTAATCGCGGACAGGCTATGTCCATCGAACGTAATTTGGTGAATGTGGTCAATAATCCCAAGGTGTTCAATGTCGCGCCGGCAATCGAGACCGAACGTATCGAATACGATGACAAACTGGTGATTCGCGTATGGGTTCCAGCCGGTCCATCCGTCGTCAGTTTCAAACACGTGATCTATGATCGGGTAGACGACGTGGATCGGAGTATCACCAGCGAAACGCAGATCGCGCAGATGCATATTCGCAAACAGAACCATTTCAACGAGCAATGTGTATACCGGTATCTGAAATTGTCCGACTTCCGGATCGATCTCCTGCCGATGATGCATCCGATCATGAGGGGATTGAACATGAAACTGCGCATGATGCTGATGAACAGGTATCTACCCTAACTGAGACTGTAACTGAGACTGTAACTGAGACTGTAACTGGCATAGCGGAGAGAAAACGACGTCTTCTGGAATTGATCGGCAGAAATCCAACGCTTACTTACCGACAAGCGGCATTCGCGTTGAATGTGTCCTACAGCACGGTATGGCGAACATTTCAAACGATGAGAAAAGAGGGGCTCATTTCCCGCGAGGGCTCTGATAAGCGCGGTCGGTGGACTGTCCTCTCTCCGCCGCAGTCGGATTGCGATTGATATGATACGGGCGCATAACGTGTCATTGGCAATATGACGGTGCATGGCGTTTTTGTCATCATGTTGCGACGCTCACCGACTACGTAGCTTTTGACGTGTAAGGTGAGGAATGGTGTCGTGAAGCGAGTGCGATTAGACTTGCACTCAACTGTGTCTTTTAAGGAGTTGCAATGTCTCAGACGGATGAGAAGACGATCGATCAGCTCAATGAGGAGGCTGATATCGCCGCCGATTACCTTGAGGGTCTGTTGGACATCGTCGACTACGAGGGCGATATCGAGATGGGTGTGAGGAACAACCGTCCGGTGGTGCAGATCGTGGCGGATGATGACACGGACATCAAGCACCTGATCGGCAACAAGGGTGAGGTGGTCGACGCTCTGCAGCAGCTGACCCGTCTGGCGGTACAGCAGAAGACCGGCGAGCGCTCGCATCTGATCATCGATGTGGACGGCTATCTCAAGCGTAAGCGTCAGCGTCTGAAGGACATGGCGCTGGACGCGATCGACGAGGTGCGTGAGACCGGCGAACCGGTGTCGCTGGATCCGATGAACTCGTTCGAGCGCAAGATCATCCACGACACTGTGCGTGAGGAGGGTCTGAAGTCCCGCTCCCACGGTGAGGAGCCGCACCGCTATGTGACGGTGTACCGCAAGGCCAGCGAGAACGCCGCGGACGCGGACGCCGATGTGGCTGATGACGGCGTGGACGAGGTCGAGGAGTAGCCGGAATTCGGTAGTGGGTACCGGTAATTTAGTTGGTACCGGTAATACAACGAACGAGATAAACAAGACGAACGAGATGGAATACGACGCCGGCCGAGTCGTGCCTTGAGGTGCGATGCGGTATGGGCTGGCGTCGGCCGATTGCCGTCGAAAAGGATGAAGAGACGATGACGGATCAGCTTGAAGGTTCGCCGATCATTGACGAGGTGTTGGGTGCCGCCGCGGCTCCGCTCCGAGTGTTTCACGGGAAACTGGAACGCGAGGGCGAACCGCGCGGCTTGATCGGCCCCCGTGACGTGGATATTCTCTGGGAACGTCACATTCTCAACTCTGCGGCCGTGGTGCCGTTTGTGCTTGACGCGCTGGGCGTGCCCGACGATGCGGACGGCAATGGTCGTCTGAACGCCACCGGTCAGCTCGCCGACGTGGGCAGCGGCGGCGGATTCCCCGGCATCATCGTGGCGGTGTGCCTGCCGAAGGTGACGGTGTCGCTGATCGAGCCGATGGAGCGTCGTGTGGATTGGCTGAGCGAGGTCGTGCACGATCTTGATCTGAAGAACGTTCGTATTGTGCACGCCCGTGCCGAGGACGCGAAGAAGCCGGGGGAGGGATTTGACGTGGTCACCTGTCGTGCGGTGGCGCCCATGCGCAAGCTTGCCGGTTTCACCATGCCGTTGCTGCGGACCGGTGGCCGTCTGGTGGCGCTGAAGGGACGTACCGCGCAGGATGAGATCGACAAGGGTATGAAGATGATTCTACGTGCCAAGGGCCGTGATCCGCGTGTGGTGGATGCTCCGGTGGGTCCTGGTCTGGAATCCACGCACGTGGTGCTCGTGGATAGGAAATAGGCCGGAGTCGATAGGCGTTGTCGTTGTGAACCGCGCTCCTGATCATCGGATTGAAGTGATTCAGCGGTGATCAGGGCGCGGTTTTGTGTTATGCAGTTGTATGTCAGACTGTGATGGCACTGGTTAGGCATTGACGGTGCCGACATCGAGACGGTGGGATGCTGGTCGATGGGCAGGGCGTACTCGGTGGCGTACTCGTGAAACAGCGTGTGCGCACGTACAATCAATCCATATGTCGACGGGAAACATGCCCGTGACAGTCGACGTCGTTATTGGTCATCAGGTGGACACGGATCCGGTTGCCGATCGACAGCGTGTTATACACACTCTGCAGTGGACAAGTTGTGGATAACTTAAATAAAAATGTGGATAACTTTTTAGTCACTGTCAAATCGTTGAAATTACAACGGTTAGAGGGTTTTCGCAAACGATTGCTGAATGGTTCGAAAACGACGTTTTCGGCAGGTTTTCCACATTTCTGTCCACAGCTATCCACATTCGCCCACAACGGTTGGTTTGACTTGCGTTGTCGGTGTGTGATGACCACAATGGGAATCCGGTTCGGATACAATCGAAGATATTTGAAACAAGAAAGGTAAACCATGGCGAATGTTTCACGTGAAACAGCTCAGGCCGATGGTCAGGAGCAGCATATCGAATCAACGAACGATGTGCTGAACCGCATCTTCAGCGACGGATCCTCCTCTTCGATGGGATCCCAGCTGGCGGATCTCGCCCGCAGGCGCCAACAGCTCAACGAAGCGCATTATCCTCAGCCGTCCGAAACCCGCGTGATTGCAGTCGCCAATCAGAAAGGCGGCGTGGGCAAGACCACGACCGTGGTGAATCTCGCCGCGGCGCTCGCCGACACCGGATCCCGTGTGCTGGTCATCGATATGGACCCGCAGGGCAACGCGTCCACCGCATTTGGCGCCGAGCATTCCTCCGGTAGCCCGTCGGTGTACGACGTGCTCGAAGGCCGTCTGACCATCGCCGACGTGAAACTGTCGTGCGAGGACTTCCCGACACTGGAGATCGTGCCGTCCACGATTGATCTTTCCGGTGCCGAGCTGGAGATCGCGAATCTGGAGAACCGCACGTTCCTGCTGCGCGACACCATCGTCGAATATCTGAAGAACACCGACGACCACTATGACTACGTCTTCATCGACTGTGCGCCAAGCCTGGGTCTGCTCGTGCTGAATGCACTGTGTGCGGCTCACGAGGTGCTGATCCCGATCCAGGCCGAATACTATGCGTTGGAGGGTCTGGGCCAGCTGCTCAAGACCATCGGACTGGTCCAGAGCACGGTCAACAGGAATCTGATCATCTCCACCATGCTCATCACCATGTTCGACCGTCGTACGATCCTGAGCCAGGATGTGTACGACGAAGTGAAGGAGCACTACCCCGACATTGTGCTTGACGCCACGATTCCGCGAGCGGTGAAGATCGCGGAGGCGCCGAGCTTCAGCAAGTCAGTAATTACATACGACGCGAGCGGTGCGGGTGCGGTGGCGTACCGTGAGGCGGCATTGGAGATCGCCAAGCGTTCCGAAAGAGTTCTGAAGACTATCGCAGCACGAAGGAATGGTGACTGATATGGCAACGCGTTCACGTCGCTTGGGCAAGGGACTGGGGGCGCTGTTCCCGACCATCCCCGACGAATCCCAACTGCAGGGAATCCCGAAGCCCGCGCCGGCTCCGGTGGCTCCCGCCCCGGTTTCGACCGCTGCTGAACCGGCTAAGGCGAAGTCCGCAACGGCTCGGAAGCGTGCCGAAGCGAAGTCCGCTGATGTGAAGTCCGCCGCGTCTTCGTCCTCGTCCGCGTCCGACGAGGCGTCCGCACCCGCACGTTCGACGAAGCGTTCCGGCAAGAATCGTCGTCCGAGCATGCCGTCTCTGGTGGGATCGCTGACCCACAGCGATCACCCCAGCGACATGTTCTTTGGTGACGCGCCGGCTACGTCTGCCATCCAGCCCGCGCCATCGCAGACGAAATCGGTGCCGTCCGTTGACGCACAGTCCGCGCCCGTTGCCACCCAGCCAACGGAAACGCCGGCCGACGAGCCCGCCGTCGAAGTCCCCGCATCCGCGGTCACGCTGTCCGTATCCGCGCCGGCAGAATCCGCCAGCGGCGACGATGACATCAAGCCGGTGGAAGGCGGCTACCTCGCCGAGCTGCAGATCAAGGACATCATGCCCAACGAACATCAGCCACGGCTGATCTTCGACGAGGACGAACTGATGGAACTGTCGCGCTCGATCAAGGAGGTCGGCGTACTGCAGCCCATCGTCGTACGCAGGCGCGCGGCGAAGTCCATCACCGTGAAGAAGCCCGCCGCCTACGAGCTCATCATGGGCGAACGTCGTATGCGCGCCAGCAAGCTCGCCGGACTCACTGAGATTCCCGCGATCGTCAAGACCACGTCCGACGACGACATGCTCCGCGATGCGCTGCTGGAGAACCTGCACCGCGTGGCGCTCAACCCGCTGGAGGAGGCCGCCGCATACCAGCAGATGCTGGACGAATTCGGTCTCACCCAGGAGCAGCTGTCGAAGTCCGTGTCGAAGTCCCGTCCGCAGATCGCCAACACGCTGCGACTGCTACAGCTCCCAGCATCCGTGCAGAAGAAACTGTCGGCCGGTGTGCTGTCGGCCGGCCATGCGCGTGCACTGCTGAGCCTGCCCACGGCCGAGCAGATGGAGGCGCTCGCCGATCGCATCATCGCCGAAGGGCTGTCCGTGCGGTCCGTGGAGGAGATCGTGGCGACCGAGGCCGCCAAGGATCCGGACCGGAAGAAGCGCAAGCCGCGCAAGAACGTATGGTCCGATTCCGACATGGTGCACTCGCTGGAGAACCAGTTCGACACCAAGGTGGCGATTCGCGGCACCAAGAAGAAGGGCCGCATCGAGATCACGTTCGCGTCGGAGGAGGATTTCGACCGCATCGTGCAGCTGCTGTCCATCGCTCGTCGCGATAACGCCGGCACCGGCAACAACGACGGCTGGGTCTGATCAGGCTGATCAGGCTGATCAGGAATCTGATCCGCCGTTCCGCTGATTCACTGTTTCACGCAGCGTTTCACATGAAACATAATGGCTCCCTGTTCCACACAGGGAGCCATTGTTGGTGGTGTATATGGGGTGATCTTGTCTACAACAGGGCGATCAGCTGGTCCACGTGTTCGGGGGTGGTGGCCCAGCTGGTGCAGATGCGCATCACCGAATGCGTGTCATCGTACTTTTCCATGAATCCAAGCCGGACGTGTTCGCTCAGTCGGTCGATGGTCGGCTGATCCAGAACGACGAAGATCTGATTCGTCGGTGCCTCGAACGCGAACCGGTAGCCCTTCTCCCGGAGCGCCGCGCGAATCCGTTCGGCGGCCACGTTCGCATTGCGGGCGATATGCGTGTAGAGGATCGTGTTTTCTGGGTCGTTGCTGCTGCTGTTGGCGATATCGGATGCGGCACTCGCCGGGGCGATCGGAGAAAACAGCGTATCGAACTGCACGCCGAGTAGCCAGCCCTTGGCCAGCAAGGCACCATGCTGCTTGACCAGCGTCAGGAAGTGTGCGGGCGCATTGCCGCGCGGGAACACCACGGCCTCGCCCATCAACGCACCCACCTTGGTGCCGCCGATATAGAACACGTCGGAGATACGCGCCAGATCCCGAAGCGTTACGTCATTGCCGTTCGCGGTGAGCGCGTACCCGAGTCGTGCGCCATCGACGAACAGCGGAATGCCGTACTCATGGCAGACGTCCGCGATGGCCTCCAGCTCTGTCTTGGTATACAGCGTGCCGTACTCGGTGCACTGTGAAACATAGACGCTGCCGGGGAACACCATGTGCTCGTAGTTGTCGTCGGCGTAGAACGTGGCGCAGAAATCACGGAGTTCAGCGGCGTCGATCTTGCCATTGTGCTGGGGGAGCGTGAGCACCTTATGACCGGTGGCTTCGATCGCGCCCGCCTCATGTACGTTCACATGACCGGATTCAGCGGCCACCACGCCGGAATAGGGCGGGGTGATCGTGTCGATCACGGTCATATTGGTCTGCGTGCCGCCTACAAGGAACCAGACCGACGCATCCGGACAGCCGCACGCCGTACGAATGCGCTCCTTGGCGGATTCGCAGTACTGATCCATGCCGTAGCCGGTGATCTGTTCCATATTCGTGTCGATGAGCCGCTGCAGAATAGCCGGATGCGCGCCCTCGCTGTAGTCGTTTTCAAAAGACAACATGTGTCCGGTCCCCCTCCTGTGTCACGTGTATCACGTTGATCATGATCCGCGCCGCATTGCCGGTCATGCGGGGTCATCGGATGGAAGACTACCGAACACGATCCGTATAGTCGGTGCTCGTATCCACGATAGTGCATGTGGGATTTCTTCCCTATTTGTGGGACGCGTGGTGCTGTGTGCTGTGGTGCGGACTGTGGTGTGTGCGTTGATGTGGCTTGGTGGTGTGTGGTGTGCTGTTGTGCTCCGATACGCCATGAGAAACAACGCATTTGCGAATGTTTCATGTGAATCAAACGATGTCGGTATGTTTCATGCTGCACCGACGATGTTCATGTGGGTATGTCGGCGTTCGCCTGTTTCATGACGTTCGATCGCGATGGCACGGATCACTCCTGTTCTTATCGTCTGATGATCCGCGTTCGGTATGACGCTGTCGTTCGGACCAGTGTCGCCGTAGTTGCCATATGCGAACTGACGCTGATCGTCTCATCACGACGAATCAGCGTCAGTATCAAGCAACCGAGTCTGGTATCCGACTGACTACTCGGCCTCCACCAGATACGCCTGCGCGTCCAGTGCCGCACGGCAGCCCATGCCGGCCGCGGAAATCGCCTGACGATACACGGAATCCGCGTTGTCTCCGGCCGCGAACACGCCGGGCACCGACGTGCGCGTGGAACCGCCGTCGACGATCACCGTGCCGTCCGCCGCCAGGTCGAGCGCACCGTTCAGGAACGCGGTCTGCGGCGTATGACCGATCGCCACGAACACGCCGTTCGCTGGAATCGTGCGCTTTTCGCCAGACACCACGTCACGTAGCACGACCTCGGTCGCACCGTTCTCATCATCGCCGTGAATCTCGTCGACCACGGAATTCATCGCCAACTCGATCTTCGAATTCTGCTGCACGCGCTCGATCATGATGCGCGACGCACGGAATTCATCACGACGATGCACGATCGTGACCGACGAACCGAAGCGGGACAGGAAATCCGCCTCCTCCATGGCCGAATCGCCGCCGCCGACCACCACGATCGGCTTGTCGCGGAAAAAGAATCCGTCGCATGTGGCACAGTACGAGACGCCGCGGCCGGAGAACTCCTTCTCGCCGGGGACGCCGAGCTTGCGCGGCTCCGATCCGGTGGCGACGATCACTGTACGGGTCTGATATTCATTGCCGCCGTCGGTGTGCAGGGTCTTGATGGCACCGGGCGTCGTGTCGGAGAAGTCCACCGACGTCACGTCGTCGTATTCGATCATGGTGCCGAACTTCTCCGCCTGTTCGCGCATGCGGTCCATAAGATCCGGGCCGAGCACGCCTTCGGGAAAACCGGGGAAGTTCTCCACCTCGGTGGTGTTGACGAGCTGTCCGCCGGGAGTCAGCACGCCGGCGATCACCAGCGGCTGGTAGCCGGCGCGAGCGAGATAGATGGCGGCCGTGTACCCTGCAGGGCCAGAGCCGATAATGATTGCGTCACGAATGTCACTCATGCTTCCCACCCTACCGTGCCCGTATCGATTCCACGTATCACCGTTAGCGGAATCGGCGAACTTGACCATGGGCGGCGATTGTGACCACGGGGAGGAATGCTGATGTTGCCGTTAGGTTGATGCCGCTAGGGTAGTGTCGTTAGGTTGATGTTGCCGTTAGTTGGCTGCGTTAGGCGGTGTCGTTAGGTTGACGCCGCCGCCGATGGCGCGGGGTTGGCGGCGTCGCCGTATGCCGAGGCTCATTGGCGGGGGTGGAGGCGATGTGTGGCTCGGGTGCCTATTAGATGCATGCGTGCGTCATTTAGGCATGTGCGGGGGATGTCCGCTTCCTTTTGGCTGTCTGCGTGCGTCAAATGTGCATTGAAAAAGCTGCTTGATGCTTATTTGACGTATACGTGCGTCGTATAAGCACCAGACGGTTTTCTGGGTGCTTGTTTGTCATGTGCGTGTGCCGGATGAGCACTGAACGATTCTTTGGGTGCTTATGTGTCGTATGCGTGTGCGTCATATAGGTACCGGGCGCTTCCCCTGGTGCTTGTTGGACGTATGCCTGCGTCGGATGAGCATCGATCGGTTTCCAGGTTGCTTGTTTGGAATATGTGTCAAATGAGCATCGGGCAGCCATCTCGGTGCTCATTGACTGGTACATGCTATAGGCATGGGGCGGGTTCCTGAATGCATCCGACGCACGCATGTGCCGGATATAAGCATTCAGGCGTTTGTGTGGTGTTTTCGTGACGTGGGCGTGCGCCATATACGTACCGTTTTCCAATAATGGCGGGGCGTCGGCTGCGGATGTGCGTTCCATTTGCGTGGAACCCGTAGTGGGGAGGGGCGCTTGCTGCGGGTTGGTTTGTGATTATGATCGGACCCGCAGTGAGAAGAAGCATCGACTGCGGGTTTGGCGCGGCGTTATTGCAGACCCGCAGTGAAGGGGTGGGCTGGCTGCGGGTCGGTTTGTGATTATGATCGGACCCGCAGCGGGTGATGCAGCTTCAATATCAGGCACGGGTAAATCCACGGTTGGCGTGCCGGTACAGTGCATATCGTGCATGCTGTTCGTCGTGTCAGTCGGACGGCCAGATAATCTCCTACGCCCGACATACAGGACCGTAGTCCGGCGTGTCGCGTTTGCAGGTTTCCTGCAAACCAGCTGGCCCCCCCCCACCGATACGCGATACGCTTGAAAAAAACCGACCCAACAAGGAAGTGAAGGTGGTCGTTATGGGTGGCAAGCAGGACCGGCGATTGCTGGTGATGATCATTGGCGTGATGGTGCTGCTGGCGGTGGTGTCATTCGTGGGATCCCTCCCGGATGCCATTCAGGGAAGTGCTATCGGAATCGCAGTGCAGATTGGGCTCTGCGTATTCGGAGCCGTGTTCTTCATCATTCTTCACAATGATCTGTATCAGAACCAGGTGCTGCGTATATTGGGCGATATTCTTGCGGTGATCGGTTGGGTGTGCGTTGCCTCACGTATCGTGGATCTACCGATTTCGGGAACTGTCGAATTTGTAATTCGCAGTATCGGACAAGTTCTACTGACTGTTCTTGCAATTGCTCAATTGGTTTATCTTAGGAAAATCAGTAAGAGCTAATCATTATTGATGGTTGTCGTGTGGATATTCAATGTCCATGCGGCAACCATTTGCGTATACGGACCATCTCGACAATACAATGAGAATACTAGTATCGATTGTTGCTATAGTACTATGCAATTTTTCACCAGTATATACTGTGAGTGATTGTGCGGATGAAACTTCCGTTATCTCCGCTACTATTCGAAATCGGCAGCCATGCCCTGAATGGCTACAGTGGTATTGCTCTCTGAAGTCTTGAAGGTTCGTTGCGAAAATTAATAAGCGAGGGGTAAATGCGTATTGGGATATTGGATAACGATATTTTTGCCATTAACGGCATCCGCGCAATGTTGCTGAATTATCAGCGGAAAACGGGAGAGAATCTGGATATCTGGTATACCGATAATCCCGCCAAGGCAATAGCCCGGTGTTCCGTTTTGCCCGTAACGGACGTCATGCTGATCGATATGGCTCTTAACGGAATCAGCGGTGTGCAGGTGACTTCCAGCATTCGGCAGTCTGGCAGTGTAACTGCGATTGCGGGTATGACTTCATATGACTCAGCCGTCTATGCAGAGGCTTTGCGCCAGGCCGGCGCGCAGGCTCTGGTTGATAAAAGAGAGTTGTCGTCGAATCTTGAGCCACTGCTATTGCGCCTAGCCGCTGGAGATAAGTATCCGGAGAATTCTAACTTTTATGCAGTGAAGGAATATGTCGCCTTGGAGCATTCGAATATGGCTGATGTTCTTTCAGGGCTTTCTGCCAGAGAGTTAGAGATATTGAAACTATACAAAGCCAAATCCTCTACAAAGGAAATTGCAGAACGCTTGAATATCAGCGAGGATACATTTTTTTCGCATAGGAGGAATATAAAGAAAAAGTTTCACTTAGATAATTGGTCAGAAGTGATCGCATATTGTGATCATCTGAATATACTTTGAAAAAGTTGTACGATGGTATCTGACAAATATTTGCAACTGATACGCAAAGGTAAAGAGCGGTTCTTTCCATACGGATGGATCTCCATCATTTCTTTTTGTTGTCTTCCGCTAGTTGTAATAGATGATCTGCTGCTTGTCTGGCAAATGAATGACTGGTTTTCCATATTCATTTGCATCAGTGATGCGATCAGCATCATTCTCTTTGGTTTGCGTCCGAATATTGGTGTTTGGGCTGTTTCAGCACTATGGGTAATCTCATCATTGGTTAGTAATCCTACGGGATGGATGACTACTACCATTGCGCTATTCGCTATAGGGGCGTCGTCGTTTGTTTCTTCTTTGCGTGGAGCCACGGTTGCAGCAGTTATCTGGTCTGCGCAAATAGTAGGAAAGATATTGTATAGACCGTCATTCTTCGTCGACGGAGAAATTGTTTCTTTTACTACATTCGTAGTTCTTGTTTTTCTATCCGGCTTTTTTCTCAGAAGACAAAAAATTGCCAATGAGGCACTTGTGCAAGTAAAGCGACAGCAACAACTGAACGTTATTGCCAGAAATCTCCATGATTACGTAACCAACGATCTCGTGGATGCGTTATTGTCGTTGAATCAGATATCTGGTTTCTCGAAATCAAATGAGAGCCAGAGGGGCATGGAGGATGTTAAGCGTTCCATTGATGATGCTCTGATGCAAACGCGTCGAATAATTCGTATGTTGGAACAGTCTCAGACTGATAATCAATCGCCAATTGGCACTGGACTTCATGCAAGTTTACGAAGTGTATATGTTATTTGTGATGACGAACAACGACATCTCAATCGTGTTGGTATTTCTGGGACGGTCTTATTCCCTCAGGATATGAATATTCATCTTCATCGAGAAGATGCTCGATTCATCAAGGATCTGTTTCGCGAGATACTCGGGAATATTCGTAAATACGCGGATCCAGCATTACCGTATTCCATATCGGTCGGCATTAACGATCGCCACGAGGGGCAACGGATACTGCTGATCGATGTTGCGGATATGCCGAAGCATGATACGCAATTCAACGGGGAGATCACATCAGGCATGCATTCGGGGTTGGCGCGATACCGCCAGGCGATATCCGAACGCGGAGGAACGCTCGCGGTCGAGGAGTCGGATGGACTATGGGTGCTGTCGATTAAACTCCCGTTGCAAACCGATCCAGAACCATAACCGTAGCCGATGAGCACCGTAGCCGATGAGCAAGCTTGGTTACGTTCTCTACTCGAATCATGGCCGATCGGGCTCCTCGGTGTTTATGAGTCGTATGCGTGCGTCAGATAAGCACTGAGTGGTTTCCCGGGTACTTGTTTTGGGGCGTACTTGTGCCGGATGAGCATGGACGGGGTTGTTCGCTTCCCCTCGGTCGTGTGCGTGCGTCAAACAGGTATCAGGCGCTTCTCCTGATTCCTATCTGACGTGTGCGTGTGTCGGATGAGCATTGGCCAGTTTTCCGGGGGGCTTGTTTGTGACGTATGTATGCGTCACATAGGTATCGGATGGTTTTCTGGGTGCTCCTCTGACACACGTATGTGCCGAATGGGAACCGAACGATTCCCGGGATGCTTTATGCGTTGTATGCGTGCGTCCAATGAGCATCGGACAGTTCTCTCGATGCTTATGTGGCGTACGCATGCGTTGCATAAGCATGGGACGGGTTCCTGAATGCTTATGCAACGCATGCATGTGTCGGATAAGCATTCAGGCGGCTTCCGTGGTGTTTGTGGCGGTTTGATCTATACGTGTACTGGCTTCGACAATGGCGGGGCAGGGTTTATGTGGATTCAGTGTGTGCATGTTCGGACCCGTAGCGTGGCAGGGCGCTTGCTGTGGGTTTGTCGAAGGCGATTGTTGGACCCGCAGTGGGAAGCGGTGTTTGCTGCGGGTTTTGCGTGGAGTCGTGACGGACCCGCAGTGAGAGGACACGTTGACTGCGGGTCTGTTTGCAATCATGATCAGACCCGCAGCGGAAGCGTGTCGGGCTGGGGTTGAGCGCACCATGGTCAGATGCGTAACTGACGGGTACGGTATGCGCTGATATATGAACGGGATCGGGGGTATCCATTCTCTGCTGATCGTATCGTGCCGAAACGAAACGGTCAGCTGATACGGGGTTGCCGAAGTGAGACGGACTGACTGGACCGGGCTGCGATGGAAGGGGCAGTCGAGTCGAGATGGGCAGGGTTGTGCCGTACTGAACCGTGCGAACCAGATCGAACTGAGCTGAGCCGAGTAGGGCAGGCAGAGCGAAGCAGAACAGAGACGGACTGAACCGGACTGAACCGGACCGAACTAGGCCGAAGTGGGATAGGCGGACCGAAACCGAATCGGTATGGGACGATCCGCCTAACGCACAGGACTAGTACACGGGACTAGTACACCTTGACGCTGTTGAAGTAGAGGCCGCCTTCGGGGGTGGTATCCACGGGCACCCAGATGACGAGGTCCTGCGTCTTCACGATCTTGTTGAGCTTCACCTCGGTGGTGCCGCTCGGG
>NZ_JEOG01000013.1:0-13226 GCF_006408715.1 Bifidobacterium sp. UTCIF-39 | reverse complement strand
TTCTTCGGATCGGGGACCTTCTTCGCGTTCTTATCCGCGGTGATCAGCGTGGGCACGGCCTCGGAGGACGTCGTCTCCGACGGCTTCGCGGACGCAGACGGAGACGCGGCGCTCGCGGAACCGGACGGCGAAGCCCCCGCCGACTGCGTGGCACCAGGGAACGCCACATCGGACGAATTGAACGATGGCCACGCGCTGGCCTTTTGCTCCGCGCCCTTGGGCGAGAACAATCCCAAAGCCGCCGCAGCTCCCAGGAAGATTACCAGCAGCGCCACCACCGTGGCTACGACGATCGCTATGCGCTTGCGTCCCAGTGTGCGCTTGCTTTCCGGAGCCGTCGCGCTTTCGACCGGTTCAGGCGTCTCCATGTACGACGGCGGATTGACCGGCACCTGCGGCTCAAAGCTCGCCGGCAGCGGCTCGATCACCATGGTGGCCTCCGGGTCGTCGCCGGCACCACCGTCAGCACCGGCCCCGGCCCCCGCACCGCCACGCTGGGCGGCACTCTCCGCCGGCTCGAAGCTCGGCGGTGCCACCTGCCCGCTCACGCCATGCGGCAGCGGAACGGCCTCCGGATCGCCCTCCCACGTGTCCTCGTCGCCAAAATCATGGGCATCGCGGGCGGCACGAATCGCCGACACATCCAGACCCATCGTCGGACGGCCACTGAAATCCTTGCCTTCCTGCGGCATGATGCCCAGCGGACGCCCATCGTCCTCGAAATCGCTCGGATCGACGTCATCCACTTCGCCGCTCTTGGAGAACAGCTGATTCGGCCGCCACGTCATCTCACTCGGCTGCTGCGCGATCTGCGGCTCGCTCACCGCAAGGAACGACTGCGGAATCGGTACAAGGCTCGTCTCATTCGCAGGACGGAACTCCGCCAGCTTCACCGACGGACTGGAGGGATGCGACGGGATGGCGATGTCGTCACGGGTCAGATCGGTCATCGGCTTCCACATGCCGAGTAGTGCCTCGAACTCGTCGAGCGTGCTGATCGGAATCGGCACATCATGATCACGATCGTGAATGCCCAGACCGCGTGCACACAGGATCTCATACTCGTCGGGAGTACCCTCCGGCAGTTCGGCGAGCGCGTTCTCATCGGAAGGGTCGAATACGTGCCCGGTAAGCGCCTGATACAGCACGGCGGCGATCTGACGGATCACCACGGATTCGGAGTCGGGATTCTCACCGGCGTGACGCAGCAGCGGCGGCACGAGTGCGGCTGAAATCGGAGCATCGGCCAGCGTCACGCTCTGCGATGTCATACGGATCGTCGCCGCGGAGATGGCACGATGATTGAGTCCGGAGCGGCGCAGCGACTTGGCCGCCTCGACGGTTTCTCCCATGATCGTGCGGATGGCCTCCACGCTCAGCGCCTGCGTGGACGCGTCGGCGTTATGCGCCAGATAGCGTTCGAGCGAGATGCCGTGGTCGAGATCGGTGACGATGATGCATGCGCCCTCGTCGGAACGGATCTGCTGGATGGGGGTGAAGTGCTTGTTGTGGGTCAGTGTGAGCGCGCTCGCCACGTCGTTCGCCATGCCGGCGATGGTGGAGTCGGTGATCAGGAAGAGCTGGCAGTCCTTGGCCATCACACTGTCGTTCGCCCGCCAGACCGAGATGCCGGTCTCCTCACGCAGGATCTGCACCAGCGTATAGCGGTCGATGAGAGTGTCTCCAAGTCCTGGCTTCATAGTGTCGCTGCTCTTCCCTGCGAATAGATCAAGCTGTTGATGGGCTCTAGTCATTCTATAAGTGGGACTGCCCGATGGAATGCGGTCCGCAATGACTGGTGCCGGATGGGTTCCCGTTGTGGACGGGCCTCCGGTCGTGACGTTCCGTGATCCGTTGGAATCGTTGGAATTATTGGGTACCGTCGGGGTGACTGGCGTACCGACGGGCGTGCCTGCCGCCGCACCGACGGGCGCACTGACAGGCGCATTAACGGGACCGTTAGATGGCCCTGTCGGACCGTTTTCCGGATTCGGGTCATTGCCGCCATCGTCGATGGGACTGTTGTCGCCGTTGTCGCCGTTGTCGCCGTTGCCGGAATCATCCGACTGCTCGCTCGCGGTCTCATTACCCGTCGCGCTCGCCGCCGCACCACCGCGATGCAGGAACCGCCGCTTGACCGCATCGATCAGCGACGTGAACTCGTCCACGCGCAGCACCACCAGCAGCAGCGCATACACGCCGGCAGCCACGATCGTGCCCACGATGCAGATGATCAGCGAATCGATCCAACCCATATGACCGTCGAACGGGCCGACGTCGACGTGCAGCAGACGCATGACCGGCTTGCATGCCAGCCAGCAGGCCACACCGGCCGCCACGCCTGCGATAATCGCCTTGATGTGCATGACGACGATCCGTCGCCCATCCAACGAGCCGCCCATACGTTTGCGCAGCCGCAGGAAAATGAACGGAATCGTCAGAATGTACGCGAGGCTGAGCGCCAGACCCACCAGCGTGGCCCACTGTTGCGGCGGTGCGATCATGATTGCCGGCAGCAGCAGCGCCATCTGCACCGCGTTCTCCAACAGGGCGAACAGGAACGGACTCTTGCCGTCCTCGTAGGCGTAGAACGTACGCTGAATGAGCAGGAACGCGCTGATCGGCACCAATCCGATCGACAGCGTGACCAGCGGCCCGGCGATCAGCAACGCGTCATGCACGTTGACCGACGGCAGTAGCGCGCGTGTGATCGGCACGGGCATGGCGATCAGCGCGGACGAGAAGAACACCATCGACAGGCCGACCGTACGCAGCGACGAACTGAGATCCTCACGCGCGGTGGCCACATCGTGATCGCTGATCGCGCGCGACAGTTTGGGGAACACGGCCGTGGTGATCGACACCGCGATCAGTGAGTACGGCAGGATATACAGCGAATACGCGTACTGATACGAGCCGTTGCCGGCGATGTTATACAGATCATGGCCGGCGTGCGGCGCGCCCGTGTTGATCTGCGACGTGACCATGCCGACGACCAGATTGAGTACGGTCATGGCCAGACTCCACGCGGCCACCTTGCCCATCGAACGCAGACCGATGCCGTGCAGACCCCACTTGGGACGGTAATGCAGACCAATGCGCATGAGCGGCAGGAACAGGATCACCGCCTGGAACGCCACACCCAGCGTCCACGTGCCCGCGGTGAGCAGGATCTTGTCCTCCGTCCAGAAGCTCATCGGCATGCGATCGGCCTTGCCGAACAGCAGAATGAACGCGGTGAAGCCGGCGCAACTGATCACGTTCGCGCCCACCGAGCTCCACGCATACATACCGAACCGGCCCTTGGCGGCGAGGATCTGGCCGAGCACCAGATATAGACCGTAGAAGAAGATCTGCGGCATGCACCACAGGGTGAACGCGTTCACCAGCGCTCGCTGATCGGGAGCCCAGTTCGGGTTCACATACAGTCGGGTGACGAGTGGCGTGCCCAGCATCATCACGGCGGTGACGGCGATGAGCAGCGTGATCGCCACGGTGATGAGTTTGTTGAGTCGTTCGTTGGCGTCCTCATGCTTGAGCGTACGCACGATCTGCGGCACGAGCACGGCGTTGAAGATGCCGCCCGAGATCAGTGTGAAGATGACCTGCGGGATCATCGAGCCGGTCTGGTAGGCGTTGGCGGCGATGCCGGTGGTGCCGATGGCGGCCGCCAGCAGGATCGAACGAATCTGTCCGGTAACGCGTGAGGCCGCCGTGCCGGCGGCCATGATCAGGGAGTTGCGTCCTACGGAATTCGATTGTTCCGAAGATTGTCCGGAACCGTTATCGGAACTCGTGGAGTTTACGGAACTCTGGGAACTCATTCGTCGGGATCCTTTACACGGTGGAACTGTCGCCACAGGCCCAGCAGGCCCAGCAGCACGGCGAGCGCGAGAATCGCGTAGCCGCTCCAGTCATTGATTTGCAGAACGCTGGTGATCTTCGCTTCGGCGGTGTTACTGACGGGCTGTCCGTTGGCGTCCTGCAGTTGGATGCTTACGGTGGCCGTGCCGGAGTTGAGCACGCGGATGGTGAGCGTGGACTGTACTTCGGAGTTGGCGGGGATGGTCAGCTCCTGTCCGGAGGAGGAGACGATCTGATCCGAATCGGTGCTGGCCATGAGTCGGACGCGCACGGCGTACGGGTGACTGTTGCCCACGGTGACGGGCATGCTCGCGCTTTGGCTCACGATGTTGATCGAGTCGGGCTTGGCCACGGTGACGCCGGAGAACAGTCCGTCGGCGATGCGTCCGGCGGCCTTGACGAGCCGCTGGTCGTTGATCGTTGAATCGGTGAACGATTTGAGGGCCAGATCGGTGTAGGCCGCGCGTAGTGAGGTGACCCAGCGGGATGCGCCTTCGCTGAGTTGATCGGTGCCGTCGGAGTCTTCCTCGGTGCCGGTGGAACCGTTGTTGTTGGGATTGCCGGATGCCCCGGACGCGCCGGGTGCTCCGGTGCTGGTGGGGGCCTTGGCCAGTACGGTGTTCGCGAACCGGGAGATCTCCGCGTAGGTGTCGCGAAGCGAGAGAACCTGGGTGCTCAGCCGTTCGACGGTGGCGGTGGTCGCGTTGGGGTTGTCGGTGGTGTTGGATTCGCCGATCGTGGGCACTTCGTTCGCGTGCGCGGCGGCGTCGCTGCCGCTGACCGACGGCTGGGCCTGCATCAGGTCGTCGAGGCTGCCGAGGTTGAGCCAGGAGCAGGATTCCAGTTGCGTCATCAGCGCCTCGACCGTGTTGGCGCTTGCGCCCGTACCGAATGAGACGAGCAGGTTGCGAGTTTCGTATGGACGCTCCATCTGGTAGAACGCGCTTTGCGCCACGAACCGTGCCATGCGACCGGCCGTGGTGCCTTCCGCCTGCAGCGCCGCGTCGGACGAGGTGGCGGAGTCCTGCGCGAGGGAGCTGAGGTCACGCTGTGGGGTGAGCACGGTCATGTCGCCGGCGTCGGTGGGCACGACCATCTTCGATGTGCGTACGGCGGTGGGAGAGTCGGCGTCGTAGTCGGTTTCGGCGACCACGGCGGCGTATCCCTGTGATTTTGCGGCGGTGAGTGCGCTCATCGTCCACGAGGCGGTGGACTGCCAGGCGATGGTGGCGGGTATGGTCTTCTCATCGCCGGTGACGTCATGATAGAGATCGGTGGCAGTGCCGGCGTTCCACAGATCGTCGGTCAGCCCGGCCTCCTTCCAGGGCAGGGCGCTGGCGGTCTGCGACTGGAACGCGAGATCGAATCCACGCGGCTGCATCAGTGCCGCGATCTGCGGGGTTCCGGAGAACGAAGTGAGATACGACGGATCGGCCACGGTCTGAATGGCCGTGTGCCGGCGCAATGTGGCGGCGAGCGCGGACTGGTTGCGACGCTGGCGGTCGGTGAGTGAGGTGATGGTGGTGGACTTCGCCACGGCCTCCGCGTTGGCGTTGGCGTCGTTGGTGCCGGATGCTCCGGTTGCGCTCTGGTCGTGGGTGAGCAGGTTCTGCACATCGTTCGTGCTCACCTGCCATTCCGATTCGGTGAGTGGCAGCGCCATGGTCAGGTTCAGCTGTGGCGTGGCGCCGACGTTGAGTCCGTCCTGCGTGCGCGTGACGAATGAGTGGATGCCGGCCGATACGGCGTCGCCGGTGGAGTTCTGCGACGAGTACGTGATGTTGAGCGGCTTGGCTCCCCAGGAGGTGAACTGGTCGAGCACACTGCCTGAGTTGTTGTCGTTTCCTGAGTCGTTACCGGATGATTTCGATGCGGTCAGCGTTACGGTGCGGCTGCCGCCGGCTTCGATGGAATCCACGGTGGCGGAGGCGAGCGTGGTGTTCAGTCGGCGCAGTCGGGCGTCGGCGGTTGATCCGTCGGCCCAGGACTGCATCAACGAACTGGAGCTGAACGAGTATTTCGGATTGGTCAGCACTTTCACTTCACCGGAGGCGAGCATGCTGTTGGTGCCGTTGCTGATCGTCACCACGGCGGTATAGTCGTCGGTGCCGTTGATCACGGTGCTGGTGCCCGATTCGATACTGACCGAGACCTTGCCGGTGGTGTCGGATTTGCCTGCGGCGTCGGCGGCATACGTGGGGGTGACTCCGACGAACACCATCGCGAACGCGATCATCATGGCGAGGCAGACGTCGATGATCGCATGCAGACGTCGTGATGCCCCGATGGGCATGGTGCCTCCGCTGCGGCCGGTATGGCCTCCGGTATTCACAAGCAAAACGGCCCTTACTTCTAGACTTTCTGGCGACTTCCAGCGTTGTTATTTCTTCGCGTTGCTCTTATGCTTTCGCGCGTACAGCCACGCAATCCTACGTTCGTTAGGATAGCTCAGGACGTCACTTAAATCATCAAAACGTACCCAGATGGCGTCCTCCGCCTCATGATCGGGGTCTCCCTCCACGGTGAGCTCCCCGCTGATGCGACGCAGGGCGTAATGATGCACGAGCTTGTGCACACGCTGGGCGGTGCCGGTGAACCAGTAGTCGATGGTGGCGATGGAGGTGATCACCTCACCGAGGATGCCGGTCTCCTCATGGACTTCGCGTACGGCCGTCTGCTCGGGCGTCTCGCCCTTCTCGATGTGGCCTTTCGGCAGACACCATTCCAAATGGCCGGAACGGGAATGACGGGCGATGATCGCCACGCGGTCCTTGTCGTCGAAGATCAGTCCGCCGGCGGAATACTCGCGCACCACAGGCAGTTCACGGGCGTCAAGCGAAGCGAACGTGGTGGGTTGCGTCTGCTTCTTCGCCATGAGCGCAGGCGTGGGTCGCATCGAAATCGGGCTGTCGGACACTTCACGCACATCGATCTGCGCCTCGACATATTCGACTTGTCCTTCCGGCAGTCGCAATGTGATACTCTGTCCATATTTCGGTGTCTGTGAGCTGTACAGAGGACGCAGTTCATACGATTCGACGTCGTCGTCAAGAGGGTCGTAAACCCCGTCATTTTGGGTATGATTGCCCGAAGAACTGGCGGCACGGGCCATCATGCGCGCAACATCCCCGGGAGTAGTCATACCTTCTACAATACGCAAAACAATGTGCAGGTGGGGTAACGGTAAGCTTGATTGCGCACAGCGAAAGGAGCATGGAGTGGGATTCGAGGTATGGCCTGAGGCCATTGAACTGGGCGAGCTGTTCAAGGAACAGGGCTACGAACTGGCGCTCGTGGGCGGGCCCGTACGCGATCTGCTGCTGCATCGCCGTTCACACGACCTCGACTTCTGCACCTCCGCCAGACCGGAGGAATTCGAGCCCATCCTGCGCAAGTGGGGCAACGGATTCTGGGATATGGGCCGTAAATTCGGCACGCTCGGCGCAATGAAAAAACGTGCCGATGGCAGTGAAATCGGCGTGGAGGTGACCACCTACCGTTCCGACAAATACGATCCCGAATCGCGCAAGCCGGAAGTCAATTATGGCGACAGTCTCGAAGGCGATCTGTCACGACGTGACTTCACCGTCAACGCGATGGCGCTGCGCGTGCCCGAATGCGAATTCGTCGATCCGTTCGACGGTGCCAACGATCTGAACAAGAAGATTCTGCGTACGCCCGTCGATCCGCGTCAGTCGTTCGACGACGATCCGCTGCGTATGATGCGCGCCGTGCGATTCGTGGCGCAACTCGGATTCCGCATCGAACCGGAGACCGCCGAGGCGATCACCGCCATGGTCGACCGCATCGAGATCGTATCCGCCGAACGCGTACGCGACGAACTGACCAAGCTGCTGCTGAGCGACAACCCGCACGCCGGTATCGAGGCGCTTGTGGAATCCGGACTGGCCGACATCGTGCTGCCGGAGATTCCCGCACTGCAGCTCGAACTCGACGAGCACCACCGCCACAAGGACGTCTTCCAGCACACGCTCATGGTGGTGGACCGTGCGATTGCCCTCGAAACCGGTCCCGACGGTCCGGTGCCCGCGCCCGATCTGACGCTGCGACTGGCCGCGCTTATGCACGACGTGGGCAAGCCGCGTACGCGCAAATTCGAGGCCGGCGGCAAGGTGAGCTTCCACCATCACGATCTGGTGGGTGCCAAGATGACCCGCAAGCGGCTCAAGGCGCTGCGCTTCGATCATCATCTGGTGGAGGACGTGGCCGATCTGGTGGCGCTGCACCTGCGTTTCCACGGATACATCGACGAACCGTGGACCGACGCCGCCGTGCGCCGGTATGTGCGTGACGCCGGGCATCTGTATCACCGGCTCAACCGGCTCACCCGCGCCGACGCCACCACGCAGAACAAGCGCAAGGCACGCATGTTCTCCGAGGCGATGGACGACATGGAGGCGCGCGTGATCGAGCTGAAGAAGAAAGAGGATATCGACGCGATTCGTCCCGACCTTGACGGCGACGAAATCATGCAGATCCTCGGGCTCGCGCCCGGACGTGAAGTGGGCCGTGCGCGCAAACACATGCTTGATTACCGACTCGACAACGGTCCCGTGGAGCATGACGAGGCCGTCGCCGAGCTCAAGCGCTGGTATGCGGAGGAAGGGGCGCCGGAGGCCTGACCCTGGCTTGATGCCCGCCTAAGGTCTGCCTAAGGTCTGAGGCTGGAGGCCTAGTTCACGGCCTCGTGATCTACTGCCTTGGGCAGGTCGCCGAGCTGATCGGCGGCCTTGCATCCCTCAACGGACTTGAGATCGGCGTCGGTTTTGGTGGCGATCTGGTCTTCGTCGACGAGGTCGGAGAACGTGGAACCGATCACCACGTCGATCAGCTTGTCCTCGCGGTCGTCCATGCGCAGAATCGCGTCGTTGAACTGGCCGGCAAGCGTGTAGGCCTCATTGATGGTGTTCTTGCCGAACCGGATCTCCGTGCGCTTGATCGTGACGGTGCCGGGATAGTTGGACACGCCCTTGGACACGAAGCCGCGGTTGGTCAGGGCCTCGCTCACGGCGTCGGCCAAACCGACCTTGTCGGTGCCGTTGAGCACGCGGACGTTGATGACGCTCGGGTTGACGGCCTTGGCGGTGGCGCCTTCAGCCGCAGTGGGGCAGGGGGCGGTCACACCATAGTTGGGCTGGACTGAATTGGCGCTCGTTGCGGTCTTGCCGAGCACGCCGAAGTAGACGAGGAACGAGATAACGAGGACGATCGCCAGAGCGCCGATGGCGACGGTGAACACGATCTTCTGACGGTCGCGTACGAATTGCTGACGTGCCTTACGTTCGTCGAAGGCTTCCGGAGTCGTCATGACGGTCCTTGCTCCTTGTCTGTCTGTGATGAGTTACACATTAACCCGACTGCCTGACGGTCGGATATGGTCCGGCTACGGCAGGGAGACGATGGGCGTGACCGGGGCGGTGGTCTCGAAAAGACGATCGACGTGACGGCCGCTGATCCAGGCATGGCAGACGGCGGCGGACACGGCCTCGTTCGGTACGCAGGCCACGACGGACGGGCCGGAACCGGATACGAATGCGCTGGTTGCGCCGGCGTCCAGGGCGGCACGGATCGCCTCGCCGGAGCGCGGGTGCAGGGTGACGGCCGCATACTGCAGATCATTGGTCGGACTGCCGGGGCCCGCGCCGATCGCATCGAACATGCGATACACATCGGGCGTGCTCAGCTGCGTGTTGTAGGCACCCACGACCATGGAGCCGAGCGTGCCCGGGGCGATGTCAGGATGGCTGGCGTCCGTGGTTTCAATGACCTCGCCGTAGCCGGTGCCATGCGCGAGTCCGCCGGCAAGGCAGAACGGCATGTCCGCGCCGAGCGTTGCGGCGATGGGCTGCAGTCGTTCCACCGGCCAGTTCAGGTTCCACAGGCGATTCAGTGCGAGCAGCGTGCCCGCGGCGTCGCTGGAGCCGCCGCCGAGTCCGGCGCCGACGGGAATGCGCTTCTCCAGCGTGATGGCCACGTCAGTGGACTGACCGGCCTCCTTGGCGAGCGCGAACAGTGCCATCACGGCGTGATTGTGACGCATATCGGCCTGATCGAGGGCAAGATCACCAAGATAGGCACCTGTCAGATCAAGACTGAATCCGGTGCTGGGGGCTTTGCGCGTCACGGTGACAGTGTCGTAGATGCCCACGCCGCAGTATATGGTGTCGAGGCGGTGACGACCTCCCCATTCGGCGTGCGGAGCGCCCACGCGCAGCGTGAGATTGGTCTTGGCCGGGCATTCCACGCGCACGCAGTCGACGCGTTTGGGCGTCGCTGTATGTGCGATCTGGGTCGGATCGATATCGTTCATGGTGCTGGTTGCGGTCATCAGGCCTCCTTGCCGGTGGTGTCCGTACCGTTGACGGAATCGTTGCCGTCGGTGTCTCCCGCCTCGATACGGGCCACGGCGTCGGCGAGCGCGGCGAATCGATCGATGGTCAGGGTCTCGCCGCGCAGTGTCGGATCGATGTTCGCCAGCGCGAACGCCTCCTTGGGCATGATCTTCTTGAGCGCCGCGTTCAGCGTCTTACGACGCTGGGTGAAGGCGGCGTCCACCAGCGCGAACGTGCGTTGGCGTGCATCGATGTCGGCCTCGGTGCGGTCGGTATGCGTACGCGTGAACTTGACCAGCGCGGAATCCACGTTCGGTGCGGGCCAGAATACGTTACGACCAATGATTCCGGCGCGTTCGGACGTGCCGAACCAGTGGAGCTTGGCGGTGGGGGTGCCGTAGATCTTGCTGCCGGGCTGGGCGGTGAGACGGTCGGCCACCTCCTTCTGCACCATGACCACGAAGCTGTTCAGATTCGGGTAGCGTTCGAGCAGGGTGATGATGATCGGCGTGGCCACGTTGTACGGCAGATTGGCCACCAGCGTGAACGATTCGGCGCTCGCGAGCTGCGGGGTGTCGTCGGGCGTGACCTTGAGCGCGTCCTTGTTGATCACGCGGAATCGTTCCGCGGCGTTCGGCATGCGTTCGGCCACGGTCTTCGGGATGCGTTCGGCCAGCGGCGGGTCGATCTCCACGGCGGTCACGTGCGCTCCGGTTTCCAACAAGGCGAGGGTGAGGGAGCCAAGCCCTGGGCCCACCTCCATCACCTGATCGCAGTCGCCGATTTCGGCGGTGCGGGCGATACGACGTACGGTACCCGGATCGATCACGAAGTTCTGGCCGAATTTCTTGGTGGGGGTGACGCCGGCCTCGGCGGCGATGCGGCGGATGTCGGCTGCGCCGAGCAGACCGCTGTCGTCGGTGTCGGCCTGATGGGCGGCGGATTCGTTGGTCTGCGATGCGGTGGGATTTGTCATATTCGGTCTCGTGCTACGTGATGTCGGTATTGTGTCGGTATTGGATATCGGTTCGCGGTTGTTGATGGTCTGGCTGACGTGGAGGCGCTGACTGTGGCGGGTGCAGCGCCGTAATGTCATGGTGTTTGATGTCTGTTGATGTGCGCTTATGTTGTGTTTGCCCCCTGCCGAGTACTGCCGGTTGAGCGACTGTGCTATGGCTCTTTGGCGGTATTTGGCCTGTTTGGCCTGTTTGGGCTGTTTAATACCAGTTGTACTTTTGCGAGTGAGCCCATGCGGCGTCGGGGTTGCCGTAGCGGCCGGAGATGTAGTTCAGTCCCCAGTTGATCTGGATGGCGGCGTCATCCTTCCAGTTGGCGCCGAAGGTGGCCATCTTGCTGCCGGG
This sequence comes from Bifidobacterium sp. UTCIF-39, assembly GCF_006408715.1. Classification (NCBI taxonomy): domain Bacteria; kingdom Bacillati; phylum Actinomycetota; class Actinomycetes; order Bifidobacteriales; family Bifidobacteriaceae; genus Bifidobacterium; species Bifidobacterium sp. UTCIF-39. The sequence continues at coordinate 1,648 of NZ_JEOG01000013.1, read as the reverse complement.
CAGGGACTGCGGGATGCCGTATGCGCCTGAAGACTTGTTTTCGGCGCTCCAGCTCCAGCCGGATTCCTTGTTCCACAGCTTGACCAGCGAGTCGAAGTTGGTGCCGCCCCAGCCGTACTGCGCTACGGCGCCCTTGGCATAGGTCTGTGCGGCGGATGGGGACGCATGCCACAGTCCGCTTGAGCTGCTGCCGGAATTGCTGCCGGAGTTCGACGATCCGGAGTTGCCTGAGTTCGAGTTGCTGCCGGAGTTGGAGTTGCCGGAGTTCGAATTGTTCGAATTATTGGAGTTGTTGTTGGAATTCGTGTTGGTGCTTGGCTTCTGCGTGGGCGTTTCCGCCGGCTTGCTGCTTTCCGACGCGGACGGAGAGCTCGACGGCTTGGACGACGACGATTCGCTCGGCTTGGACGATGCGGAAGCCGACGAGCTGGGCTTGCTGCTTGGCTTGGCCGAGTTGGAGTCGGACGTGGTCTTGTCGGAGTTGTCGGTCTTGGAATCCGAATCGTTGGTGTTCGAGTTCGAGTTGTTCGAGTTCGAGTCGCTGGTTGAGTTGTCGCTCGGCGTCTCCTTCGGCTTTTCCGGGCCCACGGCCACCACCTGGTTGATGGCCTCCTTGGTGGTCGTCTCCTTGAGCAGCACCGCGGATTCGGCCTGACCGTCCACGAACGTGGTGTTGTACGTCTGTGTCTTCTCTCCGGCCTGTCCCTGCTGACGGATCACGGTCTCACCGGGTTGCAGGGTGTCATCGACCACCGTCTGCGTGACGAACGGAATCGATACGGTCTTGGTGGTCTCGCCATGGGTCACGCGCTTGACGCGCAGCACGGTCTGATCGCCGTCCTTTTCCACGCTGACGCGATCCTCCTTGCCGAGCACGATGCCCTTGGAATCAAGAATCGACGCGGCGGGCAGCTTGCCATTCGGAGCCTCACTGGACTTGCCGTCGGCCACCACGGTCACCGGACCGTTGGCGTTGATCACGAATCCGCCGGTCAGCTGGTTATACACGTTCTGGATGTTCACGGTGACCTGACTGGCAGCCTTCTCGTTGTCCTGGAAGAATCCGAGCAGCTGGTCGGCGCTTGTGGCGATCGTCCAGAACGGCACATCCTTGCCTTCGATCGTGATGGTCGCCTGATAGGCGCTCTGCACCTTCACGACGGCATGATTGGCCAATGCGTTACCGGACGACGACGTGATGATGTCATGCGTCTTGACCGCCACGCCCTGTTCCTGCAGCAGGCGATCCACGCTCATCGCATACGTCTGTACGGTTTCCGTCTTGCCGTTCACTTCCAGCGCAACGGTTTTGTGTGTGCCCACCAGGAAGCTGGCCATGCACGCCACGGTGACCGCTGCGGCGCATGCGGCCACTCGAATACGGCGTCGCGCCTGAAAACGTTGCGGAGTCCACCTACGTGCCATCAAATCCTCCTGACGAACTATTGAAACCACCCCTCATTGTATGGTGACAACCTTGACAGCCCGTGTTTCGGCGACGGAACCCTCCGAATCCCCACAATCCCAACGAATCTGGGTCAAACCGGGTCATGGGGAAGCCGGTCTGGGTATAACCGGGTCACAAGGGGGCTGTTTCGGGGTCCTTCATGACCCGGTCATACCCAGAACCAGGTATATGTGCCGGTTT
>NZ_JEOG01000012.1:0-84334 GCF_006408715.1 Bifidobacterium sp. UTCIF-39 | reverse complement strand
AATCGGTGTCTTCTTGACATGGTTATACCCAGATTCGTTGTTATGAACCGGTTTGGCCCAGAGATATTCGACCGGGTTGACCCAGAAGGTTGGGTTGATGTCCGGTTATACCCAGATTCCTGTCTCGGTATACCCAGAGCGATGTCTTGGAACACCCAGATTCCTGTCCTGATATACCCAGACCGCTGTCCCGAAATACCAAGACTCCAGTGCTCATATACTCAGATGCACGAGACGGCCGTCCAGAATCTCTTTTTGATCCGACCGCATATCCGGATATACCCAAGCTCTTGTCCTGCATATATCCCGTATAATCTCGATCTCTATTCCTGATACATCCAGATCGGTGTCTGGACATCCCCAGATCGGTGTTCAGATATCTCGGATTATGTCTGGAATGATCGAGATCCTAGGACTGATGCGCCGGGGGAATTTCAGCAGACTGTTCATGACGTTGATCCATCCCCCCTCAAATAACGGCGGCATGTCTGCTGCCAGACATGAAATGGTCCGGTCGATCTCGGCATCCCCATTCACTTCGTAGTAGTTGGCGCATGCAAGGAGAGACGTCATGGACGGATGTTTCGGACCGCAGAATCGTATATCAGCCGACCATCGCAGGGACGGTAATGATCACCACGACAAAGGTCATGAGAATGGTGACGAGTTCGGTCATGCCCACGATGACGGGTTTCGTCTTCCGTCGTCGATCGACCAACGGAAGAATAATCGAACGGGCCAGCAGCATCAGACCCATGCCGCACAGCCATGGGTCGGTCAGGAATCCTCCGACGACGAGACACATATGCCATATCCAAGACGCGAACAGATACGCGCGATTGCCGCGCTCGCGGATCATGGTTTTGACGAACAGCACAGATCCGAATTCATAGAGAGCGAGGATGAGCGCGGCGATCATTCCGTCCGCCGGCAATGGGGGAGATGTCCATTGACTGGCGACCAGACTCGTCCATGACGAGCCGTTGGGTGCCGCGGGACCGATCCAGCAGATGATGACGGTCATGCAGCAGGCGGCGAGTATGACGACGATGTTCGCCCAGATCGAGCGTTCCTGACGACGTTTTGCGGCCACGAATGACAATAGGGCGAGCACAGCGAGCGGGGGTGCCCACAGCAGGACATCTGGATGCGCGATGACGAACGGTATACCGATCACGGCAAGAACCACCGTATACAGGATCATTGGCGGCAGGTATCGGCGCGAATACCGGGATTTGAGCCAACGTGCGGTCGTGTATTGCACGCAATAACAGAGAATCCAGCAGATCAACAGCCAGACGGTGGTGACGTTTGCTCCGGCGAGCGCCACACCGGCCAGTGCGGGGATGATCGCCATGGCCCAGGCTCCCGGCTGCGATGGAATCCAGTCGCGTACGGTGAGTGGTTTGAGTGGTTTGGGTGTACTCGGCTTATGGTGTGACGGCTGCGGGAGTGACGGCTGTGCCGGCGGGTTCTGGTTCTGAGCGTTGGCTGCGGAATCTGACATGTCCCCAACCGTAAGCCATATTCCACAGTCGGTCCAGACTCGTCCGGGATGTCCTCTGCAGACGGGTCTGGGTATAACCATGTCACGAGGACACCGGAATCCGCCCCTTCGTGACATGGTTATACCCAGATTCATTGTTATGTCCTGTTCCGGGCGCGACACGTCTGCTGAGCCGTGAAGCGGACAATCCGGTGGATTGTCCGTAGGCGATGCGAGCGCGATTGACGAGCGCGAGGGCTTGGAAAATCAAGCATGAGGGCGTGCGACACGTCTGCTGAGCCGTTGGGAGACAGTCCGGTGGACTGTCGAGTAGGCTCAGGTGGAGCGATCCCGACGGATCGCGGAGCCTGATGGGAATGCGGCAAATCCGGGCGCGACACGCCCGGATTTTCCTAGGGCAGGGTTTGTGCTTTAATAAAGAAGTTGCCTGTTTTTGGGCTCGCAAAATTGTTTATTCAAAAGCGAGCATGGCACGAAGATCCACCACATTGAATGGGTTTTCGCATGGCCATGCACTGATACGGTTAGGCCGCTTCATGGGAAGGGATTCCGAAGTGGGCCGCGCCTTGACGTGCCCTAGAGAAACAGGCTGGTAATAGTCAAGAAATTCGCAAGAAAGGGCGGACGGCAATGGCGGGACAGAAAATCCGCATCAGGCTTAAGTCCTATGACCATGAGGTCATCGACCAGTCGGCGAAGAAAATCGTCGAGACGGTCACGAACGCGGGCGCAACCGTAGTTGGCCCGGTTCCTCTGCCGACCGAGAAGAACGTGTTTGTCGTTATCCGTTCTCCTCACAAGTACAAGGATTCCCGCGAGCACTTCGAGATGCGCACCCACAAGCGCCTCATTGACATCGTTGACCCGACGCCTAAGGCCGTCGACTCTCTGATGCGTCTCGACCTGCCGGCGGACGTGAACATCGAGATCAAGCTGTAAGGGAGGAGGGGACCGTCATGAGCAACAACATCAAGAACGCGCTGCTGGGCAAGAAGCTCGGCATGTCTCAGGTGTGGGACGAAAACGGCTTCTTCGTGCCCGTCACGCTGGTGGATGTCTCCACCAACGTGGTTACGGCTGTCAAGACCGAGGAAACCGACGGCTACAAGGCCGTGCAGATCGGCTACGGCCAGATCGATCCGACCAAGGTGACCAAGCCGCTCGCCGGTCACTTTGCCAAGGCCGGTGTGACCCCGCGTCGTCACCTGGTGGAGTTCCGCACGGAGGAAGCTGAAGACTTCCAGCCGGGCCAGGAGCTGACCGCCGAGGTGTTCGCCGAGGGCTCCAAGGTCGACGTCACCGGCACCACCAAGGGTAAGGGCTTCGCCGGTACCATCAAGCGTTGGGGCTTCAAGTCCTACCGCCGTACTCACGGTTCTCACAAGAACGAGCGCCGTCCCGGCTCCGTCGGTGCATGCGCCACCCCGGGCCGCATCCTCAAGGGCAAGCGCATGGCCGGTCGTATGGGCCATGTCACCAACACCACGCTGAACCTGACCGTCGTCTCCTCTGACGTCGAGAACGGCATCATCGCCATCAAGGGTGCCATCCCCGGCCCCAAGGGCGCTATCGTCGTGGTTCGTTCCGCAGTGAAGGGAGCCTGATCATCATGGCTATTTCTCTGAACATCACTAGCGCTGAAGGCCAGAACGGCACCGTCGAAGCTCCTGAGGAACTGTTCGGCATTTCCGCTGAGGAAGTGCGCAACCACATTCCGCTGGTGCACCAGGTTGTCATCGCACAGCTCGCGGCCGCCCGTCAGGGCACTCACGCCACGAAGAACCGTGCGAAGATCTCCGGCGGCGGCAAGAAGCCGTGGAAGCAGAAGGGCACCGGTCGTGCTCGTCAGGGCTCCATCCGCGCCCCGCAGTGGGCTCACGGCGCCATCGCCCACGGTCCGCAGCCGCGCGATTACTCGCAGCGCACCCCCAAGAAGATGAAGGCCGCCGCCCTTCGCTACATGCTCTCCGATCGCGCCAACGCCGGTCGCGTGCATGTCGTGAACTTCGGCATCGGCGAAACCCCGTCCACCAAGGCCGCCAAGGCCGTTCTGGATCCGGTTGTCGCGAACCGCTTCACCACCATCGTGTTCTCCCGCGAGAACATCAACGAGTGGCTGTCGGTCCGCAACCTCGCCTACGTGCACCCCATCTTCGCCGATCAGCTCAACACCTATGATGTGGTGACCGCTGAGGACGTCGTCTTCACCAAGGAAGGCTTCGAGGCTTTTGTTGCCGCGAAGACCGGCAAGGCTGAGAAGGAGGCCTGATTCCAATGGCAGCAATTCACAAGCCCGCACACGACATCATCATCAAGCCTGTCGTCTCTGAGAAGAGCTACGCCAACTCCGACATGGGCCAGTACACCTTTGTGGTGGCCCCGAAGGCGAACAAGGTGCAGATCAAGCAGGCTATCGAGCAGATCTTCAATGTCAAGGTGACGAACGTCAACACCCTCAACCGCGCCGGCAAGCGTGTCCGTACCCGTGCAGGCTTCGGCCAGCGCGTGAACGAGAAGCGCGCCATCGTTACCGTCGCCGAGGGTCAGACCATCGACATCTTTGGTAACTGAAGGCTAGCCGAGAAAGTTAGGAACTAAATTATGGCTATCCGTACATACAAGCCGACGTCTGCAGGCCGTCGCAACGCTTCCGTTTCGGATTTCTCCGAGATCACGCGTTCCACGCCTGAGAAGTCGCTGGTCCGCAAGCTGAGCAAGACCGGTGGTCGTAACTCCTACGGCCGCATGACCTCCCGCCACCGCGGCGGCGGGCACAAGCGCCAGTACCGTCTCATCGACTTCCGTCGCTGGGACAAGGACGGCGTGCCCGCCAAGGTCGCCGAGATCGAATACGATCCGAACCGTTCCGCTCGCATCGCCCTGCTGCACTACGCAGATGGCGAGAAGCGTTACATCATCGCCCCCGAGGGCGTCAAGCAGGGTGACCGCATCGAGACCGGCGAGAACGCCGATATCAAGCCGGGCAACAACCTGCCGCTGAAGAACATCCCGACCGGTACCGTGGTGCACGCCATCGAGCTGCGCCCGCTGGGTGGCGCGAAGATCGCCCGCTCCGCAGGTGCCGCCGTGCAGCTCGTCGCCAAGGACGGCGCCTACGCCCAGCTGCGTATGCCGTCCGGAGAAATCCGTAACGTCGACGCCCGTTGCCGTGCAACCGTCGGTGAGGTTGGCAACTCCGAGCACGCCAACATCGAGCTCGGTAAGGCCGGTCGTGCCCGCTGGATGGGCAAGCGCCCGATCACCCGTGGTGAGTCCATGAACCCGGTCGATCACCCGCACGGTGGTCGTACTCGTGGTGGCAAGCCGCCGGTGTCTCCGTGGGGCAAGGGCGAGGTTCGTACTCGTCGCCCGAAGAAGGCTTCGAACAAGATGATTGTTCGTCGTCGTCCGTCCGGCAAGAACCGCAAGTAAGGGAGTGTCGAAAAGATGACTCGTAGCATCAAGAAGGGCCCCTTCGTCGACGCCCATTTGCAGAAGAAGGTCGACGAGCAGAACGAGAAGGGCACCAAGAACGTCATCAAGACGTGGTCCCGCCGTTCGATGATCACCCCTGATTTCATCGGACACACGTTCGCAGTCCACGATGGCCGCAAGCACGTCCCGGTGTTCGTCACCGAGGCCATGGTCGGTCACAAGCTCGGTGAGTTCGCCCCCACGCGCACCTTCAAGGGTCACGTGAAGGACGACAAGAAGGCACGCCGCTAAAGGCGAGGAGAGTAAAGACGTTATGGAAGCTAAAGCAATCGCTCGTCACGTCCGCGTGACGCCGCGCAAGGCTCGCCGCGTCGTCGACCTCATCCGAGGCAAGCAGGCGACCGAAGCGGTGACCATCCTCAAGTTCGCTCCGCAGGACGCGGCCCTTCCGGTCCGCAAGGTCCTGGAGAGCGCCATCGCCAACGCCCGCGTGAAGGCCGACAAGGCCGGCGAAGCGTTCCGCGAGAACGATCTGGTGGTTAAGGAAACGTTCGTCGACGAGGGCGTTACCATGAAGCGATTCCGCGCACGTGCCCAGGGCCGTGCCGCTCGCATCAACAAGCGCACCAGCCACATCACGGTTATCGTCGCCGACAAGGAAGGAGCCCGATAATGGGTCAGAAGATCAACCCGTTTGGGTACCGTCTGGGCGTGACCGAATCCCACCGCAGCCGTTGGTTCTCCGATTCCAACAAGGCCGGTGAGCGTTACAGCGACTTCGTTCTCGAAGACGACAAGATCCGCAAGGCTCTGAACGCCGATCTCGAGCGTGCGGGCGTTTCCCGCATCGTGATCGAGCGCACCCGCGACCGCGTGCGTGTGGACATCCACACCGCTCGTCCGGGTATCGTCATCGGTCGTCGTGGCGCCGAGGCCGACAAGGTCCGCGCCAAGCTCGAGAAGCTGACTGGCAAGCAGGTCCAGCTCAACATCTTCGAGGTCAAGAACGCCGCCATCGATGCCCAGCTCGTGGCTCAGGGCATCGCCGAGCAGCTCACCAACCGCGTGACCTTCCGTCGTGCCATGCGCAAGGCCCAGCAGGATGCCATGCGCGCCGGTGCCAAGGGTATCCGAATCAAGCTCTCCGGCCGTCTCGGCGGCGCTGAAATGAGCCGTTCGGAGTTCTACCGCGAAGGTCGTGTGCCGCTGCAGACGCTGCGCGCCCTCATCGATTACGGCTTCTTCGAAGCCCGCACCACCTACGGCCGCATCGGCGTGAAGGTGTGGATCTACAAGGGCGACATGACCGAGCGTGAGTTCGAGGAGCAGCAGGCTCAGCAGAACAACGGCCGTGGTCGCCGCGGTGACCGCCGTCCGCGTCGTGGCTCCCGCAACAACGCCCAGGCCAAGGCCGCTCCGGCTCAGGCCGAGGCCAAGGAAGCCGCTCCCGCCACGGAAGCAAAGGAGTAACCCAGATGCTTATTCCGAAGAGGACTAAATATCGCAAGCAGCACCGTCCTGTCCGTAAGGGCATGTCCAAGGGCGGCAACGAGATCGCTTTCGGCGATTTCGGTATCCAGGCGCTGGCTCCGGCTTACGTGACCAACCGCCAGATCGAGGCAGCTCGTATCGCCATGACCCGTTACATCAAGCGTGGCGGTCGTGTGTGGATCACGATCTTCCCGGATCGTCCGCTCACCAAGAAGCCGCTCGGTACCCGAATGGGTTCCGGTAAGGGCACCCCGGAGTTCTGGATCGCCAACGTGCGTCCGGGCCGCGTGATGTTCGAAATCGGCGGTGTCTCGGAGGAAGTCGCACTCGAGGCTCTGCGCCGCGCCGTGGACAAGCTCCCCATGAAGTGCAGGATCATTGCTCGTGAAGGTGGTGACAACTGATGGCAGTCGGTACCGCTGATTACACCATTCAGAATCTCAACGCTAAGACCAACGCGGAGATCGAAGAGGCCCTGAAGACCTCCAAGGAAGAGCTGTTCAACCTGCGCTTCCAGAACGCGACCGGTCAGCTCGACAACACTTCGCGTCTCAAGGCCGTGAAGCGTGACATCGCCCGCATGTACACGGTTCTGCGTGAGCGCGAGCTCGGCATCTCCGAGGCTCCCGCGGAATCCGAGAAGACTGAGGAGAAGTAAGCATGGCTGAAGAGCGCAACTTCCGCAAGACTCGCCGTGGCTATGTCGTGTCCGAAACCATGGATAAGACCGTCACGGTCGAGCTCGAGCACCGTTCGACCCACCCGCTGTACGGCAAGGTCGTCCGCACCACCAGCAAGGTCAAGGTCCATGATGAACACAACGAAGCCCACGTTGGCGACCTCGTGAGTATTATGGAAACTCGGCCCATTAGCAAGACGAAGCGCTGGCGTCTGGACGCCATCGTGGAGCGCGCCAAGTAAACAAAGTTCGGCAAGGCTCGCCCAATCACCTGGGCGGTTGGCAACACAACCGCCCAGGTGTTGGGTGAGGACCAGCTCGGCTTAAGGAGAATCAATGATTCAGCAGGAATCGCGACTTCGTGTCGCCGACAACACGGGTGCCAAGGAGCTCTTGACCATCCGCGTGCTCGGTGGTTCGAAGCGCCGCTATGCAGGCATTGGTGACGTCATCGTCGCCACTGTCAAGGACGCCATTCCCGGCGGATCGGTCAAGAAGAGCGACGTGGTTAAGGCCGTGGTCGTTCGTACCGTGAAGGAAACCCGCCGCGCCGATGGTTCCTACATCAAGTTCGACGAGAACGCCGCTGTCATTCTCGGTTCCGGCCGTGAACCCAAGGGCACTCGTATTTTCGGACCGGTCGGTCGTGAGCTGCGCGACAAGCGCTTCATGAAGATCGTGTCCCTCGCCCCGGAGGTGATCTGAGTGGTAGCAAAGATCAAGACCGGCGATGAGGTCAAGGTCATCCGTGGCAAGGATCGCGGTAAGGAAGGCAAGGTCCTCCGCATTCTGCCGAACGATCGCCTGATCGTCGAAGGTGTTCAGATCGTCAAGAAGCACGTCCGCGCCACCCAGCAGGGCCAGCAGGCCGGCATCGTGTCCGTCGAGGCTCCGATCCATCGCTCCAACGTGATGGTCATCGACCCTGAGACGAAGCAGCCGACCCGCGTCGGTGTCGTCGTCAAGGAAGAAGCCCGTGACGGCAAGGTGAAGACGGTGCGCGTGCGCGTCGCCAAGAAGTCCGGAAAGGAGCTGGCATGACCGATACCACTATCGAAGCGCCGGCCACCCCGCGCCTGAAGCAGTTCTACAAGGACAGCATCATCCCCGAGCTGGAGAAGGAGTTCAAGTACTCCAACCCCATGCAGGTCGCCCGTGTGCAGAAGGTCGTCGTCTCCATGGGCGTCGGCGCTGCCGCTCGTGACTCCAAGCTCATCGAAGGTGCCGTCAAGGACCTCACCGCGATCACCGGTCAGAAGCCGAAGATCACCAAGGCCAAGAAGTCCGTCGCACAGTTCCACCTGCGTGAAGGCCAGGCCATCGGTGCATACGTGACCCTCCGTGGCGATCGTATGTGGGAGTTCCTGGATCGTCTGCTGACCCTGGCCCTGCCGCGCATCCGCGACTTCCGCGGCATCAACGGCAACCAGTTCGACGGCAACGGCAACTACAACTTCGGTCTGACGGAACAGACCATGTTCCTGGAGATCAACCCCGATGAAGTCGATCACCAGCGTGGTATGGACATCACCGTCGTGACTTCGACCAAGGACGACAAGGAAGCTCAGGTCCTCCTGAAGCACCTTGGCTTCCCGTTCAAGGAGAACTGATATGGCAAAAACCGCTCTGAAGAACAAGGCGGCCGGCAAGCCCAAGTTCAAGGTGCGCGCCTACACGCGCTGCCAGGTCTGCGGTCGTCCCCATTCCGTGTATCGCAAGTTCGGTCTGTGCCGCGTCTGCCTTCGCGAGAAGGCCCACCGCGGTGAGCTGCCCGGCGTTACGAAGTCCAGTTGGTAAATATCGACGCTGAAGGTCCGCTGCTTCATCTCATCTGAGATGTTGCGGCGGAAACCACGGCGAGGAAGGGCATAAGCCCACATGACAATGACAGATCCCATCGCAGACATGCTCACGCGTCTGCGCAACGCGAGCGCGGCAAAGCACGAGACCGTGGATATGCCGTACTCCAAGTTCAAGGCTGCTATCGCCGAGATCCTGAAGCGTGAAGGCTACATCAAGGACTTCACCGCCAAGGAAGCCAAGGTCGGCCAGACTCTTGAGGTCACCCTCAAGTACGGTCCGAACGGCGAGCGCAGCATCGAAGGCATCAAGCGCATCTCCAAGCCCGGTCTTCGTCGTTACGCGAAGTCCGACGCTCTGCCCATGCCGCTCGGTGGCCTCGGTATCGCCATCATCTCGACCAGCTCGGGACTGATGACCCAGAAGGAATGCCTCAAGGAAGGCATCGGCGGCGAGATCGTCGCCTACGTGTGGTGAGAAAGGAGAGCTGACACATGGCATCGCATATTGGTAAGCTCCCCATCGCCATCCCGGCTGGGGTTGAGGTCAAGCTCGAGGGCCAGGCGTTCTCCGCCAAGGGTCCGAAGGGCACCGATTCCTACACCATCCCCGAAGGCATCACCGGCGTCGTCGAGAACAACGAGATTGTTCTCACCCCGGCTGATGATCTTCGTCCCACCCGCGCCAAGCACGGCCTGAGCCGCTCGATCATCGCCTCGATGGTCAAGGGCGTGCACGAAGGCTACGCGAAGCGCCTGCAGATCGTCGGTACCGGTTACCGTGTGGTGGCCAAGGGCAAGGGCCTGGAGTTCTTCCTGGGCTACTCCCACACCATCACCGTGAACCCGCCGGAAGGCATCGAGTTCGAGATCGTGAACCCGAACGAGCTCGTCGTCAAGGGCACTGACAAGCAGGCTGTCGGCCAGGTTGCAGCGAACATTCGCAAGCTCCGCGCTCCGGAACCCTACAAGGGCAAGGGCGTCAAGTACGCGGATGAGCGCATTCTGCGCAAGGCTGGAAAGGCTGGTAAGTAATATGTCCGTGAAGATTTTCGGTAAGGGCAAGAAGGTCGCCCGTCTGCGCCGTCACGCCCGTCTGCGTAAGAAGGTCGTCGGCACTCCGGAGCGTCCGCGTCTGGTCGTCACCCGTTCCAACCGTCATATGACCGCTCAGATCGTGGACGACACCAAGGGCTTCACCCTGGTGAGCGCCTCCACGATGAATGCCGACTTCCAGGGCTTCGAAGGCGATAAGACCGCCGCCGCCAAGAAGGTGGGCGAGCTCGTCGCCGAGAAGGCCAAGGCTGCTGGCATCACCGCCGTTGTGTTCGACCGCGGTGGCAACAAGTACCATGGTCGCGTCGCAGCTGTTGCTGAAGGCGCCCGCGAGGGAGGTCTGGCACTGTGAGCGAGAACGAAGTGAAGGAAACCCAAGTGGCTGAAGATTCGAAGAACGAAACCGAAGCCGCCTCCAAGAACGAGGATCGCAAGGGCCGCCGTGGCGGTCGTGGCGAAGGTCGTCGTGGCGAGCGTCGCAACCGTCGCGAGGAGAACCGTGGCGACGAGCTGATGGACCGCGTGGTCACCATCAACCGTGTGGCCAAGACCCACAAGGGTGGTCGTACGTTCAGCTTCGCCGCTCTCGTGGTCGTCGGTGACGGAAACGGCACCGTCGGCGTGGGCTACGGCAAGTCCCGTGAGGTCCCGGCTGCTATCGCCAAGGGCCAGCTCGACGCCAAGAAGCACATGTTCACCGTTCCGCGCGTGCGTGGCACCATCACCCACCCGGTGATCGGCCACGATGCCGCCGGTACCGTGCTGCTTCGCCCGGCTGCTCCGGGTACCGGTGTTATCGCCGGTGGTCCGGTCCGCGCCGTCCTGGAGTGCGCTGGTATCTCCGACATTCTGACCAAGTCCATGGGCTCCTCCAACGCGATCAACACCGTGAACGCCGTTGTGGACGCCCTGAAGCAGCTCGAAGAGCCTGAAGAGGTTGCCGCCCGTCGTGGCCTGAGCCTCGAAGAGGTCGCTCCTGAGGCTCTGCTTCGCGAGCGCGCCGCCGGCATCGCCGAGGCTCGCAAGGCCCGCGAAGAGGCTGCTGCCGCCAAGGCCGCTGAAGAGAAGGACGGTGAGTGATGGCCAACCTGAAGATCACGCTGGTCCGTGGTTTTGCCAACAAGACCGAGGTGCAGAAGGTTAACGCCAAGTCCCTCGGCCTGCACAAGATCGGCCAGTCCGTTATCCGTGAGGACACCCCCGTGTACCGTGGCATGATCAACAAGATCCGCCACATGGTCACCGTTGAGGAGGCAGACTGATTATGACTGAGAACAACGAAGAAGTCACGATCATCCGCATGCATGACCTGCGTCCTGCCCCCGGCGCCAACAAGGACCGCATCCGTGTCGGTCGTGGTGAAGGCTCCAAGGGTAAGACCTCGGGTCGTGGCACCAAGGGCACGAAGGCTCGCTACTCGGTTCGTCCGGGCTTCGAAGGTGGACAGCTGCCGCTGTACATGCGCCTTCCGAAGCTGCGTGGCTTCAAGAGCCCGTTCAAGAAGCAGTTCCAGGTTGTGAACCTCGCCCGTCTCGCTGAGCTCTACCCGCAGGGTGGCGAAGTGACCGTCGAGGATCTGGTGGCCAAGGGTGCAGTCCGCAAGGGCTTCCCGGTCAAGGTCCTCGGTGACGGCGAAGTGGCTGCCGCCTTCACCCTCAAGGGTGTGAAGGTCTCCGCCGCTGCGAAGTCCAAGATCGAGGCTGCAGGAGGCTCCGTCTCCGAGGAGTAAATCCCCGGGAGAAGGCTCCAATAAATGATGACCCTCCCCACTCCACTGTGGGGAGGGTCATTGTGTATGTGTACACTGTGTGTTTGTGTGTGTCACGCGCATGAACACCAAGGGAGGAACACCCAGTGAGAACGCTTATTCAGGCTCTCCGTACCAAGGAGTTGAGGAACAAGATCCTCTTCGTCTTCGGTATCATCATCATCTACCGAATCGGATCGTTCATTCCGACACCGGGAGTGGATTACACCGCGGTTCAGGATTGCGTGGCCGGCACCACCAACGAGGACTTCATCGGTCTGGTCAATCTCTTCTCCGGCGGCGCGCTGTTGCAGCTGTCGATCTTCGCGCTGGGCATCATGCCGTACATCACGGCGTCCATCGTCGTCCAGCTGCTGCGTGTGGTGATCCCGCGCTTCGAGGCCCTGCACAAGGAGGGCCAGTCGGGTGAGGCCAAGCTCACGCAGTACACGCGTTACCTGACCATCGGTCTGGCCGTGCTGCAGTCCACCACGATCCTCGTGACCGCGCGCACTGGTGCCCTGTTCGGCTACGCGTGCGACGGCACCAAGATCATCCCGGACAACTCCGTGTGGAATCTGGCCGTCATGGTGCTGATCATGACCGGCGGCACCGGCCTGATCATGTGGATGGCCGAGCTCATCACCGACAAGGCCATCGGCAACGGCATGAGCGTGCTGATCTTCATGTCCATCTGCTCGGGCTTCCTGCCCCAGCTGTGGGAGATCGGCTACGGCACCAACGGCGCGGACGGCGACTGGACCAAGTTCGGCATCGTCGTGGGCACGCTCGTCGTGATCCTGATCTTCGTCGTGTACGTGGAGCTCGCGCAGCGTCGCATCCCCGTGCAGTACACGCGCCGCATGATCGGCCGCAAGATGTACGGCGGCACCAGCACGTACCTGCCGCTGAAGATCAACATGAGCGGCGTGATCCCGCCGATCTTCGCGTCGTCGATTCTCGCGGTGCCGACGCTGATCGCCCAGTTCGGCAAGACGGACCAGTCGTGGGTCCAGTGGATCAACACGAACCTGGCCGACACCACGAGCGTGTGGTACATCGGCCTGTACGCGCTGATGATCGTGTTCTTCTGCTTCTTCTACACGTCGATCACGTTCAACACGGACGAGACGGCGGACAACATGAAGCAGTACGGCGGCTTCATCCCCGGCATCCGCGCCGGACGCGCCACCAGCCAGTACCTCACCTACGTGATGAACCGTCTCAACACGGTGGGTGCGGTCTACCTGCTGTTCGTGGCCCTGATCCCGACCGTGCTGATCATGGCGCTGAGCCTCAACGCCAAGCTTCCGTTCGGTGGCACCACGATCCTGATCATCGCCGGCGTCGGCCTCGACACGCTGCGTCAGGCCAAGGCCCGCACCGAACAGTTCCAGTACGAAGGCTTCCTCCTGGAAGACGAAACCAACACAGAAAGCAAGTGATATGCGACTCCTCATCATGGGCCCGCAGGGCGTAGGCAAGGGAACCCAGGCTGCCAAGCTGGCTGAGCACTACGGCATCCCGACCATCTCCACCGGCGACATCTTCCGCTTCAACATCAAGAACAAGACGGAACTCGGCGTGGAGGCCCTCAAGTACATCGACAAGGGCGAACTGGTTCCCGACGAGCTGACCAACCGCATCGTCGAGGATCGTCTGGCTCAGGACGATGCCCAGAACGGCTGGATCCTCGACGGCTACCCGCGTAACGCCTCCCAGGTGGAGGCCCTCGACAGCATTCTCGCCAAGCTGGGCACGCCGCTCACCGCCGTGGTGGCGCTTGACGCCGATCATGATGTGCTGATGGAGCGCATGAAGAAGCGCGCCGAGATCGAGGGTCGTTCCGACGACACCCCGGAGGCCATCGCCAAGCGTCTCGACGTGTACGCCAAGGAGACCGCTCCGCTGCTCGACACCTATGCCGAGCGTGGCCTGCTGGTCAAGATCGATGGCGTGGGCGAGATCGACACCATTCAGGCCAACATCGTCAGCGCTCTCGACGCCCGCTGATTCCATCAGCTTTCGTGTCGATCGTGATCCGAGACGTGTAATCCCTGATTCAGAATTAATGATTTAGGATTGATGATTCGCGGACGACGATGAAGAAGCCGTCGCATTGGTATTCGGTGCGGCGGCTTCTCCGTATCTGATATGGGTGCCGTATGATATCGGTTTTGCAATACGACACGCCGTAGTGTCGAATAACGCTAACCCTGTTATACTCATAGTTTGGTGTGTCTTCGGGCATATCTTTAAGTAATCGTAGCCAAGGAACGGATCGGGAGCTCATGGCAAAAGACGGTGTGATTGAAGTAGAAGGTCGTGTTGTCGAAGCATTGCCGAACGCAATGTTCCGTGTCGAACTGGAAAACAAGCACATCGTTCTGGCGACCATCTCCGGAAAGATGCGTAAGAACTACATCCGCATCCTCCCGCAGGATCGAGTCGTGCTGGAAATGAGTCCGTACGACCTGAACCGCGGCCGCATTACCTACCGTTACAAGTAAAAGGAAAACCATGAAGGTCAGCCCCAGTGTGAAGAAGATCTGCGACAAGTGCCGCGTGATCCGTCGTCACGGCCGCGTCATGGTGATCTGCGAAAACCCGCGCCACAAGCAGCGTCAGGGCTGAGAGCAGACCCAGCGGCAAATAATAAGGCGCTAAATCACAGCGTGCGCACCACCATATGCGGCGTTGAACCCCAGGTGCGGAGGCCTGGGCCGTGAACTCGGACGATTTGGCGTAAGACCTCCGATGAACAGAAGGAATCGCAATGGCACGTCTTGCCGGAGTCGACATCCCCAATGAGAAGCGCATCGAGATCGCCCTCACCTACATCTTTGGTGTGGGTCGCACTCGTGCGAAGGAAACGCTCGCAGCGACCGGTATCAATCCGGACACCCGCGTCAAGGACCTCTCCGATGAGCAGCTGATCACGCTGCGTGATTACCTCGAGGGTAATTACAAGATCGAGGGCGATCTGCGTCGTGAGGTGGATGCGGATATCCGCCGTAAGATCCAGATCAATTGCTACCAGGGCATGCGCCACCGTAAGCACCTGCCCGTGCGTGGCCAGCGCACCAAGACCAACGCACGTACCCGCAAGGGCCCGAAGCGTACGGTCGCCGGTAAGAAGAAGGCCGCCTGATCTTTTGTCGGGCGTGAGTCCAGGCCACGAGAGTTCATTCTCATCGCCTAGACCATAGAAATATTCGTAATCAAGGAAACGAGGATCCATGGCAGCTGCGAAGCAGGCCACGCGCAAGCCCCGTCGTAGGGACCGTAAGTCGGTTCCCGTCGGACAGGCGCACATCAAGTCCACATTCAACAACACGATCATCTCGATCACCGATCCGTCCGGTGCCGTCGTCTCCTGGGCGTCCGGTGGCGATGTCGGCTTCAAGGGCTCCCGTAAGTCCACGCCGTACGCCGCTGGCATGGCCGCTGAGGCCGCTGCCCGTAAGGCTATGGAGCACGGCGTCAAGAAGGTCGACGTGTTCGTGAAAGGCCCGGGTTCCGGTCGTGAGACCGCCATCCGCTCCCTGCAGTCCGCAGGCCTTGAGGTCGGTTCCATCTCCGACGTCACCCCGCAGGCTCACAACGGCGTTCGCCCCCCGAAGCGTCGCCGCGTCTGAAGCACTGACTAGAAAGTAAACGTCCAACCCGCGAGAGCCGGTGCGTGCACAACCGGTTCGAGCTGAAAGGATAAGAAAAGTGCTTATTGCCCAGCGTCCGACCCTGACTGAGGAAGTCCTTAATCCCCAGCGTTCGCGTTTCACCATCGAGCCGCTCGAGCCTGGCTTCGGCTACACGCTCGGCAACTCGCTTCGTCGTACTCTGCTGAGCTCCATCCCCGGAGCCGCAGTGACGAGCGTGCGCATCGACGGTGCCCAGCATGAGTTCACCACGCTTCCGGGCGTGAAGGAGGATGTCGCTGAGATCATCCTCAACATCAAGAACCTCGTGCTGACGAGCGAATATGACGAGCCCGTCGTCATGTACCTGCGCAAGAACGGCGAGGGCGAGGCCACTGCCGGCGACATTACGCCTCAGGCCGGCGTCGTCATCTCGAACCCCGATCTTCACATTGCCACCCTCGCCGAGGACGGCTCCTTGGAGATCGAGTTCACCGTCGAGCGTGGTCGTGGCTACGTTCCTGCCCAGATGAACAAGCAGGATACTGGCGAAATCGGTCGCATCCCGGTGGATTCCATCTACTCTCCAGTACTCAAGGTCAGCTACAAGGTCGAGGCCACCCGCGTGGAGCAGCGCACCGACTTCGACAAGCTGATCCTCGACGTGGAGACCAAGCCGGCCATCTCCCCGCGCGACGCCGTGGCTTCCGCGGGTTCGACCCTTGTTGAGCTGTTCAGCCTCTGCCGTGAGCTCAACAACCAGGCCGAAGGCATCGAGGTCGGCCCGGTTCCGGTTGTGGAAGAAGCCAACCCCGAAATGGCGGTTCCGATTGAGGAGCTGAACCTCACCCAGCGCAGCTACAACTGCCTGAAGCGTGAAGGCATCTCCACGATTGGCGAGCTTGTCTCCCACACGGAGCAGGATCTGCTCGACATCCGCAATTTCGGTATGAAGTCCATCGACGAAGTCAAGGAGAAGCTGCAGGGCCTGGGCCTGTCGCTGAAGGCTTCGCCGCTGGGTCTCGACAGCATCAATCTCGAAGGAGGCACGTTCTTCTCCCCGGAAGACGAGTGATCGCTTCGGCGTTCTCGCCTGACGGGAAGACGGACGTCTTCCTTGAACAATAAGCCCCGTGCCGCGCAGATGTTTGGGCCGCTGCCCTCCTGCCGGCACGGGACATAAGGAGTTATTACAATGCCTACACCCAAGAAGGGCCCGCGCCTGGCGTCCAGCCCCGCGCATGAGCGTCTGATGCTCGCCAACATGGCGACCAGCCTCTTCCAGAACGGCCGCATCACCACCACGCTGCCCAAGGCCAAGCGTCTTCGTCCGCTCGCCGAGCGCCTGATCACGTTCGCCAAGCGTGGCGACCTGCACTCCCGTCGTCGCGTGATGCGTGTCATCCGCAACAAGTCCGTTGTGCACATGCTGTTCACCCAGATCGCCGAAATGATGGAGCAGCGTGAGGGCGGTTACACCCGCATCACCAAGATCGCTTCCCGTCAGGGCGACAACGCCCAGATGGCCGTCATCGAGCTCGTCACCGAGCCGCTGAGCGCCAAGAAGGCCACCGTCGCCGAGGCTGAGGCCGCCACCAAGGTCGCCGCCGAGAAGGAAGCCGAAGCTCCCGTGGCCGAGGCCACCGAAGCTCCGGCTGCTGAAGCCCCTGCTGAGGCTCCTGCCGAAGAGGCCGCCGAGAAGGCCGAGTGAATCACTCGCCGATAAGGCATAAGCCGTAAGGCTCTGAGCTGGTAACGGTACTGATAACGGTCTACTGACAACGGTTCAGACATCGGCTTCACATAAGGACGGAATCCGTAATATGCGGGTTCCGTCCTTTTTGTTTTTTTACTGCTATTCCCTTGCGTTGCATTTCCGTTGACGGCCGATTTCCCGCCTCGATATGATCCTGTTTCCCGGCACTCCTCCGCATTGGTCTTCCCCCTTCGCCAGCATAGAGCGTATGCGTTTGAGGATTGATCTGGGATATGACGGCGGCGGATTCTACGGGTGGGCGCGCCAGCCCGAACTCCGTACCGTGCAAGGGGAAATCGAAGCGGCGATCCGCAAGGTGCTGCATGTGCGTGCGGATGATCCCGAATCGCCGGAGATCCGTCTGGTCGTGGCCGGTCGTACCGATACCGGCGTTCATGCCCTGCATCAGGTCTGTCATCTTGATATCGACGAGGATGTACTCGCGCGGGCAGTGGGACATATGAATGTAACGCCGGAAGTCGCACTCGAACGACGATTGCAGCGAATGCTGCCCGACGATATCGCCATCCATCGAATTCGTCGCGCGCCGAACGGATTCGACGCACGTTTTTCCGCACTGGAGCGCACCTACGTGTACCGCGTATGCGACAACGGACGATTCGTGGATCCCCGTATACGTGGATTCGTCGTAGCCATCGACGAAACGCTCGATATGGACGCCATGAATCAGGCGGCTGCGCTCACCATCGGTCTGCATGATTTCGGCTCGTTCGCCACACCGAATCCGGGCGGCACCACCATTCGTGAAGTCAAATACGCACGATGGCATCGTGCCGATCCAGGTGTGGCCTTGCATGGGGGAGCGGCATCCGGCGGATACGGCGAGCCGGTGCCCTATGCGGAGACGGGACTGCTGTGTTTCACGATCGTGGCCGACGCGTTCGCCCGTAACATGGTGCGATCCCTGGTCAACGGATGCCTGCAGGTGGGACGAGGACGCAAAGACGTCGACTGGTTCGCGCAGAAAATGGCGGAACCCAAGCGCGAAGGGTCCACAGGCCCGGCCGCAGCCAAGGGACTCACCCTCGAATACGTGGCCTATCCGCCCGACGACCAGCTCGCCGAACGCGCGCAGGCCATCCGCGCGGTACGCACGCTGTAGTCGGCCTCGCTTGCATCCATTCGGCACGCGTCCGGCACCAGTTCGGTATTCGTCCAGTCCCGCAGACATCGCCAGTCCGTCCAGCCCGCAGGTCCCACCGCGTCCCCGATCGTGCAGTCGCATCCCACAGGCCCGAAGGCCCGAAGCATGTTGGAAACATTACTGTGGATTGTCGTTAACGGCACACGGTTAGGGTGAGAATGTTTTCATGGGAAGGCCAAACCCGCCCTCCCGGATATGGCCTGACGCTATGGTGTGCAAAGGGAGGAATGGGCAGTGATCGAGTCGAAAGCACAGAAAATGGCCTCCGAACTGGTCGATCGTCGTGCTGCGATCAACCGCGAACTGAGCCGTAACGGCGTACGGTTCGGCATCTACAAGAACGGCCAGTATCATGATCAGCTGTTTCCGTACGACCCGGTGCCGCGTATTATCGCATCCGACGAATTCGACGAACTGGAACGCGGACTGAAGCAGCGTGTGGACGCGCTGAACGCCTACCTCAAGGACGTCTACTCCGACAAGCGCATCGTGCACGACGGCGTGATTCCGGAGGAATACGTGTACACGTCCGCCGGATACTTCCCGCAGGTCAACGGCGTGACCCCTCCCGGCGGCGTGTTCGCACACATCGCCGGCGAGGATCTGGTGCAGGGCGAGGACGGCAAGTGGTGGGTGCTCGAGGACAATCTGCGCATCCCGTCCGGCGCCAGCTACCCGCTGTTCGTACGTGACATTGAGCGCAGGATCTCGCCGCGACTGTTCCGCGACGTGCGCGTGCGCGACAATCGCGCCTACCCGACGATGCTGCGTCGGTCCATGGATTTCGTCTCCACCGAAGGCATCGC
This sequence comes from Bifidobacterium sp. UTCIF-39, assembly GCF_006408715.1. Taxonomy (NCBI): domain Bacteria; kingdom Bacillati; phylum Actinomycetota; class Actinomycetes; order Bifidobacteriales; family Bifidobacteriaceae; genus Bifidobacterium; species Bifidobacterium sp. UTCIF-39. The sequence goes on along the minus strand of NZ_JEOG01000012.1, from coordinate 65,255 downwards.
CGTGGTACTCACGCCGGGTCGTTTCAACTCCGCCTTCTTTGAACACGCCTATCTGGCCGAGAAGACCGGAGCCGTGCTCGCGTTCCCCGAGGATCTGGAAGTCGAAAACAATGAACTGTACTTCATCGACTACTCCGGCAGGAAGCATCGTGTGGGCGTGGTCTACCGTCGTCTGTCCGATGAATACCTTGATCCGTTCGCGTTCAACGCCGATTCGGTGATCGGCGTCCCCGGTCTGCTGGGTGCCTACCGCGCCGGTAATGTGGCCATCATGAACGCGCCGGGCAACGGCGCCGCCGACGACAAGGCCATCTACTATTTCGTGCCGGCCATGGTGCAGTACTATCTGCACGAGGACCCGATCCTGCACAATGCGCCGACCTACATGCCCATGTTCAGCGAGGACCGCAAGACGGTGCTCGACAGGCTCGGCGAACTCGTGATCAAGGACGTCGCCGAGGCCGGCGGCTACGGCGTGGTGTTCGGCTCGAGTCTGGACGCCCGTCAGCGCGAGGAACTCGCCGACAAGATCAAGGCCGAACCGCGTCGATTCATCGCGCAGGAGGTCATCCAGTTCCGTGACATCGACGTGGTGGACCCGGCAACCGGGCGTATGGAACCGCGCAAGGCCGATCTGCGCGCCTTCGTCGTCACCGGTCCTGACACCCACGTCTGGTATTCGGGACTGACCCGGTACTCGTCCGTACCCGGGCAGATGATCGTCAACTCGTCGCAGGGCGGCGGATTCAAGGACACCTGGGTGCTTGCCGGTGAGGGCGAATCCCTGGAGAACGAATGGGCCAGCAAGCGCATCATCGCCGATTCGGAGCGTCACAGCCTGTCGCTGCTCACCGCGTCCAAGGCCGACAACCTCTACTGGCTCGGTCGATACACCGAACGCGTGTTCACCACGCTCACCCGATTCTTCCCCTTCTACGATCAGGTGATGGACACCGACGTGGATGCGTTCCGTCCGTTCGCCCGCGCCCTTGATCTGCCGGAGGACTTCGAGGATTTCGACACGTTCATCCACACCTTCCTCTACGACAAGAACAACCCCAACTCGGTGCGCAGCGCCATGGACTACGCGTTCAACAATGCGGTGATCCTCCGCCCCGAACTCACCTCCCGCGTACTGCAGTATGTGGAGATGGCGTTGAGCAGCATCGCCGACGCCACCGCGCTGAGCTCCGACGCCGAGGACATCTACGCACAGCGCGACGTGAACGACGATCTGCTCGCCTTCTGGGGAGCAATCGAGAACTCGACGATCGATCAGACGCTCAAGGCATTCCTGTTCATCGGCAAGTATCTGGAACGACTGGACCTGTATACGCGACTGGCCGTGTCCGCCGACGAACTGCGCGCGCCCATCCACAAACTGGTCAGCTACGCCATGACGCTTGACGGCATGCCGGTGCCCGAATGCTTCGCCTCCGGACTGCGCTGGCTCATTGGTCAGCTGCCCAACCGTGGATACGAGGAGCTTGCCAAGACGCTCAAGCGGTTCCAGGAGGGATTCAACGACCGAGTAGCAGCCGAAACCCTTAGGCCGCTCGCCGAGGTGAACACCATGAATCTGGCATGCTCAAAGGCGTTGCTTTCTGATCCCGACGAGGAGTCCGGCATCCGCTGACGCCTCTGGCCGTACGTGCCTCGCGTATCAAATGTTCGCATCGAGAACACGAGGCACGTTCATTGGCATAAGGCCCTAGAATGAAAGTGGTCTGCGTCGGGTGCCCAAGGAGAGATATCGGTGAAGAAACTGTATTTTGATTACGAGATGAAGCTGTCGTTCAGCTCGCCCGTGACCGATCATCGTTTCCAACTCAGGTGCATCCCCGCTACAGGTCCTCGCCAGCAAGTGGTCGATACCAAGGTCGTCATCGAACCACATGTGGAGGCGGAGACCGCCATCGATTCCTTCGATTCCGTGGTCATGACCGGGTTCATTCCCGAACCGCATACCTGCTTCAACTATCGGGTGACCGGCATCGCATTCGTCGACAACGACAACACCAAGCCGGAAGTGTACAAGCCGTTGTACCGATTCGATTCCGCGCTCACCATTCCCGGTCCCGCCATCAAGGCGCTGACCGAACGCTGCAAGGACCGTCTGCGTACCGAATACAATTCCGGATCTCCGGTCGCCGTTGCGCAGGTGGTGATGGACGAGGTGTATAAGGCGTTCACGTACACGCCCAAATCCACCACAGTGCGCACCACCGCCGAGGAGGCGCTCGCCCAGGGCAAGGGCGTGTGTCAGGATTACGCGCATGTGATGCTGTCCGTATGCCGGCACGTGGGACTTACCGCCCGCTACATCGCCGGACTGCTGGGCGGTGAGGGCGCGACGCACGCATGGATCGAGGTGTATCACAAGAACCGGTGGATCGGTCTTGACCCCACGCACAACCGCATGGTCGACGACAATTACATCACCATCGCGCACGGTCGTGACTATCGCGATTGCATGCTCGACATCGGCATCTTCTCCGGTAATAACGTGAAGCAGGAGCAGTGGGTCAACGCGTCCGTGCATGAGCAGGGGCCGCATGTGTGACGTGGCGGTTGCGTGGCGCGACGGTGTAGTGCATACGGATCGCCGTACGACACTTCGATATGACGATGATTTTGCATTATTCGTAAAACGTGGCATACTAGTCAAGTTGTCTTTTACGGGCAACGATGGATAAGTGTCCGAGCGGTCGAAGGAGCACGCCTCGAAAGCGTGTGAGGGCAACCCCCTCCGCGAGTTCGAATCTCGCCTTATCCGCCCACAGGGTTTCAGGTTCTTACCTGAAACCCTTTTTAGTTTTTCACTCTCCCCAATAAGTCTGGGGAAAACCAAGTCTGGGTAAAACCGGATATCTGGGTATAACCATGTCACGAGGAACCGATATCGAGGGTCTTCATGACATGGTTATACCCAGACCGGTATCGTAAGGCCTGGAATTCGTTAGTGCAGCAGGGCGGTTTCCATGGCGGGATAGCCGAGATCGATGGCCGTGGTGATATGCGCGGCGATGAGGGATGAGATTACGGAGAGATCATGGATTTCCGTGTCGGTGCGGGTCGTCGTGCTGTCCGATGATGACGATGAGCTGGCACTCGCCGCGTTCGATTCCGTAGCGTTCGTACCGTTCGTTGCACTTACTGCGTCAAGCTGTTCCAACGCGCAGTTCATTTCCACAATCGCCGCGGTGGGCGCCTTGAGACCGTTGGTCGGATCGGTTGTTTCGTCGGGATTGGCGATCAGTGAATCCACTGCATAGATCTTCTGCCGGGGATCGGATTCCTGCTTGACGACGGTGGCCAGCACCTGCGCATTCGATTTGCGCTGATCGCTGAGATGGTACAACGTGGCGTCCGCGTTGTGACGGGAGGCGAGAATCTCGAACGCGAATCCGGCGCGATCCTCGGCCAACGACAGCGCGGCGGCGGTCGTGGCATCCACATGCAACGTCAGATCGTCATCCACGGATGCCGATGATGAGGAGACAACACTGGTGATTCCCGTGCGATCGGCCAATGCGCGCGCGGCATCGTCGGCCAGAGCACTACGCACGGTGCCCTCCGCGAATCGTTGCGGGCATTCCACCGCGGCCGTATGCCAACGTGACTGCGCGTCAACGGCCGAGAACAGACGAAGATACGACGGCAATGCCGACTGGTACCGTTCCAGATCGCCGAACCCGAGAGACAGCGCGCGCTCGCATGTACTGAGATCGGATTCGTCCGTCCCGCGTCCGCTGATGCCGGGCACCGCGGCAGCGGCGGGGGAGACGGGGATGCCAAGCAGACTGACGCAGTACAACAACGATACGAATGACATGAATACCGTGATGATCGCCGTGCGGCGACTCCATACGCCGCGCCCGTCGTTGCGATCAACCCCGTTTCTGAATTCGCCGTGGGCGCATAGTGTCTGCATGAAACGTTACACTAATAGCCGTTGCAGACCATTTCGCGGGCAGGGTGCCCGCTATAACTTCATATGGGAGGTCTTGGGCATGGAATTGGACTTGGCAGGAATGCATCAGCTCGCTGCTGAGCAGGGAATAGATGCCGAGACTCTGGATAACGCACTGGCAGAAGCTCTGCGTCTCGCTTACCTGAAAACCCCTCATGCGGCAAAGCACGCCCGCGTGGAACTCGACGCCCGCGCCGGATCGTTCACGGTCTGGGCCCAGGACGAGATTCCTCAGGAACCCACGGAAGACAACCCCCATCCCGCTCCCCAGCTGGGTGAGGAGTACGACGACACCCCCCGCGATTTCGGCCGTCTTGCCGCCGCGACCGCTCGTCAGGTCATTACCCAGCTGTTCCGCCGTGCCGCCGACGAGAAGGTGTTCGGTGCGTTCTCCGGACAGAAGGGCAATCTGATCACCGGCATCGTGCAGCAGGATGCGAAGGATCCGGCCAACGTGCATGTGGCCGTGGGTGACGTGGAGGCGATCCTGCCCCGTCGTGAACAGGTGCCGGGCGAGCGCTACCGTCACGGTGAGCGTCTGCGCGTGTACGTGGTGAACGTGGCTCGTGGACTTAAGGGACCGGAGATCATCGTGTCCCGCTCCCACCCGGAGCTGGTCCGTCGTCTGTTCGAGCGTGAGGTTCCGGAGCTGGCCAGCGGCGCGGTGTCGATCATGTCGATCGCGCGTGAGGCCGGTGCCCGTACCAAGATCGCGGTGCGCGCCAACGCGCAGGGTGTGAATCCGAAGGGCGCGCTGATCGGCCCCGGCGGTTCCCGTGTTCGTGCGGTGATGGAGAACCTGGGCCAGGAGAAGATCGATATCGTCGACTGGTCGTCGGATCCGGCGCAGTTCGTCGCCGCGGCACTGTCTCCGGCACACGCCACCGAGGTGCAGGTCGTGAGTGAGAAGAACAAGACGGCGATCGCGTTTATTCATGATGATCAGCTGTCGCTGGCGATCGGCAAGGAAGGCCAGAACGCTCGTCTTGCCGCCAAGCTCACCGGCTGGAAGATCGGTATCGAGTCCGAGGAGTCCCGCGCCAAGAAGGCCGAGCAGGACCAGCACTGATCGAATGACGATCGAGCGCGGTCGAATGATCGGGAATGGGTTTCCCGGAACTGGTGTTCAGGACTGATTGCTTCTGATTGCTTCAGGACTGATCGATCGCGATGACCGTGCACATGGGATCGGATGACCGTTGCAATCAGACGGTGTCCGGTCCCATCCGCATACACGACACATCGGCGTTTTTCACCGCCGTTGCAATCCATAGGGCTGAGTATGCTTGCAGCGGTAACTGAACCAGAGGGTGCAGTATGCCTTCTTTCAGCAAAGAACGAGGTAACACAACCATGGTCGCACGATGAGACAGGACATGTTCACCATCAGTGATCATTGATCGCGCGAAACACCATATGCGCGGTCGGGAATAGGAGATATTGGTGCCCAAAGCACGCGTATATGAATTAGCCAAGCAGTTTGGTGTTGACAGCAAGACAGTCCTTGACAAGCTCAAGGAAATGGACGAGTTCGTGAAGTCGGCCTCGTCTACCGTGGAAGCGCCTGTGGTGCGCAAACTCAAGGCTGCGTTCCAGCCTTCCGGAGAGAAGTCCGATAAGACGTCGGCCAAGCCTCATGCCAAGCCGACCCCGAAGCCGATGGCGAAGAAGCCGGTCCGTTCCGGCGAAGAACGTCCCGCCACCCCTCATCCCGCCCCGCGTGCGACCGCCAAGCCTGCGGTTCCGCATGCTCCGTCGGCGTCCGCCGCTCCGAAGCCTCACGCAGCGAGTCCGGCTCCGTCGCCGTCGCCGCGTTCCGCTGGACACGCGCCGACCCCCGGTGATCATCGCGGTGGTGCCCGTCCCCGTCCGCAGGGCGGTCGTGGCGCTGCTCCACATCCCGGCGATCGTCGTGGTGGTTCCCAGCACTCCCAGCAGAATCATGGCGGCCGCCCGCAGCAGGGGCGTCCGCAGAACCCGCGTGGTCCGCGTCCCCATGGCGGCGCGCAGCCGGGCGGCAGCACCGGTGCCGGCGAGCAGCGTTCTGCGGCTCCTACTCCAGGTCCTCGTCCGGGCAACAATCCGTTCAGCCGCAAGCAGGGCATGAGTGTGCCCACTCCGGGTGATATCCCGCGTCCGCATCCGATGGCCCGCCCCACGGTGAACAGCAACCGTCGTGGCGGTCGTCCCGGTCAGGGTGGCGGCAGGCCTACTCCGGGCGGTCGTCCCCGCGGCGGTCAGGGCAGGCCGAATCAGTGGGGTCACAGCCGTCCCGGTCAGGGTGCCGGCAACGGTACTCCGCGTCCGGGTGGCAGCCGTTTCGGCGGTGGCTCTCCGCGTCCGGGTGCCGGTAACGGTACTCCGACCAATGGTCCTCAGCAGAGCGGCGGTCGCGGAGGCCGTGGCGGCCGTGGCGGTGCCGCAGGTGCCTTCGGTCGTCAGGGCAGCCGTTCCTCCAAGGCACGTAAGGCACGTCGCGCAAGGAGGCATGAGTTCGAGGAGATGAAGGCACCTGTCATCGGCGGCGTGCGCATCCCCTCCGGCAACGGACAGACCATCAAGCTGCGTCAGGGTGCCTCCCTGTCTGATCTCGCCGAGAAGATCAGCGTCAATGCGGCTTCGCTGGTCACCGTGCTGTTCCATCTGGGCGAGATGGCCACGGCCACGCAGTCGCTCGACGAGTCCACGTTCCAGATCCTGGGCGAGGAGATCGGCTGGAACATCAAGATCGTCTCCGCCGAGGAAGAGGACAAGGAGCTGCTGCAGCAGTTCGACATCGACCTCGACGAGGAAGAGCTGCAGGACGACAAGGACCTCAAGCCCCGTCCGCCGGTGGTCACCGTCATGGGCCACGTCGATCACGGTAAGACCCGACTGCTCGATACGATCCGCAAGACCAACGTCATCGCCGGCGAGGCCGGTGGTATCACGCAGCGCATCGGTGCCTACCAGGTGTCCGTGGACCTGAACGGCGAGCACCGCAAGCTCACCTTCCTCGATACCCCTGGCCACGAGGCGTTCACCGCCATGCGTGCCCGTGGTGCCGAGCTCACCGACGTCGCGATCCTCGTGGTCGCCGCCGATGATGGTGTGATGCCGCAGACCGTGGAGGCCATCAACCACGCGCAGGCGGCCAACGTGCCGATCGTCGTGGCCGTGAACAAGATCGATAAGCCGGGTGCCAACCCCGAGAAGGTGCGCGGTCAGCTCACCGAGTTCGGTCTGGTGCCGGAAGAGTACGGCGGCGACACCATGTTCGTCGACATCTCCGCCAAGCAGAACATCAACGTGGACAAGCTTCTCGAAGCCGTGCTGCTCACGGCCGACGCCACGCTGGACCTGCGCGCCAACCCGGATATGGACGCCCGCGGTGCCACCGTGGAAGCCCGACTCGACAAGGGTCGCGGTGCCGTGGCCACCGTGCTCGTGCAGCAGGGTACGCTCCACGTGGGCGACGCCATCGTGGCCAGCACCTCGTACGGCCGCGTCCGCGCCATGCTCGATGAGAACGGCAAGCAGATGAAGGAAGCCGCGCCCTCCACTCCTGTGCAGGTGCTCGGTCTCACCTCCGTGCCGACCGCCGGCGACCTGTTCCTGGTCGCGCCGGACGATCGCACTGCCCGTCAGATCGCCGAGAAGCGTCAGGCCACCGAGCGCGCCGCCCAGCTGGCCAAGCGCCGCAAGGTCGTCTCGCTTGAGAGTCTCAAGGAGCAGTTCGCCAAGTCCGAGATCGACATGCTCAACATCGTCATCAAGGGCGATTCCTCCGGTTCCGTGGAGGCGCTGGAAGACTCCCTGATGAAGATCGAGGTGTCCGACGAGGTCGGCATCCAGGTCATCCACCGCGGTGTGGGTGCCATCACGCAGAACGATGTGAACCTGGCCACGGTCGACAAGGCAGTGATCATCGGCTTCAACGTGCGTCCGAACCGTCAGGTGGCCGACCTTGCCGAGCGCGAGGGCGTGGAGATCAAGTACTACTCGATCATCTACAAGGCCATCGAGGATGTGGAAGCATCCCTCAAGGGCATGCTCAAGCCGGAATACGAAGAGGTCGTCACCTCCCACTCCGAGATCCGCGAGATCTTCCGTTCCTCCAAGTTCGGCAACATCGCCGGCGTCATGGTGCAGGACGGCGAGGTCAAGCGCGGTACGAAGTGCCGTATTCTGCGCAACGGCGTGGCCACGGTCAACGATCTGGAGATCTCCTCGCTGCGTCGTTTCAAGGACGACGTCACTTCCGTCAAGGAAGGCTACGAGGCCGGTATCAACCTGGGCGACTTCAACGACATCCAGGAAGGCGATATCATCGAGACCTTCGAGATGCGCGAGATCGCACGCCAGTAGGCCAGCAGTGTTTCACAGGCTCCCCCTCGCAGGGTGAGCCGTCCCGCGAACGTGATCCAACATGATCCAAGCAGTGCGGTGACGTCGGTCCGGCATCACCGCACACGTTTGTTTCCGGATTCGAATCGTTCGCATGAACAGCTCCCCTCCGCAGGGGAGCTCATTTTATCTGTTCATCCTGTTGACAAAGAAAGGGACATTATGTCCGGAACCAATCCTCGCGCAGTACGCATCGCGGGACTGATCAAGCGCGTGGTCGCTCAGTCCCTCGAGCGTGAGCTGCACGATCCCCGCCTCGCGGGCGTCACCATCACCGACGTGCGTGTGACCAACGATATGCAGATCGCACGCATCTTCTGGACCCAGCTGGGCGACGACGGCAAGGAGAAGGGCCAGCGTCGCCGCGCCGCCCAGGCGCTCAATCAGGCCAAGGGTCGTCTGCGTTCCCATGTGGGTCACAAGGCCGGTCTGCGCCTCACCCCCGTACTGGAATTCAAGTACGATGACGTGCCGTCCGAGGCCACCGAGATCGAGGACATCCTCACCGTTGCGTTGAAGCGCGACGCCGAACTCGCCAAGGCACGTGAAACTGCGCAGTACGCCGGCGATGCCGATCCGTACCGTCATGACGAGCCGAAGAACGACGATTTCGATGACACGGACGACATCGACGACGACATCGATACGGACGGTACTGACGAGTCCAACGACGAGACTCCCGAGGCCGACGCCCATTTCATGGCCTGATGTCATGGCCTGAGTAGGAGCAACACCGAACCGGCTCCCCTCGATTGTCGTGATCATTCCGAGTCCGATGATCACGGGGAGCCGGTCGGCGTATTCCATACGGTCGCATGACGGCCGTTGCAGACCGCAACGGCAATACGCAATACGGCAACATACTGCAATACACTGCACTTTATAAACAAAAGGACTGATAGTGGCATCGCGTTCTCCGAAAGCGCCGGACGTCTCCGGCATCCTCGTGATCGACAAACCGCAGGGGGTGACCAGCCATGACGTGGTCGCCGCAGTACGTGGCGCCCTGCACATGCGTCGTGTGGGCCATGCCGGCACACTCGATCCGATGGCCACCGGCGTGCTGATCGTCGGATTCGGATATGCCACGCGACTGCTCAACTACATCGTGGGCGCGGACAAGACCTACGAGGCCACGATCCGCCTCGGCCAGCGCACCACCACCGACGACGCCGACGGCGATATCCTCCCGTGGGGGAGTGCCCCCGCCGATTCTCGTGATCTGACTGCCGCATCGGATTCCGTGCCGTCGCAGGAGGACGTTGCCGTGCGATTGCGTGCACTGACGAGGGACGACGTCGAGCGGACGATCGCTGAGCGATTCCTCGGTCGCATCGAACAGGTGCCCAGCACGTTCTCCGCCATCAAGATCCACGGTCAGCGCGCCTACGATCTGGCTCGGGAAGGCAAGGACGTGGAGCTCGAGGCACGGCCGGTCACCATCCACGCCTTCACCGTGCTTGATTGTGATATTCCAGGCAGTGCGAATACGGACAGTGTGAATACAGGCAGCGTGAACGACGATGCAGTCGCGTACGGCCCGCATCTTGATCTTGCCGTGCGTGTCACCTGTTCGTCCGGTACATATATCCGCGCGTTGGCCCGTGATCTTGGTCGTGTGCTCGGCGTCGGTGGGCACCTGACCCGTCTGCGTCGCGTCAGGGTCGGCTCCTTCGACGTCACGGCATCGAATGTGGTCACGGCTCACACTGAAAACCGTACCTTCACCAATCGCGATGGCGAGACGGTCACCCGTGCCAAGGCGATCCTCGACGTGCCGAACGATCAGGCAACGACGGTCGTCGATGATCGTCGCACCGCATTGCTCACCAGGGTGATCGGCATGCCGCAGGCCGCACGACTGACCCTACCGCATCTGGACATCACCGACGATGAGGCGAAGGAACTGCGATTCGGACGCCGTATCGATCATGTGGTCGCAGAGCCCACGGCGGCCATCGCAGGGAACGATCTCGTCGCCATCGTGGAACGGGCCAACTCTCGTCAGTCCAAGCCGTCCGTCGTGTTCCCCGCGGCGTCTGCGGAAGCGGTGACAGCGGCTGCCGAGCCGTTATCGTAAGCTGGAACATCGGAAACAGGACGCGTGTGAAACACGCAGCGTGAAATGTGCCACGTGAAACCGCAATGTCGGGCGCGAGGCAATTATGGCAATACGGAACGAGGAACCATGAAGATCACCACACTGATCCCCGACACCGAAGGCGTGCTGGCCTGGCCGCCGTTCGGACAGAACAAGCGATCCATCGTGGCCGTCGGCAGCTTCGACGGCGTGCACAAGGGCCATCAGGCGGTGCTCAGGCGCACGGGCGATCTGGCCAAGAGCTATGGTGCCATCTCCGTGGCCATCGTGTTCGATCCGCGCCCGTCCGTCGTGCATGACTATGCGGCGGCGCACGACGGTCAGGAACTGCCCAACGATCAGGAATATCCGGATCCCGAAGCCCTCACCGGCATCGATCGTCGTCTCAAACTCATCGAGGAGACCGGCATCGAACACGCGCTCGTGGTGCGGTACACGCTCGAGTTCGGCTCCAAGTCGTACCAGTACTTCCTCGGTCAGATGGTCGGCAAGATCGGTCTGCACACGCTGGTCATGGGCAAGGACGGTCGTATGGGTGCTGGTCGCGCCGGCGATGTGAAGGCCATCGATTCGATCGCACAGGCCACGCGCATGTTTCAGGTGGATGTGGTCGACGACCGCGGTCCCGGTGAGGTGCGCATCCCGCTGAACGATTCCCACGAGGCCGCCGAGGCGCTGATCCGCGTGAACGATCCCGACTCCGGACTGACCAAGGCCGAACGACGTGCGCTGAGCAAGAAGACGCCGAACCGTCTGGTGCGCGCGTGGAGTTCGTCGTATGTGCGATTCCTGCTGTCGCAGGGCGAAGTAAGGGCGGCGTCCGAGATTCTGGGCCGTCCGCATGCCGTGGAAGGCGTGGTAGTCGGAGGCAAGCAGCGTGGACGCACGCTCGGATTTCCCACCGCGAACGTGGCCAAGGACGTGCACGGCACCATGCCCGCCGACGGTGTGTATGCCGGATGGCTGATCGACACCGATCCGCAGACGGGCGAGGAGCGCCGGTACGCGTCCGCCATCTCCATCGGCACCAAGGTGACGTTCGGCGAACCTGAGGCGCGTGTGCTCGAGGCGTACGCGATCGCCCCGGTCGATGCCGACGGCAACGCGCAGTGGCTTGATCTGTACGATCACACCGTGCGCGCCGAATTCGTGGAGTTCCTGCGCCCGCAGATCCACTTCGACTCCGCCGAGGCGCTGGTCGAGGAGCTCAAGCGCAACGTGGAGCAGACCAAGGCCATCTGCGCCTGCTAGTGTGAGTCCTGCTGTTAGTGTGAGCCTCACACTAGCGTTCAGGTCTCCAAAACGTTGAAATTCCAACACCCGCCTTTTTTAGTGTGATCACACTAAGGAGGGCGGGTGTATGGTATTTGGGCAATGCCCAGTATTTGGTGCCGTGGAATGGATGTGGATTGTCTGACTGGCAGTGTGATGGCACTGTGATAGCAGTGTGAGAACGGTGTGGTATTGCGGACGACTGCAATCCGGGAAAGAGAAGAGATCTTGCCATGAAGAACAAGAACATCATCGTCGTCACCGGTGCGTCGAGTGGTATGGGACGAGAATTCACCCATCAGATCGCATACTGGGCGTCGGTCGGCAGGGTGGCGGCCGACGAGATCTGGGTGATCGCACGACGAATCGAACGGCTCGAAGCGTTGAAGAACGCAGTGCCGATTCCGGTTCGTCCGTTGGCGCTGGACCTGACGAATCCCGACGATATCGACGCCTATCGGCAACTGCTCGTCGAGGAGCGGCCGAATATCACGATTCTTGCCAACTGCGCCGGATTCGGTCGCATGGACCATTTCGAAGAGGTGTCATTGCACGCGCATCTGAACATGGTCGATCTCAACATCAAGGCGCCGATCGCCATCACCACGCACAGTCTGCCATATATGCGCGCCGGTGCCCGCGTGATGAACCTGTGCTCGATCAGCGGATTTCTGCCCTGTCCGTACATCAACGTGTATGCGGCCACCAAGGCATTCATGGTCAGCTGGTCGCGTGCGCTCGGTCGCGAACTCGCCCATCGAGGCATCAGGGTCACTGCGGCCTGCCCGTACTGGGTGCGCACCGAGTTCATCGACCGGGCTCAGGGGAACGGCAACCGTGGCGGCAAACGCGGCGGTCGAAGCGGCGATCAACGTGGTGGAGCACAGCGACCCGCCTTCACCAACTTCTTTGGCATCATGGACGCGGATGCCGTGGTCCGTCGCATCATCGCCGACCTGTTCCACGGCAGATCGCTGTCGCTGCCGGGACTGCCAGCCAAGGTCATTTTCGCGGCATCCAAACTGCTGCCCGTCCGCACGCTCATGTGGGCGCAATTGCAGTTGCAGCATCTCGACGGATCGCCGATCCATCATTCCGATGTTCCGACCTCGTGACATCCGCATGAACGAGTCGTGGGTCAGTCGTGGATCATATGTCCATTCGACTGTCGCTCGTTGGACAATCCGCCATCATGCCGTCATGCATGCGTCACACAACCACATGCCGAGGGAAACACGAGAACCATAGAGTCTGAGCCGTACAGCAACAGTACGGCACCTCCAGCAGACCGCTCGTGAATCATCGCGCGCGAGGTCGGGACAGCGCCATGGAGACAAGGAGCATGAGATGAAGCTTGCGGAAACGGGACTCACCCAAGACGAGCTCAAGGGGCTCGTCAAGAAGTACATGATCGAAACGTACGAACGCTATGACTTCGTCGCCGAGCGAGCCGAGGGCATGTACATCTACGATCCTGACGGCAACGCCTATCTCGACTTCTACGGCGGCATCGCCGTGAACAACGCCGGCAACTGCAACCCCAAGGTGGTGGCCGCCGTCCGCGATCAGGTGGGCGACATCATGCACACGTTCAACTATCCGTACACCATCCCGCAGGCGCTGCTCGCCAAGAAGGTGTGCGACCTCGCCGGATTCGACAAGATCTTCTACCAGAACTCCGGCACCGAGGCCAACGAGGTGGCCATCAAGCTCGCCCGCAAGTACGGCATCGACCACTTCGGGCCGCACAAGTACGAGATCCTCTCCGCCCTGCATTCCTTCCACGGCCGCACGTTCGGCGCGCTTGCCGCCACCGGACAGCCCGGATCGCTCGCACAGGACGGCTTCGGCCAGATGACCCCAGGCTTCGCCTACGCCGAGTTCAACAATCTGGATGACTTCAAGGCCAAGATCACCGACAACACCATCGCCATCATGGTGGAGCCCGTGCAGGGCGAGGGCGGCGTGCACCCCGCCACGCAGGAATTCCTCGAAGGGTTGCGTAAGCTGTGCGACGACAACGGACTGCTACTCATCTTCGACGAGGTGCAGACCGGCTGGGGACGCACCGGATCGCTGTTCGCGTGGCAGGGCTACGGCGTGGAACCCGACATCTTCACCATGGCCAAGGGCCTCGGCGGCGGCGTCCCGATCGGTGCCATGGTCACCAAGGATCCGATCGCCGCATCCCTGACCCCAGGCACGCACGGCACCACGTTCGGCGGTTCGCCGATGTGCACCGCGGCCGCGCTCGCCGAAGTCGACGAGATCGTCAGCCGCAAGCTGCCGGAGCATGCCGCCGAGATCGGCGCATACTTCATCGAACAGGGCAAGAGCCTGCCGCACATCAAGGAGAGCCGTGGCCGCGGTCTGCTTGTCGGCTTTGAATTCGACGGCACGGTCAACGCCGTTGATATCAAGCACGCGGCCCTGAAGCGCGGACTGCTTACCACCGCCATCGGCGACAGCATCATCCGTTGCATCCCGCCGCTGATCGTCACGAAGAAGCAGGTGGATCAGGCCCTCGAAATCCTCGCCGATTCCGTGAACGCCGTGGCCGCCGGCAAGGAGTGACGATACCGCCGGCGTCGACGTTGCTTGTCTCGCCGTCGGCGCCGGTCTATGCTGGAAACCGTGGCGACGACGCCGCAGATTGAAGGGACCATCATGCTCAAGTTTTCCGTACCACAGAACATCATCGTCGACTACGGCGGCGTGAGCCGACTCGGCACCTACGCCGGCGAACTGAAGATGACGAATACGCTGATCATCGCCGACCCGTTCCTGGCCAACGCCCCGCTCGCCAAGCAGGCCGCCGGATCATTGGATGAGGCCGGCATCAAGCACGTCATGTTCACCGACGTGAAGCCCAACCCCACCGCGGTGTGCGTGGATGAGGCCGTCGCGCTGTTCAAGGACAACGGCTGCGACTCCATCATCGCCATCGGCGGCGGTTCCTCGCTCGACGTGGCCAAGGCCGTGGGCGTCGTCGCCAAATTCGGCGGCGAGATCGGCGACTACGAAGGCATGAACACCGTGCCCGGCCCGATCGTACCGTTCATCGCCATCCCCACCACGGCCGGCACGGGCAGCGAGGTCACGTCGTTCTCCGTGATCACCGACGAGGCCCGTAACTACAAGCTCACCGTCGGCAGCAAACTGCTGCTGCCCGCCTACGCGATCCTCGACCCCGGCGTGCTCGCCACCGTCCCCGCACGAGTGGCCGCCGCATGCGGCACCGACGCCATGGTGCACGCCATCGAATCGTTCACCAACACCGTCGACAGCACATTCTCTGGCATGTACTCGCTCGAGGCGCTACGACTGATCGGCAAGTACCTCAAGCGCTTCACCGCCCGTCGCGACGACGCCGAAGCGGCCCGTGGCATGATGGTTGCCGCCACCATGGCCGGCATCGCCTTCGAATCCACCCGACTCGGACTCGTGCACGCCATGAGCCACCCGATCTCTGCGTTCTTCCATGTAGCGCACGGCGAAGCCAACGGTCTGCTGCTGCCCAGCGTGCTCGAATTCAACGCGCTCGCCGACAAGGGGCAGTACGAGCTCATGCATGAGGCGCTGTTCCCGGATGTCGAATACGACGGCACCGACGATTTCATCTACGAGATCCGCTCGCTGCTGGGCGAGATCGGCATCCCCGATTCGTTGGAGGCCGCCGGCGTGGATCGCCCGGCATTCCTTGCGGTGGTGGACCGCATGACCCACGACGCCATGGCGTCCGGCAACATCGCCGTCAATCCGCGGTCCGTCACCCCGGCGGACGTGGAGGCGATCTACAGGGCGCTGTAGGCGTTGTAAACGTTGCGGCGGCATAGGGCTGCCCCCGTTGCTGACGATACGGATGATGACTATGTCATCCGGAGGAGATGCCGATTCACCGGACTCGACGACGCTGACCCGGCCGACGGGTACCATACGTCCTATGCTGCAATCCGAAGCCCTCGCCATTCTCAACGCCGGTGCCAACGTGTTTCTCACCGGTGCGCCTGGTGCCGGCAAGACCTACGTGCTCAACGAATTCGTCGCCGCGGCACGCAAGGCGGGAGCCTCGGTGGCGGTCACCGCGTCCACCGGCATCGCCTCCACGCATATCAACGGTCAGACCATTCACTCGTGGAGCGGCGTCGGCGTGAGCACATCCCTTGAGGAGGCTACGCTCAAACGCATCCGCACCCGCCGACGCAAGGCCATCGACGCCACCGACATTCTGGTGATCGACGAAGTGTCGATGATGCACGCCTGGCTGTTCGACATGGTCGACCGCGTCTGCCGGGAACTGCGGCATGATCCGAGACCGTTCGGCGGACTGCAGGTGGTGCTGTCCGGCGATTTCTTCCAGCTGCCGCCGGTGAGCCGCTCGGGACGCAATAACGACGTGGTGGCGCCCACCGAGGAGTTTCTGCGCTCACGCGAGGAGTATGCGCGGCGCGGACTGGATCCGGAGGGATTCGTCACCGAATCGCTGGTGTGGGAGGCGCTTGCCCCCACGATCTGCTATCTGACTGAACAGCATCGTCAGGACGATGGTCAGTTGCTTACTGTGCTCACCGATATCCGTGACGGTGGCGTGACCGACGTCGATCGTGCCACGCTGGCCGGGCGTATCGGCATGATGCCCGATCCCGGCGTGGTGGCGACGAACCTGTTTCCCACGAACCGTCAGGCCGATTCGCTCAACGCCATGCGGCTGGATGAGATCGACGAGGAGCCGCACGCGTACCACGCCACGTCGGCCGGCAGTGCGCAGCTGGTGGAACGACTGAAAAAGAACATGCTTGCGCCGGAGCACCTGCTGCTGAAGACCGGTGCCGCGGTGATGGCGTTGCGCAATGATCAGGATCGGCAGTACGTCAACGGTTCGATCGGCACGGTGATTGGATTCGCCGATGACGACAAGGGCGGCTGGCCGATCGTACGATTCGAGAACGGCAATATCGTGACCATGAAACCGGCCGACTGGGAGATGATGGACGGCGAGAAGGTGCTCGCCTCCGTCAGTCAGGTGCCGTTGCGGTGCGCGTGGGGCATTACGATCCACAAATCGCAGGGCATGACGCTCGACCGTGCCGTGATGGATCTGCGGCGCACATTCGCGCCCGGCATGGGGTATGTGGCGCTTTCCCGAGTCGAATCCCTGGACGGTCTGTATCTGCATGGCCTCAACGATCGTGCGTTCCTCGTCTCGCCCGACGCGGTGATGCTCGACTCCCAGCTGCGCGAGGCCTCCGACGATGCCGCCGCCCATCTGGCCGCCAACGGTCCGGATGCGTTCAGCCCGACGGCGATGGCATACGACACACTCTCCGCGGAGTCAGGCGGCGGCAACGACCCCACCACCCCCGACGACGAATTCGCCCAGGACGCATTGTTCTGAGCGAATTCGTCGATGGGGATTGCACTTGAAAGTGAACAAACTACCACAATGCTCGCGTTGACGGTGAGTCTCCGTATTGCAATCCGGCATCAATAAGAATCGTATCCGCCTTTGGCGAGAATGACTCATTGGTTGGGAACGTGGCCCATCCCGATGCGTCGCCCCAATAGACCACAGGAAGATAGTTTCTCCACATTCTCATGTCGGATTCGTCGTTTCGCTTGGCAGGAATGGCGACCTTGGTCCCGACAGGAAGGACCCCTTGCCTCCAGGTATGCCGTCCGGCATTGTCTTCCCATCCGGTTCCCCAATCGAGATTTCGTTGTAATGTGAAGACTCGCATACGATTTCCGTAAATGACCTCGGTGCGAGTGTCTGCATCTTCTAATGTGGAGCCGGTAGAGTTCAATGCGATGAATGGTTTTTGTGCGTTATACCAAGGTTCTAAGATGGTACTACCAATGGTCGTGGAACCGCAATAATAACCCGTTGAGACGTTGCCAAGTCCGTTTAGAAACCGCACTTCATGAGTGTTATCCGGAGTGTTTGACAGATTCTCGTAGGGAGGGCGTCCTGCCATATTGCCATTACGATAGTAGAACGAGTTTGTTGGAATAAAGCCGATTACGGCACTTTGGAGATTTGGTTCCGAATGAATTGGGATCCGGTCTTCGTAGGTGTTTATGCAGCATTCCCATGGATCGGTGGATGTCAAAGGGTCAGGAGCAATATAATCTTGCGAGCGAACCGTGTCTTTCACGCCGACATCTAGTCCAGAGGAGACTACTTTGTCAATTTCTAATTCCTTACCATCATAGGAAACATGAAGGTTTGCGATCTGGTCGTAGGCCCAATTATCCGGTAGACGATATCCCATGTTGCCGCTAAAACCGGAAGACATATCGCTGACGAAGCATTGCTGTGCATAGCCCTGATCAATAACTCTCTGACATACGTTGCGGGCACCGTAGATGCCAACCCTGTAGCCGGTAAGATTGTTTTTTACAGCTCGGAAATAAGGAAGGATATTTCTGGTCACATCTGTGTCCAGAGCATCATAATCAACAGCAAAGTAAATTACGGAGCCTTGAGGGATACTGTGCTTCGAGGCTGCTGTCATTGCACTTGCTGCATCAGAAGCGCCTCGGGTCGAGGTGAAGGCTGAGGCGTCACGGCCGACATCTTGGTAAATAGGGAAGAAGTGTAATCCTCCGGCGATGATTTTTTCAGGTTCTCCGGTTCTTAGCTCCTTGAAATCACCTCCAATAATGTATCGACCTACATTTTGGTAGTGATTCATTTTCAAAATCATTAGATTCCGTGCGGTGATTTCAAAACGAGTATCACATGCGTGGGCTTCTCGTGTTTGGTCACCATAGCTAACCAATAAAGAAAGCCAAGTTGAAAGGTCTGCTTTTCCTGTCTGCGGTAGGGCGCAATGTTTTTGGAATGCCATGATATTCGCCGGTGACAGACTGAGTGCGAGATTGCCATCTCCATAACCATTCACGTATAAATAGAAGTTCAGTAATTCAGTGAAACTAGCAATTTCCGATGGAGTATATGCGCGTCCCGTATAATTGGTCTGTGCTCCTGCGTATGGCAGATTAGGGCAGTGAAGTTTGGTCTGGTTGCCAACGTATCCATTTGCCTTGGACAAAGGCATGCCTTCCATTGCTTGCAGTGCAAGAATCGCGGCATGATTAGTGCTTCGCGTATATACGCCGTCACAAGGTATGATGCCGGTATAGTCTTCATATCTCTGATTAATCTTTTGCTGATAAGAGCGGATTGCTGGTTTTCCCCCATATGAGCTAAGCAGTTTGAACTGGTCCATGGAGAGTAATGCCTTCATGAAGTTCGTGGTAACGATGGAATTTGGGTTGATGAGCCCAGCATCGGATTTGAGCTCCTTCACCGCGGCGGCCACTGGTGCGTCGAATCGATTGTCAATGGCGTCATCAGTTCCCGCATGTCCTGGATTGTATCCCTTGCACCAGAGGGCTCCCTGTAGAATCGCAAACTTGTTGTTTGTTTCTCCAGTGGTCATTTGTAGTGGTGCCTTTGAGTAGGCTTTCTTGGTTTCGTCTCCGAAATTGTCGGCTGTGGAGGAAAGCCCTAATTCGATTTGTAATGCTCGAATCAAGGCATTGATAGTATTCCATCCGGTATTGCCGTCCTCGATAATGCGATTGTAGCGAGAATCTCCTCCGTACGTGTTATTCAACCAATGTTGAGTTTTCAGTACCATAGGATCAGACATTGCAAGCCTCCTTGCTCGTATTGAATGTTGGTACTATTTCATGATGTACTAAATGTTGGAGTTATCTTTTAAAGTCGTCATTTGTTGACGTGAAGTTTGTTGCATGTACTAACATTAAGCTGTCAACATCCGTTAACGAGTTCATGGGAAAGCCGTATTTGTGATATCATAAAGTGAAGGTAGGTTTTTATGGATTCTATAAAATCAGATAAATCATCCTGTTTGAGAGAGCGTAAACACGTTTCGGTTGCTGTAGTTGACAATGATGATTTGGTTTTACCTGTACTTTGCGCTATCCTAAAAAAGGATCCAAGGGTGGAAGTATTATGGTGTACTTCATCTGCTAAAGAGGCGATCTTACATTGTTGCGTTGAGGCAAATTGGCCGGATGTTTTGTTGGTTGATATGTCGATGTCCGAAATGAATGGTGAAGAATTATGTAGGAAAATTCGAAAAAATGGATCGAGTCCGTCGCTTCTCGCAATTACCTCTTTTCCTATAGAATATTATGCGTCTCTTGCAAGTGATTCTGGTGCGCAAGGGATTGTCAGGAAGAGTGATATTTCATCAATTTCTGAAGCCGTAATCAATGTGGCTAGTGGCGATGCATTGCGTATGGAAGAAGTGGAAGTTGAGTTCGATTCTGCAATTGTGGCGCATAACAGAATTGCGAATGATAATGACGAGGGTAATAAGCCTAAAGTATTAGGTACGGAAGAACATGATGTTTTGCGTTTGAATTCCGAAGGTTATTCATTTGAAGAAATAGCTAGAATGAAAAAGGTAAAATCTGTGACTATAAGAACTCATGCACGCCGGGCTGTGAAAAAATTGGGGGCAAAGAATCTAAGTCAAGCTATAGTGAAATGGATGTCGCGAGAAAGTTAAAATTGTGGATCGTATTGTGTGTAAGTTGACCTCTTTGTCGCAAAGAAAAGGTGTTCATTTATTTCTATTATTTCTGGTCGCTGTAACATTGATTCAATATTGTATTGAAATATATCACAATCCCAGGAAATGGTAGATTTCTCTTTTGGTGTGCTTCACACGATACTACTTCTTTGTTTTTTATTTTCAACCAAGTTTGCTTGCTGCTCGGTTGTAGTTCTTTACTGCATTTCTTCACTGCTTCCGGATGTGTATTCGTTGATGCAGATCTTTGGTTTGATTTTTGCAATCGGATATCTGGCTTTTTCTGAATATCTATTGGTGGGTATTCCTTTATCTATTGTTGTTTTGTCCTTTGATTGTATTGGCTATTGGCTGTATGAACCGAGGGGAGATATTTGTATTTTTATTTTTACTGAATCTATTTATTTAATCTGTGCGGTGCTTATTGGCGTAGTTTTTAAATTAAAACGTAAACACGCGATGGTTTCATATCTTGAAAATAAAATAGAAATACTGTCTGGAAATAATATTAATCATGCTCGTTCGGAGAGAATGTCAGAGCTGTTACATGATTCGATTGCAAGTGATTTAACGTATATTGTGCTTTTGTCCGAAAACGGTGATTTTTGGGAGGATAAAAGAAGTGTTTCCAGTAATTTAAAGTCTATACATGATGTTTCGTTGAGAAGTTTAGAAAGTGTTCATGACGCTATTAGATTGATGCGTGGTGATCTTGATGCTGAGGATAACTCTGAGAAAAAATCTTTATGGGAGGCTGTAGAAACTTGTGATCATTATTTAAAGGATTTGGGTTTTTCTGGGGAGTTTCTTATTGAAGGGGAGGTGAGTTTGGTTGAAAATGAAATAATCCATACTATGGTTTTTGCTATTAAAGAAATTTGTATTAATATCGCTAAATATAGCGATCCTAATAATAGAGTATTCTTCTCTAGAATTGTTTTTTCGGATAGGAAAATTATCTTTATTTCTAAGAACTCTATTTTTGATCGTAATGATTTGCGAGGAGGTATTGGTCTTACTATTGTCAAGAAAAGGGTTGCCTTAGTGGGGGGTGTAGTCTTTTCCTGGATAGAAAATAATTATTGGATGACCTATATTGAAATTCCTGTTTCTTAGTTATTTCTTAATGTTTATGGCAATGGTGAAACGGTATGTGAAATGGAGGGCAGATAGCTCTCGTTTCGTAAGTTGATCCGGTTGTATTTGTGTTCATGACTTGCGCTGTAATGGTGGGGGTGTTTGACAGTATGATGCCGATGAGTATTGCTGCTAAGATTTTCATATTGTCTCCAATTTGTAATGTTGATGTAATTATATATTATGTTATCTGTTTTTTTAATGTGTCAACAAATGTTGACTGCTATGAAAAGAGGTGATCTGGATATAGCATTATTACGGAAATAGCCTACTGTGAGAAAGGGTTTAGAGATGAAGTTCCAAATTCAAAAGAAAGTTTATCGAAAGCTTTTGTTGTTTATCGGTGCTTTGGTTGCTGTGTTGATAGTTTTCTCTATGGTGACTTCTCCAGAGACTTGGGCTGCCGAGACTAATGAAGGCAATGTTGAGATGATTGAAAAGGGAGTTATCGTTACTAGCGAATCTTTGAATATGGCTGGTCCTGATTCTGATTTGTCTACTGCTAATACCAAGGAAGATCCTTGGTTCGAAGGAGATATTAAGTCGGATACATCTTTGCGAGTTAGGGTTGAATGGCGAAATCCAAAATATGCAAGTAAGGCGCGTACGCCATATCAATCTGACTGCAGTTCCACTGATTACAAGGTACTCACTGTATATTCCAATGTTGCATCTTCTTATGTGTGTTGGAGAGGAAGTGGAACATATCGATCTGGTTCCGATATTGACAATGGAACTGGGGTCTCCGCTGTGTGCCCAGGCAAGCGTTATGGTCAGATTTACTATCAGGCAAAGTGGGGAGGGAATTGGTTCTGGAGCACCTATCGTGGCGGTTATGCAAGTAATGCTACTTGCTTTTATTTTGGAAGTATGGTGCGCTACCGTGCCATCAAGCTTGCATAGCATATCTTTAATGTGACATGTTATAAAATGATAATATTCTTTGACATGTAGAGATACCGAGTTGCTTTGTTGTATTGCTAATGTGGCTATGCGTCGGTGAAAGGGGTCGATGATGCCTCAGTCGGAGCATTTTCCATGTTCTCCACGTAATGAGAAACAATCCCGACCAGTTCGGGTATGGGTGATCATGCTTGTGGTTGCGGTTCTTGTACTTGTTGGAGGCATCTCCGGATGGAGGTTGGTGGCGCAACGACACTCGACAGTGGAACAAATATCCACCAACGTCTCGACGGATAAAGTGCCTTCGGATGCCGATGGTTCCTCTCCAAATTCTTTGGCCGACAATGGCAGTAAGCCGAAACTTGACAATCAGCAGTTCTCTGTCCTTGTCAAGAAACAGACGACGGCTCATCCCAAAGGGCAGGTGGGAGTTTCGGTAATGCTGCTGGGCACCATGGGGCAACTGGACACGAATCATATCTATGGGGATACCAATGCTGAATATGCGATGAGAGCGTACGGATTGTATATCCCCGTGTATCTTATGGCTCATAACATCGGTTGTGTACAGACTCCGGCAAAGGGATCTCCCCTGGATGATTGCTGGGGTGACGAGGAGTCCCAACGGCTGACCGACGATATGATGCGCAATATGGATCCAGTCGCCGGCAATGCGGCGATCGACCGCATGGGTGGCATCGCCAAGGTGAACGATTGGATGATCACCATGTACGGAGACAAGAATTCGTTCATGAGCAAACTGACCTCTCCGGAGGAATCAGTGCGGCAGATATCAAACCATACGTGGTCATCCAATGCCGTGATCATGCTACAGTCCGTGGATGAACGGGCAGGTGCGGATCTGATGAATGCCGATCTAACAGGACTTGGTGTGCGCATTCCTGATGGCATGATCGTACATGCACAGTACGGTAAGGCAGATGGTTCCTATAATGTGTACGCTATTGTAGAGGATTCCACGTATCGTGCCGCGGTAAGTGTAATGACCGAATCAATCGGGGATGATGATGCATCCGAATTGATCACGGAAACACTCGCCGAATTGCACCGGCAGCTTGACGCACTACACGAGTAGGGTGGA
Organism: Bifidobacterium sp. UTCIF-39; assembly: GCF_006408715.1. Taxonomy (NCBI): domain Bacteria; kingdom Bacillati; phylum Actinomycetota; class Actinomycetes; order Bifidobacteriales; family Bifidobacteriaceae; genus Bifidobacterium; species Bifidobacterium sp. UTCIF-39. The sequence continues at coordinate 41,811 of NZ_JEOG01000012.1, read as the reverse complement.
ATCATGACTCAACAGCAGGACAAGGACGTCACCGGTTCTTCGGCCAACGCTTCCGATGCCAATGCCGCCAACGCAGGTTTCAATGAGACGGACGGCGTTGACGCGTTCGCAAGTCAGTGGGGAAGCGAAGCCGCCACTTCGGAATCCATCGAATCCGGCGATGCGACTGTAGCCATACCGCAATCCCGTCGTCTCAAACCGCTGCTTATCGCGTTCCTCGCCGTATTCGTCATACTGGCGCTGGTCGCGGGTATGACGATCGCGCGCAATATCTCCTTGTCCCGAGCGCAGGCACACGCCGACGCACTGCAATCCTGTCAGGACGCGCAAACGAAATACGTCACCACGGTCACCACCTACACCGCCACCATGAAGGCCGCGAGTGAACTCGGCAAGACGTCGCCGGACGATGTCGCCAACACCAAACTGCTCGACACACTCAACGAGCTTGCCGGCACCAACGACAGTGCCGTCATCGGTCTTGATCTCAACACGCTCAACGAAAGCGAATGCTCCGGCAACGCCAGTACGGATGATCTCGATGCGCTCGCCGGATCGTTCGGGGACGCCATCGTGCCGATGTTCAAACGCACCGGTGAAGTGCAGTATGCAGCCGATAACGTGAAGGCCAGCATCGAGGATCAGAAGACCGTCAACGTGCGGTCGCGACTGTCGTATCTCGTGTCCACCGCACAGACGGTGCTTGACGTGTCCGCCGGCAAGGTCGACGAATCGCTGCGCACTGCGCTGTCTGACGCGATCGACGCGGCAACGGCATTGCAGAAGACCAATAATCTGACCGCGGAATCGACCAAGGGCGTGATGAGCGATCTGCAGTCCGCCGTCGACGCCGTAAGGAATGCCATGCCGCTTGACTGCCGACTCAGCAAATGCGTGGCGCTCACCTTCGACGACGGGCCGGACAAGACGAACACGCCCAAGGTGCTCGACGCGCTCCGACAGTCCGGAGTGCCCGCCACGTTCTTTGTGCAAGGGCAGAACATCTCCGGCAGCAACGTCGATCTGCTCAGGCGTGAGGCCGCGGAAGGCCATGAGATCGGGAGCATGTCATGGTCGCATACGCAGCTGCACGCGCTGTCCGCCGGCGACCTGAAGACCAGTCTCGACAAGACCGCCAACGCGATCGAAAACGCCACCGGGAGCCGTCCGACGCTGCTGCGTGTGCCCGACGGCGCATGGAGCGATACCGTGCTCAGTCGGGCCAAGGCCGACGGATTGAGCCTGGTCCTGTGGAACATCGATTCGCAGGATTGGAAGAGCCGCGACGCCGACGCCATCGTGAAGCAAGTGGTGAGCACGACGTTGAGCGGGTCGATCATCGATCTGCACGACACCTACGGCAGCACCGCCGCGGCCATACCACAGATCGTGAAACAGCTGCAGGATCAGGGATACCATTTCGTGACCGTGAGCAAGCTGCTCGAAGGCGGTGCCAAGCCCGGCGAGATCTACTATTCCGCCGGGGATTCCAGCGCCTACACGATGGGCGTGCTGGCCGACCGCTGACTCGCTGACTACCGCAGTTGCGAGATCCGCGTGATCAGCGTTCTCGCCGTATTGATGCTGCGCTCGTATCGTGCGGCGACCACCACCAGCAGAATGCCGCCGGCCGCCAGCCACACCCACCAGAACGCCATCGAGAACATGACAATCCACGTCCAAAGCTGCACCATCACATGGATGATCAGCGTGATGGAGCCGGTGATGACCGGTGCCTGCCAGCCGAGCAATGCGCCGGCGATCACCAACGCCAGTGCGATCAGCAACAGCAATACCGCGCGGATGATCATTGCACGATCGGGACTCGACGACTGCTGTCCAATGGACCACATCACGCCATACCGGGTGTGCCACTCTCCGCGGTCGTTGCGGGACACGAGCAGCATCGGCACCAGCAGCATCACCAGACCGGGCCAGAGTGCAGGCCAGCTGCGCAACGTCGGCCGTTTCATCATCCATATGACGCCGACGGCGAGCGCAGCCACGCCGAACAGGCCGGTGATCAGATCCGGCGGCAATGGACGATAATCGTTGGCAAGGGAGAGCCCCGCCATACCGATGCCCATGATTATCGTGACGATGGTGAGCACCCAACGGGTCGCGTCGCGGAGCGCATGTTGATGATTCGGGGTTGGGGTGATGGACGGTACAGCGGTCGTTGGTGCTGTCGTGTTCGCAGTAGCTGTTGGCGCGGCGATTCGTATCCACAACAGCGTGGCGAAGGCCATTGGAATCAGATACGCAAGCAGGGACGTGATGGCCGCGTACCGGACGTGGTTGGGATTGGCGAAATCACCGAATCCGATCACCATCAGCACAAAGGAGGATATTGCCGTTGCCGCCAGACGCTCCGTATCCGGCAGCGGTGCCAGTAGCGCCAGAAGGAGTACGCCCGTCATGCAGGCGATGGTGGCGACGCTCCGTCCGGTGTGACTCAGCAGGTTCGTGTTGCCGATCAGGGCAAGGGATATGGGCAGCAACAGACATGACGTCAATGAGTAGGCGCGTATGGGCGCTGATCGATGCGCGCTCGCCAGATACAGTCCGAGGGTGATGCCGGCGAGTACGAGCAGCAGCAGTCCGGTGACCAGATCCCGCCACCGGAGGAGCGGTATCGCTCCGAGTCCGCCGGCGAGCACGCTTGCGGTGACCAGTGCGAAACATGACGCCCATGCCACGCCTTCCGCGGTGACACGCACTTTGGGGGCGAGCATATATGAGACGGCCAGTCCGATGAGTCCCGTGACGGCGATGCATGCCGTACGCGCCCCGTCGCCGAAGATCGGATAGGTGATGAACGCGAATACGGAGACGGCGAGTCCGATCAGGCCGACGCCGAGCGCCAGCAGCAGGATCTGCACGGTGGAGACGTGGAACCGGCGGGTGCGTGCCGGCGGTTGCGGGGATGCGGCCGATGGAGTCAGCTGGGGATATGGGGTATAGGCCTGCGATGGATACGTGGGCTGCGGTGTGGTTTGGGATATTGGCTGTGGGGGTGCCGGTTGTGGATATGCCGGTTGTGGATATGCCTGGCTGGGCGGTACGGATTGCGATGTTGCCGGATACTGCGAATACGGTGGTGCCGGTTGTTGGGGTTGTTGGGATGGCGGTTGTGATTGTGGCGCTGGCTGCGGCTGACCGGCCGGAGGTCGTGACACCGCCGTTGTCGTCGATGCGCGGATCTCGGTGATGAGCCGCGTCCGTTCGTCGAGCAGGTCGGCGGCCGAACGACTCAGTTCCAATACCGTGACGCATCGGGGGTCCTCAAGGTCCAGTCCGGTCGGTGTGAACCGTCCCCGGACCGGTGAGAAATCGTCGGGGTTCAGTGTGCCGTCGCGCAGTTGCGCGGTGCTCGTCGGCCATGCACATGGCTGCTGAGTGGTCGGTGACGAGGACTGTGGTGCCGGAGTTGCCGGTTGTGACTGCGGAACGTTGGTGGAATCGGATTCGTGGACTGGGTCGGGCATGGGTGCCTCCTTCGTCCATTCCATTGTGTCCATAACAGGACCGTCATGGCAAGATTGACGTCGATATTCGTGAACGATGATGTTGCACGGTGATCTGTGCAATGACGTGTGAAATGATGTCCGTGAAACCGAATACCTTGGAACACATGACTTCCAACACTCTTCGTATGTCTACCATGTTCCTGCGCACTCTGCGCGAGGACCCCGCCGACGCGGACGTCGATTCCGCAAAACTGCTGCAGCGTGCCGGCTACATCCGCAAGGCCGCTCCCGGCATCTGGACCTGGCTGCCGCTGGGTCTGAAGGTCCTCAACAAGATCGAGGACATCATCCGCGAGGAGATCAACGGCATCGGCGCCCAGGAGGTGCACTTCCCCGCGCTGCTGCCGCGCGAACCGTATGAGGCCACCCACCGTTGGGAGGAGTACGGCGACAACATCTTCCGTCTGAAGGACCGTCATCAGGCCGACTATCTGCTCGCGCCGACGCACGAGGAAATGTTCACCCTGCTGGTCAAGGACATGTACTCCTCGTACAAGGATCTCCCCGTCACCCTGTACCAGATCCAGACCAAGTACCGCGACGAGTTCCGTCCGCGCGCCGGTCTGATCCGCGGTCGTGAGTTCATCATGAAGGACGCCTACTCGTTCACCATCGACGAGGAGGGCATGCGCAAGGCCTACTACGACGAGCGTGGTGCCTACGAGCGCATCTTCCAGCGTCTTGATCTCAAGTACGTGCCCGTGTTCGCCATGTCCGGCCCGATGGGCGGCTCCGCATCCGAGGAGTTCCTGGCCCCCATGCCGATCGGCGAGGACACGTTCGCGCTCGCCCCGTCCGGCAAGGCGTGGAACGTCGAGGCGCTGCACACGCCCGAACTGCCCGAGATCGACTGCTCCGACGTGCCGGCCGCCGAGAAGCGCGCCACCCCGGACGCCAAGACGATCGACCAGATGATCGAACGCGGCAACGCCGACAACCCGCGTACGGATGGCCGCGAATGGCAGGCCGCCGACATCCTCAAGAACGTGGTCATCGCCGTCAAGCATGCCGAGGATGAGGATCATGACGAGCCGTGGCGCGAGGTGATCGTGGTCGGCGTTCCGGGCGACCGTACGGTGGACATGAAGCGTCTTGAGGCGCAGTTCGCTCCCGCCGAGATCGAGGAGGCCACCGAGGCCGATCTCAAGAACCACCCGGAGCTGGTGCCCGGCTACATCGGACCGATGGTGCTGGGACCGCAGGCCGAGGCCGCCGGAGTCGAGAACCCGGTCCGCTACTTTGTGGACGCCCACGTGGTCAAGGGCTCCGCATGGTTCACTGGTGCCGACGAGCATGAAGTGGACTACTACAACCTCGTGTACGGCCGTGACTTCAAGGCCGACGGTACTGTTGAGGCCGTCGAGGTCCGTCACGGCGATATGAGCCCGGACGGCTCTGGCCCGCTGAGCTTCGAGCGCGGTGTGGAGATCGGCCAGGTGTTCCAGCTGGGTCTGAAGTACTCCAAGGCGCTTGATCTCAAGGTGCTCGACCAGAACGGCAAGACCGTCCCGGTGTGGATGGGCTGCTATGGCATCGGCGTGTCCCGTGTGCTGGCGTGCATCGCCGAAACGCATCACGATGAGCGCGGTCTGGCATGGCCGACCGTGATCGCCCCCGCCCAGGTGCATGTGGTGGCCACCGGCAAGAATACCGAGGCGTTCGAGGCCGCCGAGAAGCTGGTCGCCGAGCTCGAGGACCGTGGCCTTGAAGTCATCTACGACGATCGCAAGAAGGTTTCCCCCGGTGTGAAGTTCAAGGATGCCGAGCTCATCGGCGTTCCCGTGATCGCCGTGGCCGGTCGTGACACCGTGAACAACGGCACGATCGAAGTGCGTGACCGCAACGGTGAGAACACAGTCGCCGTGCCCGCCGCCGAGGCCGCTGACACCATCGCCGATCGCGTCAAGGCGCTACTCGGCTGAAACGACTGTCCATGATAAGGGGCCGACCGCAGTTCAACATGCGGTCGGCCCCTTTTCTTCTCTGGGTCGGGTACGTCGTCGGATTTCGTTGCCCGGTGCCGGTTACGCCGTTATTGGTTCCGGCCCGGGAACGGCATCGATCTGAAGTCCTGATTGCGGTTGGGGCTGGGTTTGTGGTTGTGGTTGCGTTTGTGGTCGGGGCTGCGACTGTGGTTGCGACTGGGGCGGATAGGACTGTCCTCCGCTTTGGCCTTCGCTCTGATTCGGCCATCCCCCATTGCCTTCGAACCCGTTGAATTCCTCATTGCCGTCGCCCATGGTCTGGTTGTTGTACGGATCGACGCCGATCCTGCCGCCACCGTTGCCAGCATTGGGCGATCCGTTCGGCGCGATGGCACCATCGGGGCCGTTGCCCTCACTGTTACGAGGATTCGGCCATCCGCCATCTCCGGACTGATAGCCGCCGTTGCCGGGATTCCTGACGAACATCGATCGTCCCTTGGTCAGATCGTGACCCGCCGTGGATGCTTCAATGACGAGATTGGTGCGTGTCATGCCGTCGCGCTCCCATTCCTCCGTGGCCAGTGTTCCCGATACGATCACCGCATCCCCTTTGTGCAGTGATTGCATCACGTTCAGTGCCAGCGTTCGGAAGGCCTTGACGGTGATCCACGTCGTGGTGGTCTCCTGCCATGCGTTGGTTCTCCGATTCCAAAACGAACGGGTGGATGCCAGACGAAAGGAGCACGCCGGTGTGCCTCCTTCGGGACCGAATCGGGTCGGATCCGCGCCCACGTTACCGGTGATGATGATCTGTGACTGTGCCATGGCTGATGCCCTTTCTCGTGTCTGCATCGACTTCGATGCCCGTTGGCCCGTCACCGCAGCGGAGCAGGATCCATGGGCGTGAGTAGGCATGTGCCTGATTTGGGAAGGAGGATCGCCCATGATTCCGATCACAACAGCAACGGTGATATCCACTGTGCATCACGCGGTCGCAACAGGGAAAGCCGTACGGGGAATGTGCGCCAATGTGCCCCACCATCACGCGTAATGTGGATAACTTCCGTCACGATCGGCTCGGATGGTCCGGTATGAACGCCGAACGGGACGTAACCGGGAACCATGTGTCGGTTCCGATTACGTCCCGTTCGGCGTTCTAGTTTGTTCGTCTCAGCCCGTTCGTCCCAGGAAGAGGGTGGATTCCTGTCCGCTGCTACCAGATGCGGACGCGCTGATCGGGCGCCAGCCACATCCGGTCGTTCTCGGTCACGCCGAACGCCTTGTAGAACAGATCCACGTTGCGTACGATGCCGTTCGTGCGGAATTCGGCGGGGGAGTGCGGGTCGATCTGCAGATACTGCTCGGCCAGTTCGTCACGGTTCTTGCCACGCCAGATCGACGCGTACGAGAGGAAGAATCGCTGTGCGCCGGTGAATCCGTCGATCACCGGAGCATTGTCCAGCGCCTTGGACACGGCCTCGGCCGAACCGTTGGGCGCACCCAACGAGATCGCGTACGCCTTGATGGCGATGTTCACGCCGCCGAGATCGCCGATGTTCTCGCCGATCGTCAGCGCGCCGTTCACATGCGGTGCCTTCTCCGGATGGCCTTCCGCCTCGTACTTCTCGGCCAGCTGTGCGGGGACGAACGCATTGTACTGCTCGATCAGCGCCTTGGTACGGTTCTCGAAGTTCGTACGGTCCTCGGCGGTCCACCAGTCGTGCAGCTTGCCGTCGCCGTTGTACTTGCTGCCCTGATCGTCGAAGCCGTGACCGATCTCATGACCGATCACCGCGCCGATGCCGCCATAGTTGGCCGCATCCTCGGCGTTCGGATCGAAGAACGGCGGCTGCAGAATGGCGGCGGGGAACACGATCACGTTCATCGTGGGCTCGTAGTAGGCGTTCACCGTCTGCGGGTTCATCAGCCACTCGTCCTTGTCCACGGGCTTGCCCGCCTTCGACAGCTGGTAGCCGGACTCGTAGCGGAACGCGTTGTGCAGATTGTCGACCAGCGACAGCTCATCGGACACGATCAGCGCGCCGTAGTCACGCCAGTGGTTCGTGTATCCGATCTTCGGGGAGAACTTCGACAGCTTCTCCAGAGCCTTGTCCTTGGTCTCCGCACCAAGCCAGTCGCTCGCCTGGATCGAGGCGCGGTAGGCGCTGATCAGATTGGCGACCAGCTCCTCCATACGCTGCTTGGACGAATCGGGGAAGTGGCGGCGCACATACTCGCGGCCCACATCCTCGCCGCAGATGCCGTTGACCAGCGACACCGCACGCTTCCAACGATCACGCTGCTTGGTGGTGCCGGACAGCACCTTGCCGTAGAAGTCGAAACGGGCCTGATCGAACTCGTGGCTCAGATATCCCGCCCATCCGATCAGCAGGTGCACGCGCGCCCACAGCTTCAGATCCTCAAGATCGGTCTCCGCCCAGAAGCGGTTGATGCCCGTCAGGAAGCTCGGCTCATGCACGATCGTGTGGGCGAGCACGGCGTGCATGTCGATCGGCAGCAGTGCGGAGGCCACCGTCTGGTCGTACGACTCCTGCCACGCCTGCGCCCACGCCTCGATGTCGAAATCGGCGAGCGTGGCCTTCAGATCCATGTAATCGGTGGGATTGTAGGTCTTGTCCTCGTCGCGCGTGGCCACCACATCCCAGTGATGGCGGGCGATGCGCTTCTCCACGTCAAGGAACCGCTCGGCGCTGCTGGCCGCCTCGTCGCCGGTGGCCGCATACTTGGCGAGCTGCAGCAGATTCGCCACCATGTCCACGTAGGCGGAGCGCACCTGCTCATAGCGATCCTCGCGGTAGTACGCCTCATCGGGCAGATCCAGACCGGACTGCTCCACATGCGTCACGTTCACATCCGGGTCGCCGGGGTTCGGATACACCATGAACCCGATCAGATCCGGGCCGCCGGCGGGATTGAGCGCGCCGAGCACACGGGTGAGTGCGGCCTTGTCCGTCGCGGAATCCACGGCATTCAGGTCAGGGCGAAGCGGATCAAGACCGGCCTCGTCGATCGCATCCTGATTCAGGAACGAACGGTAGAGCACGGCCGATTTGATCGCCGGACTGTCCTCGTCTTCGAGAATGTCGCGAACGTCCTTCTCGGCGTTCTCGGCGAGCTTATCGAACGCGCCGAAACGGGCACGATCGGCGGGAAGCGAGTAGGTGTCGATCCACGGGCCATTGACATAGCGGAAGAAATCATCGGACGGCTTGATCACGGAGGAGAACGATGCCGGATCGATGCCGGAAATAAGCGAGTCTGTCATGATTCCAGAGTAACGGTCCAGCCATACTTATGGCCGTGGTATTCCGGATGGCGTTGTCGCAGCGTGGCGATATACGGAACGATCAGGGCAACGATCGGCGATTGAGAACGGTTATCAACATATGCCGAGACGTTGCAGTACAGTAACGAAGTACTGTGGATGACAAACGTAGAAAGTGAATCAACAGTGATCGAACTCAAGACACCTCAGGAAATCAACGAAATGCGCCCCGCCGGCAAATTCGTCGCCGGCATCCTCTCCGATCTCAAGAAGTCCACCAAGGTGGGCACCAACCTGCTGGAGATCGACGACTTCGTCAAGCGTCGCATCGAATCGCGCAAGGGAGCCGAATCCTGCTACGTCGACTACGCCCCCGACTTCGGTACCGGTCCGTTCGCCCACTACATCTGCACGTCCGTGAACGACGCCGTGCTGCACGGCGTGCCCTTCGACTACACGCTCAAGGACGGCGACCTGGTGTCGCTGGATCTGGCGATCAACGTGGACGGCTGGGTGGCCGACTCCGCCATCAGCTTCGTGGTCGGCAACGATCCCGATCCCGAGGATCTGCGACTGATCAAGTGCACCGAGGAGGCGCTCGCCGCAGGCATCGACCAGGCCCGTTCCGGCAACCGTCTGGGCGACATCTCCTCCGCCATCGGTGACATCGCCCACTCGTACGGCTACACCGTGAACCTCGAGTTCGGCGGCCACGGCGTGGGACGCATCATGCACGGCGATCCGCACGTGCCGAACGACGGCAAGGCGCACCACGGCTACAAGCTGCGCCCGGGTCTGGTCATCGCCATCGAGCCGTGGTTCCTCAAGACCACCGACGAGATCTACCAGGATCCGAAGGACGGCTGGACGCTGCGTTCCGAGGACGGTTCGCGCGGTGCCCACAGCGAGCACACGATCGCGATCACCGACGGCGATCCGATCATCCTCACCGCGCGCGACTGACGGACTGCCGATATCACGGCGACCGCGCATCGGCGGCGATCCCGTGTGATCATCGATAATCAACGCCGACTGGTCCGCACGGTCATTTCCCCTTGTCATTCATCGTGAAAACGAAGGAAAAACAAGGGAAACCGTGCGGGCTTTTTCAAAAATGGGCATTCCGCGGCATCGGTGCCGCGCATCCTGTAACCTAAGACCACATTACGGCTCGTACACTTCGTGAGTCGGACGATTCGCGTGTTTCGGCGTTCATCTATCGACGTGTATCCAAGCGTCGGCGAACAGTAGCGCGTGGGTCCCATAAGTGTTAGGGAGGGCAAATGTCTACTGCAAAGCTGGAGGTGGAGTCCACTGCGTTCAACCTGCCGGTCGTGAAAGCCACGTGCGGGCCCGACGGCATCGTGGTGTCCAAACTCCGCAACGACGGCTGGGTCACGCTGGACCCGGGCTTCCTCACCACCGCGCAGTGCGAATCCAAGATCACGTTCATCGACGGGCATAATTCCGTGCTGCGCTACCGCGGCTATCCGATCAGCCAGCTGTGCGAGCATTCGAACTTCCTCGAAGTGGCGTGGCTGCTGCAGTTCGGCGAGCTGCCGACCGCGTCCCAGTATGCGACGTATCGTGAGAACATCCTGCGCAAGACCGTGGTGGGCGAGGAGTTCCGCACGTTCCTCGGCTCGTTCCCGCGCACGTCGCATCCGATGAGCGTGCTCGCCTCGGCGGTGAACGCGCTCGCCGCCTATCATCCGGACACCGTGGATATCAACGATCCCGAGCAGCTCAACGAGGCGGCGGCCAACATCATGGCGAAGGTGCGCACCATCGTTTCGCATATCCATCGTCGTCGTCGCGACGAGCCGATGCTGTACCCCGACTATCTGCGCGGCTATGTGGATGACTTCCTGCGCATGAGCTTCGCCGTGCCGTACACCAAGTTCGAATCCGATCCGTTGATGGTGGATGCGCTCGACAAGCTGCTCATCATCCACGCTGACCACGAGCAGAACTGCTCCACGTCGGTGGTGCGCATCGCCGGCAGTGCGCACGCGAATCTGTATTCCGCGGTGGCTGCGGGCATCAACGCATTGTCCGGCCCGCTGCACGGCGGTGCGAACGAGGCCGTGCTGCGTCAGCTTGAGCAGATCCGCGACTCCGGCAAGAGCGTCAAGGAGTTCGTCGAGGAGGCGAAGAAGGACGGTCGCCGTATCTCCGGCTTGGGTCATCGCGTGTACAAGTCGTACGATCCGCGTGCGGCCATTGCCAAGAAGTATCTGAAGAAGATCATGGAACAGCGTGCCGATGCGTTCTCTGGCGAGCGGGCGTTGCTCGACGTGGCGCTTGAACTCGAGGATATCGCCCTGCACGACGACTATTTCGTGTCTCGTCACCTGTATCCGAACGTCGATTTCTATACCGGTCTGATCTATCGTGCGATCGGCTTCGATCCGCAGATGTTCACCACGCTGTTCGCGCTGGGCCGCATTCCGGGTTGGATCGCGCAGTATCGTGAGATGCTTGCCGATCCGGCCACGAAGATCGGCCGCCCCCGTCAGGTGTACACGGGCGAGCCCGAACGCGCCTACGTGCCGATCGACCAGCGCTAGTTCGCCGCCGACGCGTGCGCCGCGTCCCAAGTCATACCACAATGGGCCTGCAGTGAGGAATCTCCTTCACCGCAGGCCCATCGCATTGAACATGTTGAATTGTTGGGGGATGTGTGTGTCGTCAAGGCGCCGGAGGCGAAGGCGTATTGGCATACGTTGAGTCTTCGGTAACGCAGACGACACTCCATCCCTGTTTGGTTGAATATTTGGGGAACGTGTGCGGTGTCAAGGCGCCGGAGGCGAAGGCGTATTGGCATACGTCGAGTCTTCGGTAACGCAGACAACGCTCCGTTCCCCAAATATTCAGTTGTTGTGGAGGGCGGAGTTGAGCTCTATCCCATGCTTCCGGCTGCGCGCTTCAATGGCACCGCTGACGGAGTTGCGGATGAACATGATGTTGTCCTTGCCGGAGAGTTCGGCACCCTTGACGACGTCGAGGGGCTGGCCGGCGGCGAGCTTGGCTTTGTCGTAGATGGTGACCTTGGTGCCGGCGGTGACGTAGAGGCCGGCTTCGACGACGCAGTTGTCGCCGAGGGAGATGCCGATGCCGGCGTTGGCGCCGAGGAGGGAGTGTTCGCCGATGGAGTTGCGGAGCTTGCCGCCGCCGGAGAGGGTGCCCATGATGGAGGCACCGCCGCCGATGTCGGAGCCGTTGCCGACGACGACGCCCTGAGAGACGCGGCCTTCGACCATGGAGGTGCCGAGGGTGCCGGCGTTGAAGTTGACGAAGCCGGCGTGCATGACGGTGGTGCCTTCGGCGAGGTGGGCGCCGAGGCGGACGCGGTCAGCGTCGCCGATGCGGACGCCGGAGGGGACGACGTAGTCGATCATGCGGGGGAACTTGTCGACGGAGAGCACGTTGACGTCGGCGGTGGGGAGCGGGAAGCCGGCGGCGGCCTTGAGGACGTCGAGCTTGCGGAGGGCGAAGTCTTCGACGGCGAACGGGCCGTAGTTGGTCCAGACGACGTTGTTGAGCTTGCCGAAGATGCCGTCGAGGTTGAGGGTGTTCGGCTTGGCGAGGCGCATGCTCATGAGGTGAAGACGAAGGTAGGCGTCGGCGGCGTCGGCGATGGGCTCGTCGAGGGAGGAGATGGTGAACACGGGCACGCGGCGCACGCCACGGGCGTCGGCCTGATCGTGGGCGAGTACGCCGAAATCGTGGTTGGGGCGATCGGTTTCGGCGGGCGCTTCGCCGAGTTCGAGCTGTGGATACCACACGTCAAGGGTGTTGCCGGCGGCGTCGATGCTGGCGAGTCCCCATCCCCATGCCTTGCGTGATTCGGTCATTGATACTCCTTTGGGATCGGATTCGAATCGAATTGATCAGCCATATGCGAATATGGTTCGTGCACCGAAGATGCACGGATCGCGCATACGGATTCCGCTTTTAACAATAAATCCTCCCGTCTACCCGGCTGGCGAACGTCTCACGGGCGTAATCACAGTGTTTTTGTGAGGGGGAGCCGTTACAATGACGCTTTGTGAACGAATACCGGAAAGAACGCGAGCAGCAGGCGCGTCGTCGTCGTACCGTCGCACGGGCGGTGAGCGTCGTCGTGGCCGTGGGCATGCTCGGCAGTCTGGTTATTCCGGCGTTGTATGCCGGCCTTTGACGTGCCGCTCTCATAGGTGTCGATGATTCCATCGGCAGCGTGCCACATGGAATGATTCCATACGCAACGTGCGGAATGCCATGACTCGCTGAACCGTCCCCGTCCGATGCAACATCGACGATTTCCTATCCTCGCAGTCCGCGACATGCCAGTCGTCGCGGTTTGTGCAAGGCCTGTTAAATCAGGAAGACCGACCGGCAACGAACAACCAGCACGATTGTAAGGTGAACAACGATGGCAGAATTTGATTTTTCCCAAGGCATCAGCGAATTGCGTGCCAAGTACGACATGATCGCCACCGCGATCGATCTTGATTCCCTGCGCTCGCAGATCAAGGATCTCGAGAAGGATGCCAGCGCTCCTGGCCTGTGGGACGATCCGGACAATGCGCAGAAGGTGACGAGCCGTCTGTCGGCCGCCGAATCCCAGCTCAAGCGCATTGAGGGCGCCGGCTCCCGCATCGACGATGTGGAGACGCTGGTGGAGCTCGGCAAGGAAGAGGACGACAAGGACACGCTTGACGAGGCGCAGTCCGAGATCGAAACGCTGGGTAAGGATCTGGCCGATCTGGAGATCCAGACCCTGCTCGACGGCGAGTACGATGAGCGTTCCGCCGTGGTGACGATCCGTTCCGGTGCGGGCGGTGTGGATGCGGCCGACTGGGCGCAGATCCTGCTGCGCATGTATCTGCGTTGGGCCGAGCGTCACGGATACAAGGCCAAGGTGATGGATACGTCCTACGCCGAGGAGGCCGGCATCAAGTCCGCCACGTTCCAGGTGGATGCGCCGTACGCCTATGGTCGTCTGAGCGTGGAGGGCGGCACGCATCGTCTGGTGCGCATCAGCCCGTTCGATAACCAGGGTCGTCGTCAGACCAGTTTCGCCGCGGTCGAGGTGGTTCCGCTGGTCGAGGCGACCGATCACATCGACGTTCCGGACACTGATATCCGTGTGGATACGTACTGCTCCTCCGGTCCTGGCGGCCAGGGCGTGAACACCACGTACTCCGCCGTGCGCATCACCCACCTTCCCACCGGCATTGTGGTGACCATGCAGGATGAGCGTAGTCAGATCCAGAACCGTGCGTCCGCCATGGCCGTGCTGCAGTCCCGACTGCTGGTGCTCAAGCATGAGGAGGAGGCCAAGAAGAAGAAGGAGCTCGCCGGCGACATCAAGGCCAGCTGGGGTGATCAGATGCGTTCCTACGTGCTGCACCCGTACCAGATGGTCAAGGATCTGCGTACCGGATACGAGACCTCGCAGACGCAGGCCGTGTTCGATGGCGAGATCGACGAGTTCATTGACGCCGGCATTCGTTGGCGTCATCAGCAGCGTCGTGAGGCGCAGGCCGAAGCCGCTGAGTAGATGATGGTCCGGCCGTCGGTTTCGGCGGCCGGGTTGTGTATGGTTGTGCATTCAATAATTGGGTAGGGGATATCAATGGCACTGATTTCGCTCAAGGACGTCACCAAGATATATCCGCGTGGATCGCGACCGGCGCTTGATGACATCACGCTTGACATCGAACGCGGCGAGTTCGTGTTCCTGGTAGGCGCGTCCGGTTCCGGCAAGACCACGCTGCTGAGTCTGCTGCTGCACGAGGAGCTGGCCACCGAGGGTGACATCCGTGTGGCGGGCAATGATCTGCGTCGTATGCGTAATCGTCAGGTGCCGCAGTATCGCCGATCCATCGGCTTCGTGTTCCAGGACTACAAGCTGCTGGCCAATAAGACCGTGTATCAGAACGTGGCGTTTGCGCTCGAGGTGATCGGCACCCGTCGTTCCACGATCAAATCGCTGGTACCGCAGGTGTTGCAGACCGTGGGTCTGACCGGCAAGGAGGATCGTCTGCCGCATGAGCTGTCCGGCGGCGAGGCGCAGCGTGTGGCGATCGCCCGCGCCTACGTGAATCACCCGCAGATCCTGCTGGCCGATGAGCCCACTGGCAATCTTGACCCCACCACGTCGGTGGGCATCATGGAGGTGCTTGAGGCGATCAACCGCACTGGCACCACCATCGTGATGGCCACGCACAATGAGGAGATCGTCAACTCCATGCGCAAGCGCGTGGTGGAGCTGCACAACGGCAAGATCGTGCGTGACGAGGCGCAGGGATCGTATGATTCCGCCACGTACTTCCCCGATGCGGAGGTGGAGGCGCGGGCGCAGAAGGCGCTCGGCGTGGACGGGCGTACTCAGTTGCGTTCCCGCGCGGCCTCCGACACGGGCGACGACAAGAACGTGAAGGCCGTGTCCGACTCCGTCACTGACGACTCCCTTGACGAGAAGACCCGTTCCGTGACCGAGGGCGTGCTGGCCGCTGCCGAGGCCGTGAACAACGTGACCGCCGGCGACGAAGGCATCGCCCGACTGGCCAGTTCGGTGCATTCCGGACGAACCGGACGCTATGGCGAGGCGTTCGCCCCCGTGGAGACCACGCTCACCTGGGGCAAGGGCATCGTCATCGATGACAGCACCGTGATCAACGATACGGAGGCCGGCACGACGGCCGGCGATGCACATGGCGCTGCGATCGTCGACGACACCGACGACCGCGCGGAACGCATGCCGGCGGCAAAGCCGGCCGTGTCTCAGCCTTCCGCACCCCAAACGGATGATGATCCCGACGCCAAGTTCAAGCCCAAGCGCGTTCCGGTGCCGCCTGCTCCGGCACCCGAAGCGCCCAAGGCATCTGGGAAGAAGTCCGATCGGTCCATACCGCAACCGCCCACGCCTCCCGCCCCTCCGGCTCCGCCGCGCGGACGCCGCGGCAGCGGCAATCACAACGCAAACGATCAGCACGACCAGCAGGAGAGCACACGATGAGATTCCGATTCGTCCTTTCGGAAACCTGGACCAGCATCAAGCGCAACGGATCCATGATCCTGTCCGTCATGCTCGTCACCTTCATTTCGTTCCTGTTCATCGGCGCATCCGTGCTCATGCAGGCGCAGATCACCAAGGCCAAGGGAACCTGGTACGACAAGGTGGAGGTCGTGGTCTGGCTCTGCCCCGATGGCACCAGCCAGTCCGCCAACTGCGCGTCCGGCAAGGCGCCCACCACCGAAGAGATCATGAACATCCAGGACACGATCAAGGAGGAGTTGCACAACGAGGTCTCCAAGATCACGTACGTGAGCAAGCAGCAGTTCTTCGACGACACGTTCACCAAGCAGTATCCGGGCGGCGTCTATCAGGGCCGCACGCTCACCGCGGACGACATGCAGGACTCGCTACGACTCAAGCTCACCAACGCCGAGAAATACCAGCAGGTGTCCGAGGTGCTTTCCGGCAAGACCGGCGTTGAGGAGGTACAGGACCAGCGGCAGATCTTCGAACCCGTGTTCGCCGTGCTCAACCGTGGTACCGCGGTCACCGTGGTGCTCGCCGCGGTGATGGTGCTCGTGGCCATCATGCTCACCGGAACCACGATCCGCATGTCCGCGGCGTCGCGCAAGAACGAGACGGAGATCATGCGACTGGTGGGCGCGTCCAACTGGATCATCCAGCTGCCGTTCATTCTCGAAGGCGTGATCGCGTCGCTGATCGGATCGATCCTGTCGTGTGCGGCGCTCGCCGGCATCGTCAAGGTGTTCGTCGAGGGATCGCTCGCCCAGACCATCACATGGATGCCGTTCGTGAACATCGCCACGGTGCTGCTGATCTCGCCGGGACTGATCGTTGGGGCCATACTGTTGTCCGCGATCGCCTCGCTGATTTCGCTGAGAAAGTATCTCAAGGCCTGAGAGCGGCCTGAAACGGGCGTTTTCAGTTTCATGGGTTATGATTGGGCGCCGAATGCGTAAGGAGACGTTATGACCGTAATGCGTACAAGCACCAAAGCCATCGCGATCGTCGCAGGTCTGGGGATGGCTGCATCGATGGCGCTGGCGTCGCTTGGCGTTCCGGCCCAGGAGGCCAACGCCGTTCCGTCGTACAGTCAGCTGTCGGAAAGCAAGGCCAAGCAGAAGAGCCTCGAATCGCAGCTGAGCGGTGTGAGCAATGATCTGGCTCAGAAGATCATCGAACTCGACGATCTGACCAACAACCAGATTCCCGCCGCCATCGAAGCCGCCGATAATGCGGCGAACGCGGCCGAGGCCGCACAGGGTGAGGCCGATGCCGCGGCGTCCAGGCTTGAGGCCGCGCAGAAGGACAAGGCCGATCTGGAGGAGAAGATCCAGCAGACCGGTGAGGATTACGACGACGCCCATGCCGCCGTCGCCCAGCTGGCCCGTGACAGTTTCCATGGTTCCGCCGCATCCGACACCATGAGCGTGGTGACGGGCGCGAAGAGCACCGATGACTTCATCAAGACCATGCAGTCCGACGCGGCCGTGACCCGTTCCGAGTCCAATGCCGCGAACGAGGCCGCCACCACCAAGAACACGCAGATGAACCGCAAGGATCGTCTGGACGCCATCGAGAAGCAGATCACCACGTTGAAGACCGCGGCTGAGACCAAGGCCGCCGCGGCCAAGCAGGCCGCCGCGGATGCGCAGGCCAAGACCGCGTCGCTCAACGATCTGCGCAACAAGGGCGACCAGCAGCGTGCCGAACTGGAGTCCCGTCAGAGCGAGCTGAAGACCGCCGCGGCGCAGCAGGCCGCGCAGACCGTGATGATCCAGTCGCAGATTGACTCCTACAACCAGCAGATCGCCGCGCAGCAGGCCGCAGCCAAGCAGAACGCGCAGCAGCAGATCAACGGCAACAGTGGCGGTCAGGGCACGACCCGTCCGTCGAGCGGTTCGTCGAACAACGGTTCGTCTTCTGGCGGAAGCAGCTCCTCCGGCGGTAGCTCCTCTGGTGGTTCGTCTTCCGGCGGTAGTTCCTCCGGTGGCTCGTCGTCCGGCGGCTCCTCCTCCGGTGGCGCCTCGGGCATGAACTACTCCGTCCCCGGCAACTGCGCTGCGGGATCTTCCTTCTGCTACGGCCATAACACCGGTAATGTCGGCAATGTCTACGAGTACAGCCAGTGCACCTGGTGGGCGTACGTCCGTCGCAGCAAGCTGCAGCTGCCGGTCGGCTCCTACATGGGCAACGGTCAGGATTGGGGCAACTCGGGCCGCCGACTCGGCTATCTGGTGAACACCACGCCGCACGTGGGTGCCGCCATCTCCTTCCGCGCCGGCCAGAACGGTTCCAGCGCCGTCTACGGTCACGTGGCCATCGTGGAGCAGGTGCTGTCCGACGGGTCGATCGTCACGTCGAACTGCGGCAAGTCGATGAACGGCAAGATCTACTACCAGACCATCCCTAACGCCGCCAGCGGTGCCTACACCTACGTCCACTACTGATCGTAACCGATTGGCGTATACGAAAAGCTCGCATGGCCCATTCCGAGGGGCATGCGAGCTTTATCGTCTATGAGTATTTCGAGCACTTTACGTGAGTCGACTCATCGGTACACAACATCATTGATTGCGGTACTGATGGCATTGATGGAATTGGCAATATGGGCGGCGTCGCTGTCATCGGCGGAATCGAGCGCCGTGCGCAGAGCCTCGAGATACTCCGCAGGGGCGGAATCTCGATATTGGTCGTAGACCTGTTCACCATGCGATTTGGCCGCCGTAAGCGCGTCCTTGGCGTTGTCGTAGCTTTTGGCGGATTGACTGGAGAGCAATCGTTCATATGCGGTACGAAAATCCTCCGCCTGCTGTCGGGCTTGCTTGGCTGTGCTGTTCATACGTTGTGTGGTGCTGTTCAGTGATGCAGTGGTTGCGGTACTTGCACATGAAAGATCATTCGACGGTTGCTTGAATAGTTTGATAAGCGACTGAAGATCAGTGACGGTGGCGGGATCCTGTACCTGAGACGTGCTGAGATCTTCCAGTTCCGGATGATCCTTGACGAGATTGTCCCGTCCGAGAATTTCCGATTTCATGGTCTGTTCTGCTTCCTGACAGTTGGCCAGCGCGTCTCGGTGCGCATCCTGAGCGCCTCGGAACACCGCGAATGCTCCCACTGCAAGCAGGATGAACGCGACCGCTAAGCATAGGGAAAATCGGGTGATGCGATGAACGTCGTGTGTTGTGCTCATAGTGATCCCATCGTCATGAATGATGCGGTACGGTCAAGCACAGCATATCTCAGCATCGGGGAAGGCTCTCGGTTTATCAAGAAATATGCAGAAGCATTGCACGATCATACGGCCGGTCCCTATTGTATGGATTGTCAAAAGAAAACACGGAGAGGTGCTCTCTTATGAGGAAGATCGTTTTGTCTATACTGACGGCAGTATGTTGTTGCGTTGGATTCTTGGGAGTCGGCGCGAGCGCCGTAACGGCCGATACGACTGGTGACATCTATATTGATGGCATTCGTGTGTCGGTTTTCAGTGTGCCGATAGCGACTCACGATGATCTGAACGCGTTTTTGGCTTCGGATACGCCGAAGGATGTGGAAGTCGCTGCCGACGGCACTGTTCTGTCAGTGACCGAAACCACAAAGGAGGCGTTGCTTAACAAGTACGTACCGAATTGGCGTACGCGCATTGACATTTCCGTAGGTGCCTGCAGCTCGGAAGACATGTGTATTTCTTCGATCTACGGAGGAACTTATGCTGCAAGAAATGTTGGTACGCGTTATGTAAATTATCCAAATACGAGCGGGATTTTTTCTGGCAAGTGGACTTGCGAAGCTTGGTCGGGCAACGTTTCGTTTGCTGGAAGACTAGGTCCTTGGTCGGGTCAATTCCTTCCGCCGGGGCAGAAGGTGGCAATTAGTAAAATTGCTATTTATGGGTGAAATGTGGATTGTCGATATACGTGAGTTCCGTGGCTGTGCCATCTGAGTTCCTTCGAGTGGGGATCGTTGATAATGATCTCTGCGCATTGTACGCGGTGGGACTCGTGTTACGTCACGTGTGCAACGTCTCCCATTATCGTTGCGACATATGGGAGGAGACTGATCCGTCAAAGGCCGTGCGTCGCTGTTGCGAGGCACGGCCTCAAACGGATGTCGTGCTGGTCGATATGTCATTAGGTGGGATAAGCGGCGTACAGGTCTGCCGAATGATCAGAAGAAAAACGCCGACAGTTGGTGTTATCGGAATCACGGCATACGACTGCGCTACGTATCGTGACGCGTTGATCGATGCCGGTGCACAGGCCTTGCTGGACAAAAGTCGGATCGGTGAATGTCTGAAACCGGCGATCATGACGGTCTCCCGTGGCCTTCCATACCCTGAGAACGGCGGATTCATGAGTGTGGCGGATTCAGTGGATCACGTGCTGCATGGTCCGGAATCCGTGCCATCGCTGACTGCACAGGAACTACTGGTCATCCAACTTGACTCGCAACACCTATCCATTGGCGAAATTGCGGAACGATTGCATATATCACCGGTGACGGTGTCATCGCATCGGCGAAACATTCGACGTAAGTTCAATGTGCATACATGGTCGGCAGTGGTCGATCAATGTCGAGAAATGCATGTGATATGACCGGCACGATATTACGCCCGTGGACTATGCTGCTGACGGTCGCAGGCTTCGTTCTGGTGTGGTTCGATGATTTGTACCGGTGTGCGTACACCGGTGATATGCGATATGTGGCATATGCCGTCATTCACGTTGCAGTGGTTCTGGCATATGAGGTGTTTCCTCTTCGCGCCGGACTGATAGTGCCGATCATATGGCTGATTGGAGTGGTGTCTCCACTCTACTGTCCGGAATCATGGCTGGCTCTTGTCGCGGTCGTGGTGGGTGAATGCGCGTTTATCCGACCTGCGATTGGTATTGCGTCCGTGGTCGTTATTGCTGTCGCACAGATGCTGGATTGGTGGATGCACGACGGTGGCATGTTTCATGACGTCGGAGGATTTCTAGCCGTCGTACTGGCGATTGCTGCTGCAGCGATGATCGGCGTGGCGCTTCGCGAGCGCGAGCGTCGGATCCGTCTGTTGTCGGCGATGGAATATCGCAGAATGACTGATGCTGCGGTTCGTCAGATGCATGACTATGTGGCCAATGATCTCAGCGCGATTTTGGCCGTCGTCGACGTTGCACGGCATGGGGAAAGACGACCGGCGCTGGATGACATTGCGTCAATGGGCGAGGATGCGTTGATTCGAGTGAGGGAGATCATCGCTCTGTTGCGGAATGATGTCGGGAGTTCTGCACCCGCTCGTATGTATGCGTCGGAGTTCTTGGTTCCGTTCTGGAGGATTCTCCCTGACGGGCGTGTGTATGATACAACCGCCGTGCGGCTCGACGATGTGCGCGATCTTGTTGATGCGCAGCAGACGTTGTTGCAATCGTTGGGTTTTGAAGGGATCGTATTCGTTGCCGATGAGAGTGATGCTGAAATTGACGGCGATTTGACACTGGTTCGTGATCTGTTGCGGGAGATATTCGGCAACATTCTTAAATATGCCGACCGCGAGTCGGGCTATACGATGTCGGTCATGGTGGAGAGGCAGAGTATCCGCGTACGTGTGTCGGATACTCCGATATGCGTACGGCGTGGCGATACCGCTGTCGTAAAGAACAAGAATCGCAGTGGCCGCGATCCTGATGCCGGTAACGCGGTCGGCGGTGGTCTTGCCGACTATGAGCGTCGCGTCAACGCTGTCGGTGGCTACTGGCGTTGCTCATTATCGGCGGAGGAGTGGTCGCTTGACGCGCTGGTTCCGTTGTCTCGTGACATCGAATGACAATTGACGATAAGGGTGTGAACCACGCTTACTGCAACGGCAGGGCGGTGATGAAGCCGTGGGCGAGGTTGTAACGCTGGATCAGGGCGGCGGGATCGGCGTATCCGAGCGCGATGTACCAGAGGACGAACAGGATACAGCAGACCGTGATCAGCGGAATGCGCGAGAACCGCATCTTCGCCAAGCAGAGCACAAGCACCACGGCCAGCAGGGCGATGAACGACATGGCCGTGAATCGCAGCCAGGTCAGCCCATACGCGCCGATGTACAGGCCGAGTCGGGTGGCCGCCGATGCCAGCAGCACTGCGGTCGCGGCGATCAGACCGATCAGCATGACGATGAGTGCGCGGCGCTGTGTACCATGACCTGACTGCGCGGCATGCGTTTCGCCGCCGTTGCGCACGTAGGTGAGCACCAGTCCGAATGCTGCCAGATTCACCGCGGCGACGAACAGCAACTGGAAGAAGCCGCTGCGCGCGTATTCCGCGTATGTGAGCCCGTCGGGCAGACCGGCCCCGGCGAACAGGAACGTGAACTGCACCGAGCAGAACACTGCGTATACGATCAGTGCCGCACCCAGTACGATCATGGTGATCGTGGGATCCAGTGCGAGTCGGACGTTGAATGAGTAGAGAGCGCGCAAGTCGTTGGAGGAGTCGGCTGTGTCACTTGATCCGGTCGACTTCGTCGAATTCGTGCGTACTGACGTATCGCGGCTATCCTGCGGAACGAGGTTGACAAGCAGCGAGTAGAGGAACGGAATCGGCACCAGTATGATCGTGCTGTGGAACAGGATGGCGTTGACGTCGAAATCGTGGAACACACTCGACAACCCGTAGGCGAATACCATGTCCGCGCTCGCCAGCAACGCCAGCAGCACACCGATCATCGGCACGCAGATCAGTATGGCGATGCCGATCTTACGCAGTACGGGACGTTTGCCGTGGGCGGCCGCGGTATTGATTGCCTTGGCAAGGGCCATGCCGAACGTGTCGAGTCGATTGAATGGCTGAATGATCCATCCGGTCAGCCAGCGCAGGGCGAGACCGAACGGATGCGAGGGGGAGAACAGCCCGCCGACCAGCTGGGCGTGCAGCATGAGCAGTGAGGGAACGGCGATCGTGAGTGTGAGGAGCTG
Source organism: Bifidobacterium sp. UTCIF-39 (assembly GCF_006408715.1). Lineage (NCBI taxonomy): Bacteria > Bacillati > Actinomycetota > Actinomycetes > Bifidobacteriales > Bifidobacteriaceae > Bifidobacterium > Bifidobacterium sp. UTCIF-39. The sequence goes on along the minus strand of NZ_JEOG01000012.1, from coordinate 19,090 downwards.
GTATTCGTTGTTGCCGAGGAAGGGGAAATCGTCGGTGGAGGCGATGTCAAAACCGAGCATGGGATTGGCGATGACGCTGCCGTCCTCCGTCGGACCGTTGGCCGCGCGAATGCTGTGTTCGGCGACGATCATCCAGATGACGAGCAGGGTGATGGCCGCTGTCGTGAACCATGCGTAGGGGTTGCGTTTCGCCGTATGCCAGTGCAGCGCGGTGACAACGACGAGACATACAAACCAGAAGATGGCGAGCGCGACGGTCATGTGGGGGAACGTGTCGTGGAAGTCGGGTGTGTAGAGGGAGAGGAATGTGGCGACGACGATGCGGTCGAAGAGCACGGCGATGAGTGCGGTGACGGCGAGCAGGAGCAGCGGATGCCGGGGGAGTGTGGCGGTGTCTGGCTGCAATGGTTGATCGTTGGGTTTCCTTATGTGTTCGGTGCTGGATTGCGGTGTGGCGGTCATGAAGTGTCCTTGGTAATGAGCGTGGCGGCTGAGGTTTCCGCCAATGATGTCGGTTATTTGCGGTGGGCGTGATCGGGTGAATTGCCGGTCGCTGTCCGGTACCGGAATCCGTCGAGGTTGGCTTGTATCTGATTCCAACCCTCACAATAGATATCGAAAAACGATAGATGTCAATCGAATTTCGATTCTTCACGAGATTTGCATATCGAAATACGATAGGTTATTATCGTTTTGCGATTACGGTACGTCGTTATCGAATCGTCGAATCATTGTCGATTTTTCGTTGAATCGAGAAAGAGGTGGGCAATGGGCTCCCATGGTTCCGCATCCGGGGGTGATGGCGTTCACGCCGTCGTCGATTCATCGCCGTCGAATCAGTCGAATCGTCCGTCGCGGTCGAACCGTTCGGGTGTGATCATCGCCGTGTTGAAGACGATGATCGTGCTGCTGGAGTTGATCTGCCTTTGGGGGCAGTTTGTGGTCGTGGTCGTGTCCGGCGATATCGTGGCGACTTATCCGGAACTGGCGTCCGCGCGCTGGCCGTATGCGATCGCCGGCGTGCTTGGCGTCGCCTGTTTCGAGATCGCACTGATCCCGCTGTGGCAGCTGCTGACGCTGGTCAAACACCATGATGTTTTTTCCGGCAAGGCAGTATCGCGTACCGACGCCATCATCGGCTGTGCGCTCGCCGAAGCCGTTCTCGTCATGTTCGTACTGCTATACGGATCGCTGGCGCATTCGGAATACTATGATCCGGCACAGGGCATATCCATCGACGTGGCGATGGGTGCGGCGGCCATGAGTCTGGCGTGCATAGTGGCGTTGCTGCTGCTCGCCGCGTTCGTGCTGTTGCTCATCGTCATGCGATCCCTGCTCAAGGACGCCATCGCCCAGCGCGACGAACTCGCGGAGGTGATCTGACATGGCCATTCGCGTGAATCTCGACGTCATGCTCGCCAAACGCAGGATGGGTGTGAACGAACTCGCCGAGCGCATCGGCATCACGCCGGTCAACGTGTCGGTGCTGAAGAACGGCCGTGCCAAGGCCATCCGTTTCTCCACGCTCGACGAGATCTGTCGGGTTCTTGACTGCCAGCCGGGCGACGTGCTCGAATACGTCGAGGACTGAATCAACCTGAATCGTGGGTCGGTCTTTCCGCCCCGTGAGTATGATGGAAACATTGCAGACGAACGCGGTGGCACACGGATATGCGCCACGCGATGTGATGATGATTCCGATGTGATCATTCGGGGAGCAAGACCGGAGGAGTGGTCCGGCGACTACCGATCGGCGGATGTGCCGACGACAAGAGGAAAGAGACGACACCTATGGCGAAAAACGACGTCACGGCGAAGGAACAGGGGCTCAAGCCCATCGCGGTGAACCGCAAGGCGCGGCATGACTATGCGATCGAGGACAAATACGAGGCGGGCATCGTGCTGTCCGGCACCGAGGTCAAGTCACTGCGCGAAGGCCGCGCGTCGCTGGCCGAGGCGTTTGTGTCGATCGACCGACGCGGCGAGATCTGGCTGGAAAACGCCAACATTCCCGAATATCTCAACGGCACGTGGACGAATCACGCCCCCAAGCGCAAGCGCAAACTGCTGCTGCACGCCCAGCAGATCGCCAAGCTCGCCCGACAGATCGAAGCCAAGGGCTACACGATCGTGCCGATCAGCCTGTACTTCAAGAACGGCCGTGTGAAAGTGGAGATCGCGCTGGCCAAGGGCAAGCGTGAATACGACAAGCGTCAGGCGCTGCGCGAGGAGCAGGACAAGCGCGAGGCACAGCGTGCCATGCGACTGCGCAATCTGCGTCACGGCTGATCGAACGGTCATGCGGTCATGGGTTGCCGATCGTGGCCGCCTGTGATCACGGTCGTCCTGCCCCTCCATATTTCCGTTTGCATCGCGCAACCATAACCATGCCCGACCATAACCATCCCCAACATACGTCCGGACATAAGATGAACCCTATGAGAAGACTGAAGAACGCGATCATCATAACGCTGGCCGTCCTGATGATCATGCCCCTTGCCGCATGTGGCACCACGGATGCCACCGGCTCTGATCCCGACATCGCTCGCAGCTACGACGTGAGCGGAATCCAGAAGGATGACGCCATCGCCGCCATGCTTCCCGCATCCGTGACCGATGACGGCAAATTCACGATCGGCACGAACGTCACGTATGCGCCCGCCGAGTTCCTCGCCGCCGACGGCAAGACGCCCGTCGGGTACGAGGTCGACCTCAGCAAGGCGCTGGCACGGATCTTCGGACTGGATCTCGACATCCAGAATTCCATGTTCGATACGATCATTCCCGCCGTCGGCAGCAAATACGACGTGGGCATCTCCGGCTTCACCGTGAACAAGGAGCGCATCGAGGCCGTCGACTTCGTCACATACGCACAGGCCGGCCTCACCTTCGCCGCGCGCAAGGGCAACCCCACCCACGTCAACGTGAACGATCTGTGCGGTACACGCGTGTCCGTGCAGGTGGGCGTGGTGGCCGAAACCGAGATGTACAAGATGCAGGACCAGTGTCAGGCCAAGGGTGAAAAACGCATCGAGATCCTGCCGTATCGCAACCAGACCGACGTGACGACCGCGCTGATCGCCGGACGAGTGGACCTGATGTACGCCGACACCCCGGTCACCGGCTACGCGGTGGCGCAGACCGACGACCGACTGCAGGTGATCGGCGAAAACGAGGGCGTGCTGCCGATGGGCGTGGCCATCAAGAAGGGTGATGACGCGACCGTCAAGGCGGTCAAGGCCGCGCTCGACAAGCTCAAGGAGACCGGCGACTACGAAGGCATCATGAAGGCCTGGGGCGTGGAGAACGTCATGGTCGACAAATTCGAGGTGAACCCGGACGTGGAGGGCTGAGCCGGCAGGTGACTGTTGATCGGTGGTCGGTGATCGGTGGGGCGCGGCACGGTGTACGGCCGGTAAATTTGGTTGGGTGTCCATAAAAATTTGGTTGGTAACCTATTCGTGACATAGCAAACCTAGGTTCGGATCTTGGATTTGTTGACATCGTGAGAGGAAGAAACCATGTCAGTCCAGACTCGATTCAAGGCCATCGCCGCGGCCGCGCTCGCCGCCGTCACGCTGTTCTCCGTGGCCGCATGCGGCACGTCGGATACCGCCGATTCCGGCAGCGGCAGCTCCAGCGGCTCGGGCAGCTCGTCCGCCACCAAGGGCTACGACGTGAGCGGCATTCAGAAGGACGATGAGATCGCCGCCATGCTGCCCGATTCGATCAAGTCCGACGGTGTGCTCAAGGTCGGCACCGACACCTCCTACGCCCCGGCCGAGTTCCTGGCTGAGGACGGCAAGACGCCGGTCGGCTTCGACGTGGACCTCACCAAGGCCCTGGCCAAGGTGTTCGGACTCAAGGCCGAGAACACCACCGCCACCTTCGACTCCATCATCCCGTCCGTCGGCACCAAGTACGATCTGGGCATCTCCTCGTTCACCGTCACCAAGGAACGCCTTGAGGCCGTCGACTTCGTCACCTACTTCAAGGCCGGCTCCACCTTCGTGGTGAAGAAAGGCAACCCGGAGAAGATCGACTCCTCCGACCTGTGCGGCAAGAAGGTGGCCGTGCAGACCGGCACCACGCAGGAGGAGGAGATCAACGCCGACAACGACGCGTGCAAGTCGGCCGGCAAGTCCGAGATCACCATCCAGTCGTCCAAGCTGCAGACCGATGTGACCACCGCCGTGGCCACCGGCAAGGCCGACATCTTCTACGCCGACTCCCCGGTCGCCGGCTACGCGATCGAGCAGACCGGTGACACGCTGCAGGCCCTCGGCGAGGACGTTGGCGTGACCCCCGAGGCCGTGGCCATCAAGAAGGGCGACACCGACACCGCCAAGGCCGTGCAGGCCGCCATGCAGAAGCTCATGGACGACGGCACCTACAAGAAGATCCTTGACACGTGGGGCGTCTCCTCCGGAGCCATCGACAAGGCGGAGATCAACCCGACGGTGGAGTCCTGACCGATTCCGAATCGATGATATCGATTCCGAAAACTCCGTGGTGAAACACGGATGACGGAAACGTAGGTTAGACTCACTTCCCATATGTGTTGACTACCGGTCACCCGTGGATTCCCGAACTTCGCAGTGTTCAACGAGGCTCGGAAATCCACGGGTGACCATAGTCGTTTTCCCGAGAAAAGAGAGAAAGCCGAAACCAATGGCATCCAAGAAGAACGAGTCCGACGGACTCAATATTCCGAACAGGATCAACGCGCTTCCGGTCAAGCGCATCGGACCCGTGGTGGCCGGCGTGATCGTGGCGCTGCTCGCGGCCATGCTGGTCTACGGCATGATCGTCAACCCGAACTTTGAATGGCCCGTCGTCTGGAAGTACCTGTTCAACGAGAACGTGCTCGCCGGTATCGGCTGGACGCTGTGGATCACCGTGCTGTCCATGGTCATCGCCATCGTGCTGGCCGTGGTGCTCGCGATCATGCGCAAATCCATCAACCCCGTGCTGCGAGGCGTGAGCTGGTTCTTCATCTGGTTCTTCCGAGGCACCCCTGTGTACACCCAGCTGGTGTTCTGGGGTCTGATCTCCGTGCTGGTGCCGAAGCTGGGACTGGGCATTCCGTTCACCTCCGTCACGTTCTGGTCCGTGGACACGCAGGACGTGATCACCGCGTTCCGTGCCGCCGTGATCGGTCTGGCGCTCAACGAGGCCGCCTACCTGTCCGAGATCGTGCGTGCCGGACTCGAGGCCGTCGACCCCGGTCAGACCGAGGCTGCCGAAGCGCTCGGCATGCGTCGGTCGCTCATCATGCGTCGCGTGATCCTGCCGCAGGCCATGCGCATCATCATCCCGCCCACCGGCAACGAGACCATCGGCATGCTCAAGACCACATCCCTGGTGCTCGCCGTGCCGTTCACCCTTGATCTGCAGTTCGCCACGAACGCCATCGCCAACCGTATCTACAAGCCGATCCCGCTGCTGATCGTGGCCTGCTTCTGGTACCTGCTGATCACCTCCATCCTCATGATCATCCAGTCCCGACTCGAAAAGCACTTCGGCAAGGGCTTCGAGGCTCGCCCGATCGGTACCAAGGGCAAGCAGCCGCCGCTGCCCGGCAAGACCGATGGCGAACCCAAGGACGACATCCAGAAGCAGAACCAGGCCACCATGGTGGGGCTGAACGCCTAGGCGACAGTGAGGGGAGATACTGACATGAAGAACACTGCGAACAGCAACGACTACGTCGCCGCACGAACCGGCGTGGTCCCGGCCGTGCAGGCCAAGGGCGTGCACAAGGCTTTCGGATCCCTGCACGTGCTCAAGGGCATCGATCTGACCGTGATGCCGGGCACCGTGACCGTGATCCTCGGTCCGTCCGGCTCCGGCAAGTCAACCTTCCTGCGTCTGATCAACCAGCTGGAGACACTCACCGGTGGCGAGATCGACGTCGACGGCGAGATGATCGGCTACAAGTGGGTGGACAAGAACGGCCAGCGTGTGCTGCAGACGCTTGATGACAAGCAGATCGCCGCGCAGCGCGCCAAGCTCGGCATGGTGTTCCAGCGCTTCAACCTGTTCCCGCACATGACCGCGCTCGAGAACGTGATGGAGGCGCCCGTGCATGTGGCGCACAAGTCCAAGTCCGAAGCCCGCCAGGAGGCCATCAAGGAACTGGAACGCGTGGGCATGGGCGAGCGTCTTGACTACTATCCGATGCAGCTGTCCGGTGGTCAGCAGCAGCGTGTGGCCATCGCCCGTGCGCTCGCCATGCACCCCGACATCATGCTGTTCGACGAACCGACGTCCGCGCTTGATCCCGAACTCGTGGGCGAGGTGCTCAACGTGATGCGCTCGCTCGCTCAGGGCGGCATGACCATGATCTGCGTGACGCACGAGATCGGATTCGCCCGCGAGGTTGCCGATCAGATCGTGTTCATGGACGGCGGCGTGGTCGTGGAGAAGGGTGGTCCGGAGATCATCGACAACCCCACCGAACCGAGGTTCAAGGACTTCCTCAACCACGTGCTGTGAGGCGCGCTGGGGGACGTGCTGGAATCCGCACGGCCCTGATGCCTTCTGATGCTGTCTGCCATCTTGGCCGGTCCCATATCCATACGGCCTGTATAGGTTCGGCCAAGGTGGCGTTTTGCTTGGAGCGTTCGCAACATGGACCCCGTACACTGGTGTTCCATGTGTGGAATCGTTGGATATGCAGGAAACATCTCAACCGCGTGCGGCAAGCCTCTTGAGGTCTGCCTTCAGGGTCTGCAGCGCCTTGAATACCGCGGATACGACTCGGCCGGTGTGGCGCTGACGGCACCCGGCATGGATCACGTGGAGGTCCGCAAGAAGGCGGGGCGCCTCTCCAATCTCATCGACGACATCAAACGCAAGCCGATGCCGGCCGCGACCGTGGGCATCGGTCACACCCGCTGGGCCACGAACGGTGTGCCAAGCGATGTGAACGCGCACCCGCATACGAGCCGTGACGGCAAGGTCGCCATCATTCACAACGGCATCATCGAAAACGCCTCCCAGCTTCGCCTCGACCTGCAGGCCGAAGGCTACCGCTTCTCCTCCAGCACCGACACCGAAGTGGCCGCCAAGCTGCTCGGCAAGATCGTCGACAAGATCATCGAGGACGAAGGCAAGCCGGACCTGTTCAAGGCCATTCGTCGTCTGGCCCGCATGCTCAAGGGCGCGTTCACGATCCTCGCCACCGATTGCCGTCAGCCCGATATCGTGGTCGGCGCCCGTCATGACTCCCCGCTGGTTGTCGGACTCGGCGACGGCGAGAACTTCCTCGGCTCCGACGTGGCCGCGTTCGTCGCCTATACCAAGCGCGCCATGGAGATCGATCAGGATCAGGCCGTGTGCGTGTCCGCCGACAAGGTGACCGTCACCGACTTCATGGGCAACGTCGTGGAGAACCCCAAGACGTACACCGTGGACTGGGATGCGTCCGCCGCCGAAAAGGGCGGTTGGGATTCGTTCATGGACAAGGAGATCCACGAGGACCCCGCCGCCGTGCAGCGCACCCTGCTGGGCCGTCTCGACAAGAACGGCGACCTTAACCTCGATGAGGTGCGCATCGAGGAGCATGATTTCAAGGCTATCGACAAGATCATCGTGATCGCATGCGGCACCGCCAGCTACGCGGGCATGGTGGCCAAGTACGCGATCGAACACTGGGTGCGCATCCCCGTGGAGGTGGAGCTGGCGCACGAGTTCCGCTACCGCGACCCGATCCTCACGCCGCGTACGCTTGTCGTGGCGATCTCGCAGTCCGGTGAGACCATGGATACGCTCATGGCGCTGCGCCACGCACGCGAGCAGGGCAGCAAGGTGCTGGCCATCTGCAACACGCAGGGCGCCTCCATCCCGCGCGAATCCGACGCCGTGCTGTACACGCATGCCGGTCCGGAGGTGGCCGTGGCATCGACCAAGGCGTTCGTGGCGCAGATCACCGCCGCCTACGTGCTGGGCCTGTATCTGGCGCAGATCAAGGGCGCGATGTTCCGCGACGAGATCCAGCAGACGCTCGACTCGCTCAAGGACATGCCGCGCAAGATCCAGTGGGTGCTCGACACGCAGTCCAGCGCGATCCAGAAGGCCGCCGAGCAGATGGTGAACGCCAATTCCTTCCTGTTCCTTGGCCGTCATGTCGGCTACCCGGTGGCCATGGAGGGCGCGCTCAAGCTCAAGGAGATCGCCTACACGTTTACCGAGGGATTCGCGGCCGGTGAGCTCAAGCACGGTCCGATCGCCCTGGTGGACGAGGGTGAGCCCGTGGTGTTCATCGTGCCGCCGGAGCGTGGTCGCAACGTGCTGCACGCCAAGGTGATCTCCGGTATTGAAGAGGTGAAGGCCCGCGGCGCGTTCATCATCGCCGTGGCCGAGGAAGGCGATCCGGACGTGGAGAACTACGCGGACGTGGTGTTCTGGCGTCCCAAGTGCCCCACGCTCATGAGCCCGCTCGTTGACGTGGTACCGCTGCAGCTGTTCGCCATGGACATGGCCAAGCTGAAGAACTACGACGTGGACAAGCCGCGTAATCTCGCCAAGTCCGTCACCGTGGAGTAACGGGGCGTTGACGGCGAACCCCGGCAAGTCCGCCAGACCAGCCAAACCGCATCGGTGGGTGGTCGACGAGCACGATATTCCGTTCGACTTCACCGTGCTGTATGAGGACGAGCGGATCATCGTGATCGACAAACCGCACTTCCTGCCCACCACGCCACGCGGCATGTGGTACCGGTCCACGGCGCTGATCCGACTGCGCGAGCAGTATGGAGAACCGCAGATCACGCCGGCCCATCGCCTTGATCGCGATACGGCCGGCGTGGTCGTGTTCGTACGTGATCCCGCCGCTCGCGGACGATACCAGATGCTGTTCCAGGAGCATCGCACGGTGAAGGCCTACGAATGCGTGGCACCGTCCCAGCCGATCATGCGGCCGCGATTCGGCACGATCGAACGTCTGGAGCCGCCGCGCACGTTCCCATTGCGTCGGCGTTCGCGCATCGTCAAGGATCGGGGGATCCTGCAGGCGTACGAGGAACCGGGCGTGGCGAACGCGGAAACCGTGATCGAGCTCGGGGATGTGTCGAATGCGTCGAATGCGGCGGCGGACGAAACGGCGCATCGGACGCAGACGCCTATGCGTGCCTATACCCTGCATCCGCGTACCGGCAAAACGCATCAGCTGCGCGTGCACATGAATTCACTGGGGCTGCCGATTCTGGGCGATCCCATGTATCCGAGGATCGTTGATCGTGCATACGATGATTTCTCGAATCCACTGCAGCTGGTGGCTCGTACGCTCGAATTCAGTGATCCGTATACGGGGGAGCCGTGTCGTTTCATCTCCCGCGTGCCGCTGGCCTGGTGATCGAGCGTGACCTGGTGATCGAACACGGTGTCGTTCAGTGCAGTGTGGCGACGGAATCGCGTTCGATCAGCGTGCCGGGGACCAGTAAATGTGTGATGTCGTTGCGTCGGCCTTCGATCATGTCCAGCGTCTGTTCGAACGCCATGCGCCCCACCTTGGAGAAGTGCAGTCGCACTGTGGTGAGGTTGAGCCGAGGTACCACGCTTTTGAGCGAGTCGTCCACGCCGATCACGCTGATGTCCTCCGGCACGCGTTTGCCGGCCGCGCGCACGCCCAGCATCACGCCGTTGGCCATGTTGTCGTTGGCCGCGTACACGGCAGTGCATCCGGGAGTGGCCGCCAGCTGCAGTCCGGCGTCGTAGCCGCTTTCCGCCTGCCAGTCGCCGCGGATCACCCGCGGGGGAGTGATGCCGTGCGCCTCCAGGGTTTCACGCCACCCGCGTTCGCGGCTGCCGTTGGCGATGGAATCCTCCGGGCCGGACACGTAATACACGTTGCGGTGGCCGTGATCGAGGAAATAGTCCACGATCGTCTGGGAGCAGCCGTACTGGTCGGAATCGATCGTGGAGCAGGTGGCCGAATCGGCGGTGGTGATCAGCGTGACGTCGATGGTGGGCGGTGGCGTGAACGTATCGAAGTCCAGCGGCTTGTGTTCCAGAATCACGATGATCGCGTCGACAGGCATGTCCTTCATCTTGCGCACGGCACTGGCGAGCGTCGGCTTGTCGTCCCAGTTCATCATGCCGATCGTGACGGCATATCCACGGTCGGACGCCGCGTTGGTGATGCCCTCGAGCGCGCGAAGATTGCCGGTTGATTCCAGATTGAACATGATCACGCCGATGGCGTTGAACCGGCCGCGCTTCAGTGCCCGTGCGGCGAAATTGGGACGGTAGCCGAGTTCCTTCATGGCGGCGAGTACTTTGTCGAGGGTGTCGGGCTTCACGGCGTCGCTGCCGTTCGATACCCGCGATACGGTCTGCGCGGAGACGCCGGCCAGTTTGGCCACGTCTGCCATGGAGACGATGCGTGCGGAGGATTTACTCATGGTGAACTCCTCGGTGATGAGTGGCGATGATTGCGTTCACATCGTTGTGCGGATTGGGATTATACCGGTATTCGGCAGGATGATCCGCTGATGCGACGGATTGCAATACCTGTCATGGTAACGCATGGTGCGCGATTCGGTCGAATGTGTGCGGGGTGTTGCGTTGCGGCGAGCACCTATGGCGGGCATGGCACTGTCCGGTGTTTTGTAGTGGCGGGGTGCGCCGTTGGCGTTGCTGAACGTTGCGGTGGATGGCCAACGTGGAACCGGTGATGCGCGTGGCCGAGATCGCGGAATGGGGCGATGCTCGGAGCGGCCGGTACGTGATGCGATTTGCGTGTTTGCGTTATCTGATGCATAATGGTTGCGCAAACATTGTTGACGGCGATGACGCACGCAGACGTGCCACGGCATCGCCGAAGTCAGCGACGACATCGAACATCATTCATACCGACAACCAAACGCAGGTCAACAACCTCAGCGAAGAGGAGGCAGTTGTTGTGAGTACACCCACCACATCGGGCGCGACGGCCAAGGCCGTGCCCGTAAACAAGCACAAGGCGGATTGGCGCGGCTGGAAGTTCATGTGGCCGTTCGCCCTCGTCTTCGTGTTCGTGTTCATCATCCCGATCTTCTACGCCATCTACATCAGCTTCTTCCAGAAGAAGATGGTCGGCGGCAACCAGTTCGTCGGGGTCGCCAACTACGTCCGGCTGTTCCATGACGAACAGTTCTGGTCCGCGGTCTGGCGCGTGACGCTGTTCACCATCTTCCAGGTGCCGGTCATGCTGATCCTCGCCGCACTGCTGGCTCTGGCCATCGACTCGATGAAACTGCATGGCACCAAGTTCTTCCGCATCTCCACGTTCCTGCCATACGCCGTGCCCGCCGTGGTCTCCACGCTGATCTGGGGCTTCATCTACGGATCGAAATACGGTCTGGTCGGCTCGCTCAACGATCTGCTCGGCACCAATATCGACATGCTCAACCCGAATGTGATCCTCGCGTCCATCGCCAACATCAACACTTGGGAATTCACCGGTTACAACATGCTGATCTTCTACAGCTCTCTGTCCACCATCCCGCACTCGCTGTATGAGGCGGCCGCCATCGACGGCGCGTCCGAATGGCAGATCGTCAAGCGCATCAAGCTTCCCGAGCTCAAGGGCAGCCTCGCCATCACCGTGATCTTCTCCATCATCGGATCGTTCCAGCTGTTCAACGAGCCCTCCGTCTTGGAATCCATGGTGCCTGGCAATTCCATCCCCACCTACTTCACCCCGAATATGTACGCCTACAACCTGAGCTTCTCCGGAGGCCAGTCCAACTATGCCGCCGCACTCGCCATCGTCATGGCCGTCATCACCATGGCCATCGCCTACGCCGTGCAGCTCAAGAGCATGAAGGAGCAGATGAAGTGAGCGCCGCAACCGCAACCCCCGCAAGCATCAAGGAGCAGGAGCGCGAAGCCCGTCGCGCCGAAAAGATCCGCCAGAAGCGCATCGCCAAGGACGAAGCCGCCGAGCGCAAGCGCGCGGCCCACTCCGGATTCTCCAACCCGGCCAATCCGCGTCGCAGTCTGCTGCTGACCGTGGTCACCGCCATCTTCGCGGTCTACTGCCTGTTCCCGCTGGCCTATCTGCTCATCAACGCCACCAAGACGCAGTCCGACTTCACCTCCACCTTCGGTCTTGGATTCGGCAACGAATTCGCGTTGTGGGACAACATCGTCACCGTGTTCACCTACAACGACGGCATCTTCGGCCGCTGGTTCCTCAACACCATCTTCTACGTGGTGGTGGGTGCCGGCGGAGCCACGCTGCTCGCCATCATGGGCGGCTATGCGCTCGCCAAGTTCCGCTTCCCCGGTCGCAAGGCCGTGTTCGCGGTCATCATCGGCTCGATCTCCGTGCCGGGCATCGCGCTCGCAGTGCCGCAGTTCCTGCTCTTCGCCAAGCTGGGCCTGACCGATACCCCCTGGGCCATGATCATCCCCTCGCTCATCAGCCCGTTCGGCCTCTACCTCATGTGGATCTTCTCCGAGCAGGCGGTGCCCACCGAACTGCTCGAGGCGGCCCGCATGGATGGCGCCAGCGAATTCCGCACCTTCTTCCAGGTGTCGCTGCCGCTGCTTGCCCCCGGCATCGTTACCACCGCACTGTTCACCATCGTGGCCACGTGGAACAACTACTTCCTGCCGTTGATCATGCTCAAGGATCAGGACTGGTACCCGCTGACCATCGGTCTGAACCAATGGAAGGATCAGGCCACCACCGCCGGCGGCCAGGCCATCCAGAATCTGGTGATCACCGGATCGCTGATCACCATCATCCCGCTCGTCATCGCATTCCTCATGCTGCAGCGCTACTGGCAGGCAGGTCTGGCCGCCGGCGCCGTCAAGGAATAACCGAACGACGGACACGTATCGACAGACGCAAAGAAAGGAATCCGCAATGACGCGCAGATCATTCCGCTGGCCGCAGCCACTCGCGGGCGACAAGCCCCGCATCTGGTACGGCGGCGACTACAACCCCGACCAATGGCCGGAGGAGGTGTGGGACAACGACATCCGCCTGATGGTCAAGGCCCACGTCAACTTTGTCTCTCTCGGCATCTTCTCCTGGGCCAACATCGAACCCGAGGAAGGCGTATGGAACTTCGACTGGCTTGACCGCATCATCGACAAACTCGGCAAGGCGGGCATCGCCGTCGATCTGGCATCCGCCACCGCATCGCCGCCGCCGTGGCTCACCTCCGCGCATCCGGAAGTGCTGTGGAAGGACTATCGCGGCGACACCTGCTGGCCCGGTGCCCGACAGCACTGGCGTCCAACCTCGCCGGTCTTCCGCGACTACGCGCTCAAGCTGTGTCGCGCCATGGCCGAGCATTACAAGGACAACCCCTATGTGGTGGCCTGGCATGTGGGCAACGAATACGGATGCCACAATCGATTCGACTATTCCGACGACGCCATGCGCGCCTTCCAGGAATGGTGTCGAGAACGCTACGGTACGATCGACGCCGTGAACGACGCGTGGGGTGCGAACTTCTGGTCGCAGCGCATGACCGACTTCAGTCAGATCATCCCGCCGCGATTCATCGGCGACGGTAACTTCATGAACCCTGGCAAGCTGCTCGACTTCAAGCGGTTCTCGTCCGACGCGCTCAAGGCGTTCTACGAGGCCGAACGCGACGCGCTCGCCGAGATCACGCCCGACATGCCATTGACCACGAACTTCATGGTCAGCGCATCGAATTCGGTGATGAACTACGACGACTGGGGTGACGTGGTGGACTTCGTGTCCAACGACCACTACTTCACTCCCGGCGAGGCGCATCTTGACGAGATGGCGTACGCGGCGTCGCTCACCGACGGCGTCGCGCGCAAGAACCCGTGGTGGCTGATGGAGAACTCCACGTCCGCGGTGAATTGGCGTCCGATCAACTATCGCAAGGAACCCGGGCAGATGATTCGCGACGCCATGGTCCACGTGGCCATGGGCGCCGACGCGGTCGGATTCTTCCAGTGGCGTCAGTCGCGCGCCGGCGCGGAAAAGTTCCATTCCTCGATGGTGCCGCTGGCCGGCGAGGATTCGCAGGTGTTCCGTGACGTGTGCACGCTGGGCCGTGATCTTGACGCCCTCGCCGACGCCGGTCTGCTGGGGTCCCGTGTGGAGCGGGCCAAGGTGGCTGTGGTGTTCGACTATGAGTCGCAGTGGGCCACCGAGCACACCGCGACCCCGACGCAGCAGGTGCGTCACTGGACCGAGCCGCTCGACTGGTTCCGTGCGCTGCTCGACGTGGGGGTGACCGCTGATGTGGTTCCCGTACGCGGTGAATGGGATGCCTACGACGTGGTGGTGCTGCCGAGCGTGTATCTGCTGAGTGAAGCCGATTCGCAGCGTCTGCGCGACTACGTGCAGGGTGGCGGCAAGGTGATCGTGACCTATGCCACGGGCATCTCCGACGAGCGTGATCACATCTGGCTCGGCGGATTCCCCGGATCGATCCGCGATGTCGTGGGCGTGCGCGTGGAAGAGTTCGCCCCGCTGGGCGACGACTTCCCCGGTACGAAGAACGAGGTGTCATTGTCGAACGGCACCACGGCACATGACTGGATCGACGTGATCACGTCGGTGGCCGACGGTGCGGACGTGATCGCCACATATGACGACGATCCGTGGAGCGGATTGGACGGTGTGCCGGCGATCGTGGCCAATCGGTTCGGCGAGGGGCGTTCCGTGTATGTGGGATGCCGACTCGGTCGGGACGGTCTGGCGGCGTCGTTGCCGGAGGTGCTCGATGCGCTTGGCGTGGCTGATTCCGATTCTGGTTCCGGTGATGCCAAGGTGCTGCGTGTGGTGCGCGAGGGTGCCGACGGCACGCGGTTCGCGTTCCTGTTCAACCGCACCCGCGGCAAGGTCACCGTGCCTGTGGACGGAGAACCGCTGCTGACGTCGATGGCCTCCGTCGTCGGTGATGGTGACGCGGTCGAGATCACGCCCAACGGATTCGTGGTGACACGGTCGGTTTGTGCTGACTGATCAGAGGATTGCGGTTTCGGCCGTCACCGGATGGCGGCCGAAACTTCGGTGGATAACCACCATAGGCATGATCTGGATTGATTACGCAAACACGCCAGAAACAGCAAGGTTTTGCAAACCGCAGAACCTGTGTATAATCAAAAATGTTAACGCAAGCATAAACGATCGATGATGATATATGCCGGACGTCATATCGAGGTCATGGACATCAACGGCATGATGTTCGTGACGTCGTTACGACTTCCCCTCCACATAAATCTCTGCAACGGAACCACTCCTTCGGACGCGGACACTTTTCCGTGATCGAAAGGACCATCTCCACTGATCGTCGATCATCGTAATGGACTTGTGCAACGACAAAGGAAGTTATGGAAGCTGGCATTCGGAGACTTCGAACGCCAGGGAAACAAGGAGGAACGATGAAGTTCACTGCACTCAAGAAGGCGATCGCCGTCACCGGCGCCATCGCCATGCTGGGCTCGATGGCCGCATGCGGATCGTCCAACGCATCCGATAGCGGCTCGGATTCCAATGGCACGACGGAGATTACCGTCTGGGCATGGGAGCCCACGCTGAAGAATGTCGTGAAGAAGTTCGAGGAGAAGAACCCGAACATCAAGGTGGACCTGCAGAACGTGGGCACCAACGCCAAGGAGTACACGCAGCTCGACAACGCCATCCAGGCGGGCAAGGGTGCTCCGGACGTGGCGCAGATCGAGTACTACGCCATTCCGCAGTACGCGATCAGTGACCAGCTGGCCGACATCACCTCCAAGACCTCCGGCTACGACAGCTTCTACACGCCCGGCACTTGGGCCTCCGTGCAGTGGAACAAGAAGGTGTACGGCCTGCCGATGGACTCCGGCCCGATGGCGCTGTTCTACAACAAGGAAGTGTTCGACAAGGCCGGTGTGACCCAGGTCCCCACCACATGGGACGAATACTATGAGGCCGCCAAGAAGATCCGTGCCACCGGCTCCTACATCACCTCCGACTCCGGCGACGCAGGCTTCTACGACTCCATGGTCTGGCTCGCCGGCGGTCAGCCGTTCAAGACCTCCGCGGACGGCAAGACCGTGACCATCGATCTCACCGGAGACTCCGGTGCCAAGAGCTTCACCGAGTTCTGGCAGAAGATGATCGATGAGGACCTGATCGACACCAAGACCGTCGGCTGGTCCGAGGATTGGAACAAGGCCCTCGGTGACGGCTCCATCGCCTCGCTGATGACCGGTGCGTGGATGCCCGCCACGCTGGTCAACTCCGCCTCCGAAGCCACCGGTAAGTGGCGTGTGGCCCAGATGCCGACCCAGGACGGCAAGGCCACCAACTCCGAGAACGGCGGTTCCTCGCTGGCGATTCTGTCCTCTTCCAAGAAGCAGGATGCGGCCTACAAGTTCATCGAGTTCGCCAACCATGACGCCGAGGGCATCAAGACCCGTGTCGAAGGTGGCGCCTTCCCGGCCGATCTGGACACCATGAAGAGCGACAGCTTCCTCAACGCTACCACCGTGAAGAACTCCGACGGTGAGGACGTGGACTACTTCGGTGGTCAGAAGTACAACGAGGAGCTGGCCAAGGCCGCTGAGAACGTCTCCACCGACTACCAGTTCCTGCCCTTCGAGGTGCACGCCCGCGACATCTACGGCGACAACGCTGGCAAGGCGTTCACCGACAAGAACACCTCGCTCTCCGATGGTGTGAAGGCGTGGCAGGACAAGCTCGTCGAATTCGGCAAGACCCAGGGCTTCACGGTCAAGTGAGCGGCTCTGGACTATCGGTCGAAGTCGATTGTCTGAATCGTCCGTGTGGATGATGTGATCCGTTGATCTGACAATCCGAATCCCTCCGTCACGGCGAAACGATGCCCGTCGATACGGTCCGCGATATGCGGAACGCGTCGACGGGCATCGGCGTATGCGGGACGAATGGGGTGTGGCGGCGCGGGGGATCGGGGTGTATAGGGAGCATTGGCGTCCACCAGATGACACTGCGTGAATTCAAAAGGTACTACTATTCGCGACAATGGTATACTTCTAACCGCGGGGAAAACCGTGCTCATGGGCGGAACCGTGGCGACGATCACGGAACGAAACGTGCCGCCCGCTGTTCTATCGAAAGGCAATGATGAGCGAAGCACAAGCCAATATCGGTGTTGTCGGTCTTGCGGCGATGGGAGCGAGCCTGGCTCGTAACCTGGCGCACAAGGGCAACACGGTAGCCGTATACAACCGTCATTACTCGCGTACCGAAACCCTGATCAACGAACATGGCGACGAGGGCAAGTTCGTTCCCGCCAAGACGCTTGAGGAGTTCGTCGCGTCTCTCACCAAGCCGCGCACCGCCATCATCATGGTCAAGGCCGGCGAGCCCACCGACGACATGATCAACCAGCTGGCCGACCTCATGGAGCCCGGCGACATCATCGTGGACTGCGGCAACGCCTACTACAAGGACACCATGCGTCGTGAGAAGGCCATCCGCGCTCGCGGTCTGCACTTCGTCGGCTGCGGCGTGTCCGGCGGTGAGGAAGGCGCGCTCAAGGGCCCGTCCATGATGCCCGGCGGCACCGTGGAGTCCTGGAAGACCCTCGGCCCGATTCTGGAGAGCATCTCCGCCAAGGCGGAAGGCGAACCGTGCGTCACGCACATCGGTTCCGACGGTGCCGGTCACTTCGTCAAGATGGTGCACAACGGCATCGAGTACTCCGACATGCAGCTGATCGCCGAAAGCTACGACCTGATGCGTCGCGGCCTGGGCATGGAGCCCGCCGAGATCGGCGACCTGTTCGAGGAGTGGAACAAGACCGAGCTCAACTCCTACCTGATCGAGATCACCGCCGAAGTGCTCCACCACGTGGACAAGAAGACCGGCAAGCCGTTCATCGACGTGGTGCTCGACCACGCCGGCATGAAGGGCACCGGCACCTGGACCGTGCAGACCGCCCTGTCGCTGGGCGTGCCGGTGACCGGTATCGCCGAGGCCGTGTTCGCCCGTGGCCTGTCGTCGCAGACCGAGCTGCGCGAGGAGGCCGCCAAGCAGGGTCTCGAAGGCCCGTCCGAAGTGGTGCCGATGCCGCTCGAGGAGCGTCAGGCGTTCATCAACGACATTCGCGAGGCGCTGTACGCGTCCAAGATCGTGGCCTACGCGCAGGGCTTCAACGAGATCTCCGAGGCCGCCAAGGAATACGGCTGGGACATCGATCTGGCTGCCGTGGCCCGCATCTGGCGTGGCGGCTGCATCATTCGCGCCCAGTTCCTCAACCGCATCTCCGAGGCGTTCGAGTCCGGCGAGGCCAACGTGTCGCTGCTGTTCGCCCCGTACTTCAAGGACGCGGTGGAGACCGTGCAGCGTTCGTGGCGTCGCGTGATCTCCCGCGCCATCAGCTTCGGCATCCCGATGCCGGTGTTCTCCAGCTCGCTGGCCTACTACGACGGTCTGCGCTCCAAGCGTCTGCCCGCCGCCCTGATCCAGGGTCAGCGCGACCTCTTCGGCGCCCACACCTACCAGCGCGTTGATGAGCCCGGTGTCTTCCACACGCTGTGGACCGAGCCCGGCCAGGAGGAGATCAAGCAGGCCTGATTGCCGCTTGGCTGACTCGCTGACTCGGGAAATCGCAGGAGAATTCCGGAGTCAGGAAAACCGCGACCTTCCATGTAAGGGAGGCCGCGGTTTTTGTCTGTGAAGATTGACTGGGTTTGGGTTGGATTGGTTTGGGTTGGTTTGGGTTGAGACTGAATGGGTTTGGTTTGGTTTGGTTTGGTTCGGATTGGTTTGGGATGTTTGAATTAGGGGGCTGTATGTGATTGGGCCAGAATGGATCGATTGGCCGAACTGAAATGACCGGATTGATTGTTGGGCGGAAACGGTTCAATCCAAAAGAGGTTGGGACGGTCTGAAAGGGTTAGGATTCCCCATTCTGATACGAAAACCGAATCCAAATATCCAGAGACAGACCTCAGTAATGATGTCCAAGACAGGCTCTGGGTATTTCCGTACTTCAAAAACCGGCTCTGGGTATTTCCGTATCATGAGGACACGTTTTGAAGGTCCCTCGTGAACCGGAAATGCCCAGAGCCGGTTACATGTACAGGTTTGACCCAGAGTTATCGTCCTGATTTACCCAGGCCTATGTCCTGA
>NZ_JEOG01000011.1:0-78538 GCF_006408715.1 Bifidobacterium sp. UTCIF-39 | reverse complement strand
AACGGACCAAAAGAAACGCCGAAACGGCCCACCCCAACTTGACAAAACACAGGAACGGACGAATAGCGGATCGGCGTATTCCCTGCCGCAAGGCGTGGCACGGAACGGCGAAACCCCCACGCGGAGCATTCTCTGCCACGGGCCATGGCAGAGAACGACGGCACCGCCCGAATCGACGCTCCCTGCCACGATTTCTTGCCACACAATGATCAGCAGGGCGCTGTGCGCATTCTCTGCCACGATTGTCTGGCAGAGAACACGCGAAACCGGCTCCAACGGCATTCTCTGCCACGGCCATCAAGCCGTTGCCGCACCCAGGACCGGGAAAACGACGGATTTCACGCCATATCCGCCGGATTTACGTGCAAATATGACGGAATTTCGTGGCAGAGAATGACAGAAAATCTCGTATTGTCATTCCCTGCCACGCCCTTTGGCAGGGAATGACGGCAGGCGCCCATATCTCATTCCCTGCCACCATGATCATGATCACCCCTCCTAAGTCCGCCCCCGGAAGCAACACGGCCAGACACCTGTCACGGCCGATGGCAGCCAAGACCAGTTACACACCTAATGAGACACCCCCTAGGGGACTATCGCAACACATTGGTAGTGGACTATCGAAGTAAAGCGGAAACCCAACGCCACCGTCACAGCGCGTCATCGCAACGATTCTTCCGACTCAGGCGGCCGTAGCACACACCAAAACCAAGAACACACGCCGCTTCCCAACCACATGGACTATCAAAGCAGTTCCGTAATCCTCCACCACCCGATAGTGGACTATCACAACACTTTGGTAGTGGACTATCGAAGCAGTTCGGGGACTATCGCAACACTCTGGCCTTGTTAGGCCGGTTCCCTAGTGGACTATCGAAGCACTTTTCACGTCGTTCCCTCTCCGATAATGGACTATCGAAGTAAAGCGGAAACCCAACGCCACCGTCACAGCGCGTCATCGCAGCGATTCTTCCGGCTCAGGCGGCCGTAGCACACACCAAAACCAAGAACACACCGCTTCCCAACCACATGGACTATCGAAGCAGTTTGAGGCTCAGCCTAGTGGACTATCGCAGCAGTTTCGGGGACTATCGCAACACTTTCCCTGACCAGCCCGACGATCCACATGGACTATCGGAGTAATTCAGGGGCCCACAATTGCATCCCCAGCGAACTACCGCAACCATTCTCCCGGCTCAGGCGGGCTTACAGCACACGCCAGAACCGGAAAACCACACCACCTAACCACATGGACTATCGAAGCAGTTTGAGGCTCGGCCCAGTGGACTATCGAAGCAATCCCGCAATCCTCCACCACCCGATAGGGGACTATCACAACACTTCGGTAGTGGACTATCGAAGCAGTTTCGGGGACTATCGCAACACTCTGGCCTTGTCAGGCCGGTTCCCTAGTGGACTATCGAAGCACTTTTCACGTCGTTCCCTCTCCGATAATGGACTATCGAAGTAAAGCGGAAACCCAACGCCACCGTCACAGTGCGTCATCGCAGCGATTCTTCCGGCTCAGGCGGCCGTACCACATACCAAAGCCAAGAACACACGCCGCTTCCCAACCACATGGACTATCGAAGCAGTTTCGGGGACTATCGCAACAGTTCGTAGAGGACTATCGCAACACTTTCCCTGACCAGCCCGACGATCCACATGGACTATCGAAGCAGTTTCACTCGGCGAGCGCCTTGCGGAGGAAGTCGCGCTGGAACAGCAGCAGGTTCTCGGCCACGGTCTCATCGTTCGTCATATGCGTGATGCCGGTCAACGGCAGCACGGTATGTTCACGACCGGCGGCCAGTAGTGCGGAACTCAGCCTCAGCGAATTCGCCACGGTCACGTTGTCGTCGGCGAAACCGTGGATCAGCAGCAGCGGACGACGCAGATTCGGCGCGTCCTTGATCAGACTGTTGCGCTCATACACGGTCGGGTTCAAGCCAAGATACCGTTCGGTGTAATGCGTGTCGTACAGCGTCCAATCGGTGGGCGGGGCACCGGCGCAGGCGGCATGGAACACGTCGGGCGCACGCAGCACGGCCAGTGCGGACAGATATCCGCCGTACGACCAGCCGATCATGGCCACATGATCGAGGTCAGGCTCGGGAACACCGCAATCGGCGCGGGACTGCGGCAGTGACGCCATGGCCTCGGGCAGTGCGTGAACGGCATCGATCTGATCATCCAACGCAAGATCGAATCGTTCGAACATGGCATGATCCCAGTGCAGACCGCGCGCGCCGGTGCCACGACCGTCGGCCGATACCACGATGAAGCCCTGGTCGGCCCACCACTGCGAATCCCAGTAATACGAACGGCTGAACATGACCTCACGATGCATCGGACCGCCATACGGCTTCATCAGCACCGGCAGTTTCTCCGCATGCGCGTACGGGCTGGACTCGGACGGCAGCGTGATCGCCGCATACATGCCGCGCTCGCCCAGTCGTACGAATTCAGTACGCGGCGTGAATCCGGGGACGTCGGCGTGATTGGCCACGATCGCAGAGTATCCGCTGTCCGCGTTCGCACCGAACATGTGCAGCATCACGCTGCGGTCGTCATGCATGGTCCGGCCGAACAGAATCATGCCGTTGCCGGAGCGCGAAGCCGTCCACACGCCCGTTTCCGTATTCATCACAATCGGCTCAGGACATCCGTCGGACGCGGAATCGATGGCGAAACGGTTGCCGAAACCGCCGGCGTCATTCGGACCGGCACCCCCGTTCTGCGCGTCGATGCGATGATCATCCGTCAGCTCCTGCCAATACGAGCCGATGAACTCCTGCCCGTCCTCCGGCAGCGGGAAGCTCACCACGTCCACAGCGCGCGCATCACGGGTGGCGCGGGCAAGCACATCATGGTCGGTCACGTCGAGTACGTCGAGGACCTGCCAGCCGGCGGGAGTGAACGCGTGACCGTCCACCGCCAGACGCATGGTATCGGTCTCCTCGTCGGGCATGGCGGTGATCAGTCGACCACCCGGCGTCCATGTGGGACAGCCATGGATCAGATCCAGCCAATACCGACTGCCACTCACTGTCAATGTGCTCGTCGGCAGCCAACGCTTCGCAGACTCCTCTCCGGTGAACGAATCGCCATCCACGGCGAGGGAAAACCCGTCAAGAATGTTGTGTTGCGAGGCGAATCCCACATGCGGATCACTGCCTTCGGGCTTGATCGCCAGCACCTGATCGGCGGTCTGACGACGATTCTGCACAAGCAGCAGCGGGTCTCCGCCACGACTCCAATGCACGTCGGCCAGATATTCGTAGCCGCGACGGTCCCACCACACTTCGGGCAGGTCCTCCACGCTGGCGAACGCCATGTTGCCGGCGCGATGGTCGGCGGAACCGATGTCGAAACGGAACAGACGCACGTCCGCGTTCCGGGTAAGCGCCTGCGGATAGTGTCGTGACTGCGCGGGCTTGGCGGGGTTGGCGGGATCGGAAATATGCCACAAAGGCTCAGGAGACTCGTCGGCACGTTCGATCAGCAGACTGCGCGAATCCGGCGACCACCAGAAGCCCTCGTAACGGTCCATCTCCTCGCCGGCTGCGAACTCCGCCAGACCGACCGTGACATTCGGATCGTCGGATACGCCGCACACCGAGCGCTCGTCGTCGGGCTGGCCGTCTTCGCCGATCACCACGAGGTTGATCATGCGACCGGTGGTGTAGGCGACCAGACGGCCGTCCGGGGAGATGCGCGGATTGAGCACCGGACGGAACAGACGGCTGCGGTGGCCGCGGATGGCCATGGCGGACACGTACCAGGTGTCGCCGAGTTCGCGGGTAACGGCGTGGAGCTCGCCATCCTCTACGGTCACACGAACCGGGGCGGTGCGACCGGCTGCTGCGTCGGCGGCTGCCGCGGCTGCCGCGGAATCGTCACGGGCGGAATCGTCACGCGTGGGATCATTACGGACGGGATCATCGGGATCGAATCCCGACTCGTCGAACCCGTTATCGCCGTCATTGTCATTGCGCGCAAAGTTTGAAAAATCAACGTTTTCCAGCATGATATCGGGTTCTTGGCGCTCAACGTCGTCAATGAATTCGATATCACCATCGAAGACGAACGTGGTCAGCCACAGACGGCCGCCGACCGTGAACACCACGCGATTGCCGGAATCGTTGACGCTGTACGACACGATGCCGTCGGCGGATTCACGGGCGCGCTCGCGGCGGGCCTTCTCCTCGTCGGGGATGTCGTCGGAATCGGCATCGGCGGCGGCGCGACCGTTGCCGTTGCCGTTGCCGGGATTGCCGTTGTCGGACGACAGCAGCGTCCGCGGATCGGCCAACAGCGTCTCATGATGATTGCCCGCGCTGTCGAACCAGCTCAGCCACAGGCAGGTGACGTCGTCTTCGGGACCGTGCGAACGCAGGAACAACGCGTGAGAACCGTCGTCAAGCACAGTCGCCGAGCGCGGGGCACCAAGCGAGAACCGCTGTGTACGCGCCTTGGCTCGCGGATACGCGGCGATTGCGGCACGAATCGTTTCGGACGTTGCCGTCGCCGGGCCGTCGCCGGGCACCGCGGTCACGTCGTCAGTCATCATGTCATCAGTCGTCTGCTGTTCGGTCATAGTCACACACCTCACCATAAATGAACCCCAAACCATTATGCCGATAAGCGGATGATTACGCACGTCTCGGCACGCAAAGCATGGACACGGTCAGGCGTGTTGACGAGTCAGTGGGCCGACGGACAGGTGAGACGACGGTTCATGACTGTCGGCTGGTTGACTGACCGATTGGGAGGGACTGACTGGGTTGACTGGCGGACCAGGGTTGGCTGGCGGCTGGCGCACCCCAGACGGCGGGACATCGAACGAACACGAGCCGTCGGCAGTGTCACTGTCGCCACAATGTCATCGTCACCATGGTGTCACCGTCTCCACAGGACCGCTAACGACTACGCCTGAGCCGAATCAGACGACCCACGTTTTCGGCGGTACGGGACAGATTCGCCGGACCGTCGGCAAGCGCCTGCGCCAGCGTTTGCGCGCCGGGAACGATGCCAAACACCGCGTCGATGCCCAGATCGTACAGCTGATCGATACCCTCTCCCACGTATCCAGCGAGCGCGATCACGCCGATCTGCGGATTGCCGCGACGCACGGCCCTTGCCACACCCATCGGTGTCTTGCCGTACTGCGTCTGGAAATCGATGCCGCCTTCGCCTGTGATGCAGTAGTCGGCGTCCGCCGCGCGCTCGGTTAGTCGTACGGTTTGCGCAACGATCTCCGCGCCGGACCGCATGGCGGCGTTGGTGAACGCGAGCAGTCCCGCGCCCAGACCGCCGGCACCACCGGCACCGGGCACATGGGCGACATCGATGCCGAGATCGTGTGCGATGACTGCGGCGTAATTAGTCAGGTTCGCGTCGAGTCGTTCGACCATCTCCGGAGTGGCGCCCTTCTGCGGGCCGAACACTGCGGATGCGCCGTTGGGGCCGATCAACGGATTGGTCACGTCGCAGGCGATCAGCACGGTGGTGTCTGCGAGACGCGGGTCCACACCGGACACGTCGATGGACGCCAGCCGGTCGAGGAATCCGCCGCCACGAGGAATCGGGTTGCCCGTAGCGTCAAGGAAGCGTGCGCCCAACGCCTCGGCCATGCCGGCACCGCCGTCGTTGGTGGCGGAACCACCCACGCCAAGAATGATGGTGCGGGCACCGTCGTCGAGTGCGGCACGAATCAGCTGACCGGTGCCGTACGTTGTAGTGACCAACGGGTTTTTGGTGGTGTCGTCTACGAACTGGATGCCACTGGCGGCGGCCATTTCGATGACGGCGATAGGATGCCGCGCAGACGGGGATGCCTCGGATGCCATGGTCTCGATCTCGGTCTCTGTGGTCGGGGCGATTGGGGTTACGGCAGCCGCCGAACTTGGGAATGGTACAGGAACCGAAGCTACTGCGGCAGCTGGGGTTGCAAGAACTGGAGACGAAGCGGCGGTTGGGAAAGCCGGGACAATTGGAGCGGTCGCGTAGACCTGGGATGCTGTGATCGCGGTAGATTCAGGTGCCAAGGAAACCGGGGATAGTACGGAAGTCGTCGAGCTTAGGGATGACACAGGAACCGAGGATACGGTCGGAGTCTCGGCATCGTCAGCACCGTCGGTATCGGCAATATTGGCAGCATCGGCAATATTGGCAACGTCATCAGCACCGTCGGTATCACCAACACCGTCAGTATTACCAACACCGTCGGCATTACCAACACCGTCAGTATTACCCAACAGCCCATATGCCGCAACGGTTTCGCGCTGCAATGGGTCAAGTACACGTGTCTGCCGCAGCACTCCCCCGGTGGCGTCGATCAGCGACTGCACCGTACCCTCGCCGCCGTCCGCCATCGGCACCATCACATATTCGGCGTCGGAAAACACTCGCGACAGTCCCTCACGTATGGCCTCGGCAGCGGTCTTGGCCGTCATGCAACCCTTGAACGAATCCGGCGCGATAACAAACTTCATTAACGACTCCTCCAATCGCTACCCAACTTACGAGTCCATCTAGGCAAGTTCGTTACGTGGGCCGTTAGTTGGGCCGCGCACGGCCCACGTAACGCCACATAAAAAACGTTGCAATTTCAACGATTTCGACGTTTTGTTAGTTGGGCCGCGCACGGCCCACGTAACACGTACCGCGGCCCACGTAATGAATAACAATGGCGAGACCGCGCGGAGAGACGACGTAAGTAAGTGGAGCAGACAGAAGGAAGACAGAACTCGTGCGAATGTGGACAACTTTTCAGTTATTCCACTTATCCACATTCTCTGCAGACCATGTGGCACGATGATGCGAACCCGTTTACGCTCGCCGATATGAACCGATATCAGCGAACGAACACATCCGGAAACAGTCATTCAACGAGCAATCCAACGACACGCATAGCCGCGCCTGTCACTCACGGCATCGTCCGCAACTATCTTGCGCGATCACTGATTCAAGAACAGCAAACCATGCTGCAGCAGTGCTACGACCATCTCACTCGAAGAACACGTAATCATCAGCTCGTTTACACTGGTACGACAGCGCTTAAACTCTGTTATCTCGAAACCCCATGGTGCCCTCGACTGCGTGATTTCACATTTCAAGTGATGTATGACAACCGCAGACAACGACCGAGTCGCCATGACACCGGATACATCGTTTGGCATGACACCGCGATACGCCAAAAGGATTTCAGCGATATTCAATTCGTCGTCAACAACACACCGATCATCTGCACCCACCCGCTCGTTACGTGGGCCGCGTTGTCCAGACATCTCAGTCAGGTTGAAGTGATCGTTCAGGCCGATGCCATTGTACGCGCGACAGCTTGCCCCATACATATCACGACGAACGACATTACGACGTTTCTCAATCGGACCGGTGAATTTGTCGGGAAAAACAGGTGCCGCGCCGCCTTGCCATTCCTCTCCACGATCACAGATTCCCCGATGGAGGCCCGAGCCGTTCTTGCACTGATGAAAGTGGGACTGCCGCGACCGCAAACCCAGTGGAGAATCTACATTCCCGAGCTGAATTGGACAGCAACAGTGGATATGGCCTATCCGGAACAGCGCATAATCATTGAATATGATGGCGATGCGCATCGCGTTGACAAAAAACAATATCGATGGGATGAGCGAAAACGTCAGGCGTTACGTTCCATGGGATATACCGTGATCGTCGTGTTTGCGGACGATGTATTGACCGCCGACGGACGCAATCATTTTGCGTTACGAGTCGGGAAGGCACTGCATGTGGAGGTCTCTGGACAACCGATACCAGAGTACCGGGCACTGCTCAACGATGAGCGAGATGCGGCGAACAGGGAACGCCAACGTAAGATGCGGCAACGAAAACGAGTTCAGCGACAGGATGCGAGTGGAAACTGAACCCTGAGCCGGCTTGAAGACGAATTGATCAAGCTCACGAATTTGGCAAGAACGTTACGTGGGCCGTTAGCTGGGCCGAGTACGGCCCACGTAACATAATATAGAAAACGTTGCAATTTCAACGATTTCGACGTTTTGTTAGTTGGGCCGCGCACGGCCCACGTAACACATACGCGGCCCACGTAACGAAACGAATGGTGCTATGCGAGTGAAATCACTGCACCTGGGCGCGGGCGATCTTGCCGGTGAAGGAGTTGGCCTCGTCGGCGTCCTTCACGCCATCCTTGTTCCAGGAGAACATGGCGCGCAGCTTCGGGCCGACGGTCTCGATGCGCTCGTTGGAGTACTTCTCCTGCAGCTCCTTGAAGTGCGGGGCGCCGGCGTCCTGATCGTCGATGAACTCCTTGGCGAAGGAGCCGTCCTGGATGCGGGCCAGGTGGTACTCCATGCGCTTGCGGCAGTCCTCGTTGATCACGGTGTTGGTGTAGTCGCCGTACTGGGCGGTGTCGGAGCAGGACCAACGGGCCTTGTTCAGACCACCCTCGTTCATCAGGTCGACGAGCATCTTCAGCTCGTGGCAGACCTCGAAGTAGGCGATCTCCGGCTGGTAGCCGGCGTCGGTGAGGACCTCGAAGCCCATCTCGACGAGCTTGTTCACGCCACCCATGAGCACGTTCTGCTCGCCGAAGAGATCAGTCTCGGTCTCTTCCTTGAAGGTGGTCTTGATGGCGCCGGCGCGCAGAGCGCCGAGAGCCTTGGCGTAGGCGAGGGTCAGGTCCCAGCCGTCACCGCGCGGATCCTGCTCCACAGCCACAACCACCGGGACGCCACGACCAGCGGCGTACTCACGACGCACGATGTGACCCGGGCCCTTCGGGGCAACCATGAACACCGGGTGATCCTCGGTGGGCTTGATGTAGCCGTAGTGAATGTTGAAACCATGAGCGAAGGCAACGGCAGCGCCCGGCTTGATGTTGGGCTCGATGTCGTTGGCCCAGATGGTGCGCTGGTACTGGTCGGGGGCCAGGATCATGATCACGTCGGCTTCGGCGGACGCCTCAGCGACGGACTTGACCTCGAGACCCTGCTCCTTGGCGAACTCCACGGACTTGGAGGTCGGACGAAGACCGACCACCACGTCAACGCCGGAATCACGCAGGTTCAGCGCGTGAGCGTGACCCTGGGAACCGTAACCGATGATGGCAACCTTCTTGCCCTGGAGAACGGACAGATCGCCGTCGTTCTCGTACCAGATCTGTGCAGCCATGTAAGCACTCCTTAACTACTGCGAATGTTGTTGTGGTTGCGCATAGAGCGCCGCGCGCACCGTGTCGTGACGCGCGTTTGTCCGATCGTGATCGTCGCGACTCCCGTACGAATCGCATATATCACTCACCCAGACGATCTCATCTGAGGATTTTGTCCTGCAAACTGCCCACTATCCTACAGATAATGTCGCTTCCGTCACATTCCCGTCCACAACGTGGGCGAACACTTGAGCCATCCGCACTCAACCCCGTCAGAATCCCAACAACCTCAGAATCCCAACAATCAAGACAGTGCCCACATACCGTACGCCGCCCTCACGTAGTGTGATCACACTAACAAATGGAGTTGTTGGAATTTCAACGGTTTCGGGCAGTCTGGCTCGTTAGTGTGATCACACTAACGAGCACACTAAGGAAGAGCGGCGTATGGGACGGTTAGCGAGATTGCTGGGCAGCCACCGCAATGGACAACGACGGATCAGCGAGCGGAATCATCATCGACTGCGTGGCGTGATACAGATCGGACTTGCCCGGCCATACCGTGCCGATCGGGCGATTGTCACGATCGAGCTGATGGAACCAGGATCCGTTGACGTGGTCGATCACCGTGCTGTCGGCATACTGCAGGAACGTGGCGTACCAGTCGGCGTATTCGGCACGGCCGGTCACATGCGCCAGCACGGACGACGTGTTGATCGCCTCGGCAAGCGTCCAATGCATGCGGTCATGCACGACCGGCGCGCCCTGCCAGTCGGTGGTGTAGACGATGCCGGGCGCACCGTCGGCGTCCCAACCGTCGGCGACGGCACGCTGGAACAGCTGCTCGGCGACGTCGACCAGCTGCGCCTTGCGTGATTCAGCCAGTCCGGCGCTCAGCGCGTACTGGGTAATGAGTCGCGCCCATTCGATGCCATGGCCCGGAGTGGCGCCGTACGGCTTGAACTGGTCGTCCTTCCGGTCGGCGTTGCATTCGAGATCGAGACTCCAGTCGGCGTGGAAGTGCTCGGGAATGCGCCATCCGTTGCCTTCGGCCCAGCCGACGACATGGTCGATGATACGGCCGGCACGTTCACGCCACGATTCGTCTCCGGTGACGTCGGCCACCGCGAGGAACGCCTCGACCGAATGCATGTTGGCGTTGATGCCACGGTACGGGTCGAGTTCGGTGAAGTCCTCGTTCCACGTATCAACGGACAGGCCGACCTCGTCGTCCCAGAAGCGCGTGAGGAACACCTGCTGGGCGTCGGCGAGCAGTTCGGCGGCACCCGGCCGGCCGAGCAGTGTGGCGGACGATGCGGCCAGCAGTACGAAGGCGTGCGCATAGCACTGCTTGATGCCGATGTGACCGCCTTCGGGGGTGACCGCGGCGTACCAGCCGCCGTTGGCGTCATCGTGCAGTTCGCCCTTGAGTCCCTTGAGTCCGGCGTCGACCAGTTCCTCGGCACCCGGATGGCCGACGAATGCGGCGAGCGCGTAGACGTGGGTCATGCGACAGGTGATCCACGTCTCGCGGTTGCGGTCCTTCCACGGGGTACCGTCGTCGCCAAGCCAGTAGGAGCCGCCGGTCGGCGAGGGGAAGGCGTGGCCGAAGTTCATGAGACTGTCACGCTGCGTGTTGAGCCAGTCGCGGTTTTCAGAGGTGCCGAGCCGGTATGCGGCGTTCGTAATGGAGGTCATCGATGATTCCTTTCCGTAGTTCTTCCTTAGTTCTTCCGTAGTTCTTCCGTAGTTCTGCAGCATGCAGCATGCAGTGTGCAGCATGCAGTGTGCAGTCAGTGTATACGGCGTGAAGTGGCGTTGCTCCTACCACTGGCGCTTGAGATCGTTGGCGCTGCGCAGTACGTTCGGATCGGCGAACACGTTGGGATCGGCCACGTCGGCAGTGGATGCGATACGCCAGGTCACCGTGTCGCCCGGCAGCAGGCTGACCATGCCGTCGGAGACGGTGGCGTTGTCGTCAACCTTGTCGGCCATGCAGAACAGATCGCGGACGTAGCCGGTCGCCGTCACCGTCAGGTCATAACCGTCGTCGACGGGCGTGACGTCGGCGTGGAACGCACGGTCGGACGCCAGCAGGTTCTGGTCGATCACTTCGGCCGGATTGTAGATCACGCGGGCAAACGCCGGCTCGGAATCAGCCGCGAAGGCAGCGGCGGCTTCAGCGACCAGCAGCTCGTTCGACGGATCGTCAAATCCGGCAAGCGTTTCGGACAGCGGTAATGCGACGTGCGACACGGTGTCCACAGTCACATCGAACGTGGCGGCGGCGAGTACGGTGCCGTCGAGCGTCACCCGGCGGACGGTCCAGGTGCCCGACCATGCCGTACGAGTGTCGTTGAGCACGATGAGTTCAAGATGGTCGGGGGCGACGGCCTTGCCTTCCCAGCTGTGGTCCTCGCGGGCGCGGTCGGATGTGCGCGGCTGGATCGTGGCGAAGCGCGGCGCGAAGAAGTCCCGAGAGGCGTACCACATGGGCTTGCGATGCCCGTAGTAGTCCACGGCGGCCCAGGAGACGACCGGCCAGTCGTCGTTGAGCTGCCAGATGAGCGCACCGGCGTTCACGGGTTCGAGGGAGCGCATGTGTTCTACGCCGAAGCGGATGGCCTGCGCCTGC
Source organism: Bifidobacterium sp. UTCIF-39 (assembly GCF_006408715.1). NCBI lineage: Bacteria > Bacillati > Actinomycetota > Actinomycetes > Bifidobacteriales > Bifidobacteriaceae > Bifidobacterium > Bifidobacterium sp. UTCIF-39. The sequence goes on along the minus strand of NZ_JEOG01000011.1, from coordinate 66,749 downwards.
TGCAACTGGCATGCCCAGTGCCAGTCTTCGATGTTCGTCCACACGTCGGTGGGGATCAGCCAGTCACGCGTGCCGTCGGCACGGTAACTCACGTCGTCGATGTTGCCGGGTGTGATATGCGAACGCATGCCGCGGGCAAGCTTGTAGTTGCCGCCCATGGCTTTCTGATGCACGAGCATCTGCGTGCCGAACGGATCCATGGGATCGTCGTGCACCACACGCTTGAGCGTGCTGAATGCGGGCGGGGCCTGATAGCCGAATTCGTCGGCGAAGCGCGGCGTATAGTCACGGTATTTGCGGTAGTCCACGCGGTTCCAGACGTCCCAGATGTGCATGGTGCCGTCGGTGTCACGGTTGGCGTCGACGAATTTGCTGAAGCTCATCGGGGAGCTGGGAAGGTACACGTGCGTGGGGTCGAGTTCGGCGAGCAGCTTCGTGAAAAGTTCGGCGTAATAGTAGTCACCCCAGCCTTTTTCACCGTAGCCGTATTCGTTGGCGGCGCGGTCGTCGTCACGCAGCGCCTGCTGCACGCCACCCCATTCGGAGTAGGCCACGTAGTTTTCGTTGGAGCCGTTCCAGACGATCAGGCTCGGATGAGGGCACAGTCGGGTGATCTGCTGACGGGCCTCGTCTTCGATTTCGGCACGGGTTTCGGCGTCTTCGGGGTAAGAGGCGCAGGCAAGCATGAAGTCCTGCCACACCATGATGCCGTATTCGTCGGCCAGATCGTAGAAGTCGTCGGTTTCGTAGATGCTGCCGCCCCAGGCACGCACCATGTTGGAGTTGGATTCCACCAGATCAAGGAATCGCCGCTCGTAGAAGTCATGATCGCCGCGCGTAATGAATGCGTCGATCGGCACCCAGTTGTAACCGCGGGCATGCACGGGCACGCCGTTGACGGAGATCTGGAACGGGCGGCCCACGACATCGGCACGGGTGTCGACGTGGGTGGTCCGGAAGCCAACGCGTCCCTGCCATACGGCGCCGCCGGCGGTCACGGTCACGTCGTATAGCGGCTGGTCGCCGTAGCCACGCGGCCACCACAGTTCGGCGTTCGGCACGTCCACAGTGACGGTGGTGGCATTACGTCCCTGCTCTACAACGCCGGGAACGGTGATGTCGACGCCGTGCCCCTGTACACGAACCTCGACCGGCACAGCCTGCTGGCCGGCGTGGGCGTCCATGACGGTGGGCACGCGTCCGGAACCGGCACGTTCGATCTCCATGGTGCAGTTCAGTACGCCAGTACCGTTGCCACGCACGTCCACGAGCGGGCGGACGGCGGACAGACGAACTGATGACCATGAGTCGATGCCGATGGGCTGCCAGATTCCGGCGCAGGCCACGTCGATGCCCCAGTCCCAGCCGAACTGGTAGCTCGGCTTGCGCAGTTGGTTGAACGCGTGATGCTCGGTGTGCGGATAGTAGCCGAGACGCTGTTCACGTGCGTCAGATTCGCGCACGGATGATGCGAAGAGGATTTCGATCGTGTTGTCGCCGTCGTGGAGCATCGGACGGACATCCCAGCGGTAGGCGCGATGATAGTTCTGCGTGGAGCCGACGTAACGGCCGTTGAGGATGATTGTGGCCACGGTGTCGAGTCCGTAGGCCACCAGATCATGCCGGTCAGCGCCGTCGTCATGCCAGTCGAACGTGCAGGAGTATCGCCAGTCGACGTCGCCGATCCACTGCTGGCGGGTTTCGTTGTCGGCGTCGAAGGGCTCGTCGATCAGTCCGGCGGCGACGAGGTCCAGGGTGATCTCACCGGGGACCGTGGCGGCGATGCCGGCGGCCAGTTGGGCACGCAGCGACGCGGGCGCGGCTTCGGGATTGGTGGCGTAGGCCGTCCACCCGGCATGCAGGGGGTGGAACGTGGCGGGCGTGTGGTTCATGATGGTCTCCATATACTTCGCTGTTGTGGTGATTATCGCGGGTTTTGCAAGGGGTGCAGGGGCGCAAGGGTGCGGGGCGAGGGCTGCGAGATGCGAGGATTCGCCGATCGTGATGACGTGTGACGATCAGTCGTTGCGATCAGTCGTTGTCCGGGATGCGGCGCTGGGCGATGAGACGCTGGTACCAGTAGTAGCTGTCCTTCGGCGTGCGTTCCAGAGTCGTGTAGTCCACGTAGGTGATGCCGAAACGCTTGGTGTAGCCGAACGCCCATTCGAAGTTGTCCATCAGCGACCATACGAAGTAGCCGCGCAGATCGACGCCTTCGTCCATGGCCCGCTGGGCGGCTTCGAAGTGGCGACGCAGATAGTCGATACGCAGAGCGTCGTGCACGGCCTTGGTACCGTCCGCCGCGATTTCGAGATGATCATCCACGGCCATGCCGTTTTCGGTGACGATGAGCGGGATCTCCGGATAGTTGTTGTGCACGCGGACCAGCAGATCATGCAGACCGTCGGGATCGATGTTCCATCCCATTTCGGTGTGCGGACCGGCGGTGGGCAGCCAGTCGACGTCGCTGGCACCGGGCGCAGTGCTTGCGGCGGTGGACTGCGGGAACTGCGGACGGTCGCTCATGGCAAGCAGCGAGGTGTTGTAGTAGTTGATGCCGAACACGTCGATCGGCTGGTGGATCTGCTCGAGATCGCCGTCCTTGATGAAGTCCCAGTCACAGATGCCGCGGGTGATGGCGAACAACTCGTCTGGATAGTAGCCGCGCAGCATGGGGTCGAGCCACACGCGGTTGGCGATGAGGTCCAGACGATGCACGGCGTCGGCGTCTCCGCGGTTGAGCTGGAGGTTGCAGGTGACCGAGACTTCCGAGCGGTCGCCCACCTGGGCGCGTACGGCCTGGGCCATAAGACCGTGAGCGAGGTTCAGATGGTGCACTGCAGGGAACGCGCCGGGACCGAGGCCCAGACCGGGGGCGTGCTCGGTGGCACCGTAGCTGAGATAGGAGGAGCACCATGGCTCGTTGAGCGTGGTGTAGGTATGGATGCGGTCGCCAAGGCGTTCGGCCACCACGCTCGCGTATTCGCCAAGACGGTAGGCGGTTTCGCGATTCAGCCAGCCGCCTTTGTCGCCAAGGTATTGCGGCAGGTCCCAGTGGTAGAGGGTGACGATCGGCTGGATGCCCTTCTCCAGCAGGGCATCGGTGATGCGTTCGTAGAAGTCGAGGCCCTCTTCGTTGACCGGACCGCCTTCGACAGGCATGATGCGCGGCATGGACACCGAGAATCGGTAGGCGTTCACGCCGAGGTCGGCGAGCAGTGCGATGTCGTCACGCCAGCGATGGTAGGAGTCGCAGGCCACGTCACCGGTATCGCCGTTTACGGTGCGACCGGGCGTATGGCTGAACGTATCCCAGATGGAGGCGCACCGGCCGCCTTCGTGTACACCGCCTTCGATCTGGTAGGAGGCAGTGGCCGTGCCGAAGAGAAAATCATTGGGAAATGTGGTGCTCATACTTGCTCCTTTGCCGATGATGCGTCTGATGAGTGCCGGCATGCCGGCGTGCTGGTGCTAATGTACCACATTTTTCTTAATCGCTTAAGTAGTAGTGTCGCAAATCTCTATTTATTTTTAATATATTTTTAATGATGTCTAACTATTTTTGATCAGCGATTACAATGATGACCAGATCGACGAAGAAGCCAACTCTCGTAAAATCCCATATATATCAACGTTTTCCGTCGCTTCATATCAGAATTCGACATACTCTGCCGCCTCTCCGACGCTTCTGTCGAAAAAGCGCATATCCAACAGCACGACACACTTAATCGGTTCAGAAATTGAAGATCATCGACGTTTGCGCCGCGACGAGATCATACCCACTAGGCAACAACCGAGACGGAGAATGTTTTCGATCGCCGACATTCACAATGACCGCAAGAACGACAGGTCCTCATGGCGGAGCCACACGGCCCGTTCGACATCATCAATAAAACTGAAACGCTTAACTAAAACCACGGTGAATCAGTATTCCAACATCGTTCGGCGAAGCATGCCTTCGACGCCGGATTCTCCGCCGCTCCGCCGGCGGCATACCGCAAACCTCTCTCAATCCCAGCCCGCAAGACAGTGCCCACATACCGTACGTCGCTCTCTCTTAGTGTGATCACACTAACAAATGGAGTTGTTGGAATTTCAACGGTTTCGGGCAGTCTGGCTCGTTAGTGTGATCACACTAACGATCACACTAGGGGGAATAGAAAAAGGCTGTCGTCCCGCACATGAGTATGTACGGGACGACAGCCGAACAGCCTTGACAGGCTTAGCTCACGCGGCCAAGCTTAGGGCCGCGCCCAAATCACTGGACCTGGGTACGAGCGATCTTGCCGTTGAAGGACTCAGCCTCATCGGCATCCTTGGCCGGGCCGTTGTTCCAGGAGAACATGGCGCGCAGCTTCGGGCCGACGGTCTCCAGGTGCGGGTGAGAGAACTCTTCCTGCAGCTTCTTGAACTTCGGAGCGCCAGCGGCCTGATCATCCATGAACTCCTTGGCGAAGGAGCCGTCCTGAATGCGCTTGAGCTGGTACTGCATGCGCTTCTTGGTTTCGTCGGTGATGACGGTGGAGGTGTAGTCGCCGTACTGAGCGGTGTCGGAGCAGGACCAACGGGCCTTGTTCAGACCACCCTCGTTGGCGAGGTCCACCAGCATCTTCAGCTCGTGGAACACCTCGAAGTAGGCGATCTCCGGCTGGTAGCCAGCCTCGGTCAGCACGTCGAAGCCAAGGTCGCACAGGTGGTTGATGCCGCCCATGAGGACGTCCTGCTCACCGAACAGATCGGTCTCGGTCTCCTCGGTGAAGGTGGTCTTGATGGCGCCGGCGCGCAGAGCGCCGAGAGCCTTGGCGTAAGCCAGGGTGATGGCCCAGCCGTCACCGCGCGGATCCTGCTCCACAGCCACAACCACCGGGACGCCACGACCAGCGGCGTACTCACGACGCACGATGTGGCCCGGGCCCTTCGGGGCAACCATGAACACCGGGTGATCCTCGGTGGGCTTGATGTAGCCGTAGTGGATGTTGAAACCATGAGCGAAGGCCAGAGCAGCGCCCGGCTTCAGGTTCGGCTCAACGTCCTTCTTGTACACGGCGGCCTGATACTGATCAGGCAGAAGGATCATGACGATGTCGGCCTCAGCCACGGCCTCCGGCACGGACTTGACCTCGAGACCCTGCTCCTTGGCGAACTCCACGGACTTGGAGGTCGGGCGCAGGCCGACCACCACGTCGACGCCGGAATCACGCAGGTTCAGCGCGTGAGCGTGACCCTGGGAACCGTAGCCGAGGATGGCCACCTTCTTGCCTTCGAGCACGGACAGATCGGCGTCCTTCTCGTACCAGATAGTTGCTGCCATGATTGGCACTCCTTTATATGTTGGTGATTGCCGAGCAATGGCGTCCGGCAATCGGTTGAGATTGCTGACGGCCTTCGGCGAGAAGGATTGTGTCCTAGACGTTGAAAGTCATCGATCTGGGAACTATTTCTAGTCCTCCAGAGGCCGGCATAAAAGTCGGCGTCCAAATATTGAATTGTTTTTGCCCGGGTTGCGGACTGGGGTGGGAACGGTTATGTGAGCGTTCGCATACGTGACCATGCACGGTCATGTACGTGCGCGATTTTCCCATCGTGTGGCTTGCTGTTCACCCGCCCCCGTATTGAGTTTCCCCGATCGGAGACGGATGAGTCAAGCACCAAAAATGACTTTTTGGTGAACTTATTTGACTTATTTGCGACGGTGAAACTTAGAACGGGGACTTCACTTGGTGAAGTCGACGTTCGTGCTGAGCCGTCAAACAGGGAGTCCAGGGGACTCCCTGTAGGCGAAGGGAGCGCGACCCACGAGCGCGACGGTGAAACTTAGAACGGGGACTTCACTTGGTGAAGTCGACGTTCTTAGTTTCACGGCACGACAGCACCGCGACGAGGCAGCACAGGGCCATCACGCCGAGGTAGATGCCCACGGAGTGCACACCCCAGTGGGAGCTCAGCCAGGTGGCGATGGTCGGCACGAACGCCGCGCCGACGATGGCGGCCAGGTTGTAGCCGATACCGGATCCGGAGTAACGAACGTTGGCGTCGAACAGCTCGGGCAGGAATGCACCGATCGGGCCGAACGCGGTGCCCATCAGCGCGAAGCCGATGCACAGGAAGGCCATGTTGGCGACGAAGTTGCGCTGGCCGACGATCTCACCGTTCAGCAGGAACGGGAACAGGGCGGCGAACACGACGAGCAGCACGGAAGAGGTGACGATCACGCGCTTGCGGCCGAACTTGTCGGCGTTCACGCAGGAGATCACGATGAATGCGGCGAACACGCAGATGGCGATCATCAGCATGAGCAGGTATTCCTGGTTGGTGAAGCCGAGGCTGCCACCGCCTTCGCCCTTGGCCTTGGTGCCCCAGGCGAGGGACCACGTGGCGAGCGTGTAGAACAGCGTGTAGGTGACGGCGACGAGGAACGTGGCCTGCAGGACCTGCTTCCAGGACTTGCGGAACACCTCGGTGAGCGGGGACTTGACGACCTTCTTCTGCTCCTGGGCCATGCGGAAGATCGGGGTCTCCTCCATGTGGACGCGGACGACAAGGCCGACGATCACGAGGATGGCGCTCAGCAGGAACGGCACACGCCAACCCCAAGCGAGCATGGCGTCGGAGTCGTTGAAGGACTCAAGCACGAAGTAGGTGCCGTTGGACAGGAAGAAGCCGATCGGGGCGCCCAGCTCCGGGAAGGAACCGTAGAGCGCGCGCTTGTCCTCAGGAGCGTTCTCGGTGGCGACCAGAGCCGCGCCGGACCACTCGCCGCCCAGGCCGATGCCCTGGATGAAACGCAGCAGGCAGAGGATTGCGACCGCGGCGATGCCCCACTGGCTGTAGGTGGGCAGGCAGCCGATGAGGAACGTGCCGACACCCATGGTCATCAGCGAGACGACCAGCGTGGTCTTGCGGCCCATGCGGTCACCGAAGTGGCCGAACACGAGGGAGCCGAGCGGGCGGGCGATGAACGCGATGGCGAAGGTCAGCAGGCTCATCAGCAGGGCGACCGTGGGGTTCGCCTTGTCCGAGAAGAAGATGTGCGGGAAGTAGTTCGCCGCGGCGGTGCCGTAGGCGTAGAAGTCGTAGAATTCGATCGCGGTGCCGACCATGGAGGCGGCGATCACGGTCTTGACCGAGTCACGCACCATGGTGGCGGGATTCGCGGCCTCGGCCGCGACAGTCTTGTCGACTGCTGTCATTTCTAATCTCCTGTTAATCACATACGCGTGGGACGTGGCCGATCTGCCACGACGCACGTTCGCGCCCGTATGTGTGAGTGATTTCTCTTCTGTTCTTTGTGACTTTGCTGAACGATTTCGCCCGGTATAGAACTGCCGAGCATGAAAAAAACCCGCTTTCGGCAGGGCTAAAACAGATTTTGTCCGTTCGGGCCCCGCCAATCGTTGGCGTGCTCGAACAGTGTGAATGCCGAATCAGTCCGCCAACGAAGACGGAATAATAATTCGGCCGGACACAACGGCAAGCGCGGTCATTCCGTACATCATGGCGAACCTCCCTTCGGTATCAAAGTCATTTCCACGGGCCTTTCGACCCGAACCACTTGTGAAGATAGGCCTGCGGCGGCGCAGATGCCAGTGAGCGGTCACTATGTGGACGAGTCACGGGTCAGCATACGGCCGCAAATGCCCAAAAGCATTGTGGGAGTAAGGGAAACAGAGAAAATCACAGGAAAAATCAGTCCTCTGATGACGCACGGGACGATGCACGATGGGAGCCCAATGGCAGTTCCGGCGGCCGGGAGATCATGAGATACATCGTGCCCAGAAGGATGATCAGCGCGGCCGCACCGACGGCGTACTGCCATGCGTGCCGTATACGCACCGGGGATACGCCGGTCGACGTCGGCGCGGCATCGTCCGTGCGTACCGCCGACACGAGCAGACGATGCGTGTTGACGCCGTACGGCGTGCAGGTGACCAGCGTGACGCGGTCCTCGCCGGGTGTGATCTTGAGCTGACTGACGTCGTCCGGCTCCACCACACTGATGCGATCCACGCGATAGTACAGGGTGTTGCCGAGCACGTCGAGGTTGAACGTATCGCCTTTGCGTACTTCGTCGAGTCGTGTGAACAGGTCGGCGGTGACGAGTCCACGGTGGGCGGTGAGCACGGCATGGGAATCGGTGCCACCGACGGGCAGCGACGTGCCGTACAGGTGGCCGGCGCCCGACGACAACGCCTCGTCGGATGTGCCGTGATAGATGGGCATGGTGGCGTCGATGGACGGGATGGTGAGGCTGCCCATGATGCCGTCGCCGATGTTGACCAGACGGTTGTAGTCCTCGTCCTTGGCGGATTGCTCGCCCTGATCGGCGGCGATGACCTCGGCGTCGGTTCGCTGTGATTGCCCTGACTGCGTGGCTTTGGACACGGCGGCCTGCTGCAGTTGGATGGCCGCGTACGGGTCCTGAATGGCGCCGAGTCCGTCCTGACCGTCCTCGGCAAGCTGATGATTGTAGGCGCGGGCCTCCTTGAGCGCGCGCGAGGATTGTTCGCCGGTAAGCCGCGATGCGGCCTGATTGGCCTGCTCCGCCGTGTGCTGCTGTTGGCTGTCGGCCTGCATACGCGAGGAGACGAGCCAGCCGGCGAGCGCGACCACAATGGCAAGAAACAGCACCGCCATGATTCCGGTGATCCATGCTCCCCCGCCCGGTTTGCGCGCGGCGGTCTGCCGTGCGCCGGCACGCGCATCGGTTTGGGATGCGTGCGGACCGGGACGGTCGCCCTTGCGGGCGGGGGAATGCGGATCAGCGGGAATCATGGCGCTTATGGTTGTCGTCGAGTGTCAGACTCGCATGATCACATGCGGGCGACGCGACGGTTGCGGATGGTCTTGGCGGCGAAGAACACGCTGCCGGCGGCGGCCAGCACGATCGCGGCCGTGATCACGCCGATGCCCATGCCGCCGGTGCTCGGCAGCTGGGTGACGTTGTTCACGTTGGTCACGGTGACGTTGTTCTGGTCCGTGTTGTTCACCAGATCCCAGGTGGTGTCGGTGTAGATGGTGTACTTGCCAGTTTCGTAGACCTCGACCTCGAAGCTGGGCTTGATGTTCTGGTAGTAGCCGTTCGGGACCACGGTCTCGGAGACCACGTAGCGTCCGGCACCCAGACCGGAGAAGCTGATCACGCCGTCCTCGCCGGAGGTTGCGGTGCGCAGCGCGGTGGTGTCGGTGGAGTCCTTGAGCTTCAGGGTGAAGGTGGCACCGGCCAGGGCCTTCTTGGTGTCAGCTCCGATCTTGGTGAACTGGAAGCCCTTGAACACATTCACGGAGGCGCTGGCGGACTCGGTGGAGGCCACGGCGTCGGCGGCACCGTACTCGATATGCGCGGTGTTGGACACGGTGCCCACGCCGGCGTCGTTGTACTCGGGTTCGGCGGTCACGTAGCCCATGTAGGTCACCTTGACGGCGGCACCGGGGGTGAGCTTATCGACGTTCTTCAGTGCGATCTCGAAGGTCTTGGTGCCGTCTCCGACGGTCTGGCGGCGCGGAACGGTGACGTTGGCGGCCGGCAGGTTCTCGTACACGGGGTTGCCGTCGGCGTCCACCTTGAGCTGGCCGTTCTCGTCCACGGACTGAATCTGGGCGGTGAAGCCGTTCGGGGTGGTGGTCAGTCCGGCCTGCGGCACGTCGACGAACTTGTAGACGTAGCCGGCGGTGGCGTGCTTGGGCAGTACGCCGGTCAGCGTGTAGGTGATCCAGTTGGCATCGCCATTGCCCGGAGCCTTAGACACCACGGAGACGGACTTCTTGTCGGCGGTCTTGGTCGGGGCGGCCACCTTGTCGGTTTCGCTCGGCTTGACCTTTGCCACACCAAGCGTCACGTTGTTCAGCGTGGTCTTGCCGGTCCAGGTGGAGCCCACGAGGATCGGGGAGCCGAGCTGAGCACCGTTGGCGTCGGTGTCGGTGATGACGAACCAGCCGGCGTTGCTGGCGACGTTGCCGAAGTTGAATACGGCTTCGGTGGCGCCGTCCGCACCGGTTACGGTGGCGGCGGGATCGCCGAGGCCATCGGCGGCGACGTACTTTTCGGTGAACAGACGGACTGCGGTGGCGTCGTTCGTGCCCTCGGCGGTGCTGGTCCAGCTGGACAGCCATCCGGCCGGGTTGCCGGTGTATGCGGCGGGCAGGGTCTTGACCTTGTCGGCACCCACGCCGCCGGCTTCGTTGGCCGCGGCCTCGGCGGTGGTCTTGATCAGGTCGGCCTTGTCGGTGACGGTGGCGAGCTCCATGGAGGTGATGTTCGTGCCGTCGGACTTGACCTTTTCAAAGGTGGCCAGCTGGTAGGCCTTGAACGTGTGGCCGGCCACCTCGCCGCTCAACGTGATTGTGGCGTCATTGTCCGCGGCCTGCGCGGTGCCCGCGCCGAGCGCGAAGCAGCCGAGCGAGATCGCTGCGGCGGCCACGCCCGCAAGGGTGCGGGAGACGATATTGCGCTTCATCTGATTCCTTTCCTCTATTCCGTCAGATGTCTGTTCCCCCACGGGCCGCCCGTTCCGATTGCGGTCGGAACGGGCATGACGCCCGCGAAAATCTGTGTGGCAACGATGAGGATCGTGCCCCGGCCCGGGGATCCGGGTGCGGGACACGATTCATCTGGTTGCGTATGCGGTTCAGTTATGCGATCTTCAGTTATCGTGTTCGGTTATGTCAGCCCTTGTGGTTGGCCACGGCGACCCAGCTGATGACCGGGTCGGCACTCACGCCGCTCACCGTGAGGGTGACGGTCTGGTCCTTGTCGACCTTGATGGTGCTCGTGGAGGTCACGTCGGGCGCATCGCCGGACAGATCGGCGTTGCCGTTGGCGAGTTCGGTGCCATCGGCGGCGGTCACGACGACCTTCATGTTGCGGCTGACGCCCCACCACTCGTGGAATCCGGCGGACAGGTCGTACGTACCGGCCTTGAGCGGCAGGTAGTAGATCGTGGACTTGCCCTTGCCTGCCCACAGGCCGGTGGAGGACTTGTCGTTGATGTCGCCAGAGCCGTAGGTGTTCTGGCCGTCCGGGTTGTAGCCCCAGGTGGAGCCGTCGGACGTCTGGTCCACCTTGTCGTTGAGCAGACCCTTCACCGCGGACTTCACGGCCGTGTACTCCGGGGAGTCCTTGCCGTTGGTGCCGGAATCGATGAAGTACTGCACGCCGTCGGGGATGACCTCGACCTCGGTGGAGAACACGGTGTCGTCGGCCTTTACGCCGGAGACCTTGACCCTGCTGTAGTCGGCTGCGTCGGCCACGGCGGAGGCGGCGGACTTGTCCCAGGACTTCACGTCGAAGGTCAGACCGTCCACGCTGATCTGCTTGGGCAGGTCAGTGCCCTTGACCACGGCGGTGGAGAAGCCGTAGTCGGCGACCTCGGCCACGCCGAGCCAGCTGATGACAGGCTTCTGCGCGTTGCCGACCTTGGAGACCACGTACTTGACGGTCTGGTCGGTCGGTACGGTGAATTCGACGGTGCCAGTCAGGTTCGGGTTGGCCTTGCCCAGCTTCAGGTTGTCGCCGGTGGCGAGCGTGGTGCCGTCGGCCGCGATCACGGCCTGCGCGGACTCACGGTTCTCCTGGCCCCACCACTCCTGGAATCCGGCGGTGAGCTTGTACTTGCCGGCCTTGAGCGGCAGGTAGTAGGTCACGTCGTCATCGTCGGAGTAGAGGCCCGTGTTCTGCTTGTCGTTGATGTCGGTGTTGCTCTTCACCTTGATGGCGTTGGCGTCATAGCCCCAGGTGGAGCCGTCGGACGTCTGGTCCACCTTGTCGTTGAGCAGACCCTTCACCGCGGACTTCACGGCCGTGTACTCCGGGGAGTCCTTGCCGTTGGTGCCGGAATCAATGAAGTAGGTGGTGTTGGCCGGAATCGCCTCGACCTCGATGGTGAACTTGTACTTCGAGCCATCGACCTGCTTGTCGGTGGTCACGCCGGAGAGCTTGACCTTGCTGTAGTCGGCGGCAGAGGCCAGCTTGGACTTGGCGTCGGAGTCCCACGTCACCGCGGTCTCCTTGCCGTCCTTGACGGCCAGCTTGGTCGGCAGGTTGGCCACGTCGGTCTTGACCACGGCGAGTCCGGTGAAACCGAGCTCCTGCACCTCTTCGGCGATGGAACCATCGGTCAGGTTCTGGCGGGCGGTGTCGAGACGGCTGATGATCGCGTTCATGCCTTCCACGTCGAGACCGTAGCCCACCGGATCGGCGAGCGCGGCCTTGGCGTTCTCCAGGTTGTTGGCGAAGATCGCCCAGCTCTTGGCGCTCCAGTCCTCGGCCTTGAGGTCGGCGTAGGAGTCGACCGCGGTCTTGAGGGCGGTGGTGTCCACGTCGCCGGCGGCGGTGTACTGCACCACGCCCACGGTGTCGACGGAGATCGCGTTGTCGTCGGCGGTCTCGATGGTCACCGTGTGCTCGCCGTCGGGCAGACCGCGCAGGATGTACGTGGTGTACATGCTGCCGGCCGCGATGGTGGCGGCGGATGCGGCGATCTGCTTGCCGTCCACGGTCACGTTGAGCTTGGCCTTGCCGTTGTTGGCGCCGTTGATGTCAAGACCGGTGCCGGTGAACGTGTAGGTGAGCTGCGCGCCCTTGCCGGTGGAGTTGGAGATGGAGCGCTTGTAGACGTACATGCCCTGGCCGTTGAGGTGCTGCCACTTGTCATTGTACTGGAGCGCGGGGGTGGCCACGTCGTCCCAGCTGCGCATGTGCATGTTGTCGATCAGGTCGGTGTAGTAGGGCGTGTAGCCGTCAAGGGTTTCGACCTTGAGGTTGTCGTACTGCACGTTGGTGTAGCCGCTGCCGAGCTGGATGCGGCCGGTGGCCTGCTGCTTGTCGTCGGTGACCTGGGTCACCTGCACGCCGTTGACATACGCGGTGTACACGTTGCCGGCCACCTGCACGGCGATGTTGTTCCACACGCCGGTGCCGGCCTTCCAGTTGACGCCTTCGACGTCGGAGAGATTGCCGGAGGCGAGCTTGGAACCAAAGCGGTAGAACTCCCAGGTGCCGTCGGACTTGACGCGGAGCTGGGCCGCGGAGACATTGTTGCCACCGTTGGTGCCACCCTGTTCGCGGGCACCGATCCAGGCGTAGCCGTCCTGTTCGAACAGCACGTCGACGGAGGCCTTGTAGTTGGCCCAGCGGTTGTCGCCGATCGTGGTGATCGGGTCGCCGCCGTTCCACGCGCCGCCGTTCCAGCCGCCGTCCTGCATGCCTGCGGACAGCTGCTGGCGCAGTACGTAGTTGCCGTCGGACTGCTTGACGACCTCGAACGCGCCGTTGGTGTCGTTCGTGTACAGCGGGGTTGCGCCGGTGTCGCCACCGCGGGACTTGAGGAAGTCCTCGGTGATGGTCTTGCCGGACTTCGGATCGTAGGATTCCACGGTCTTGCCGCTGTAGTCGTAGTCGTCGGCGTACAGGGTGTTGTCCCAGGTCACGCCGTTCTGGTCGCCGCTCTCATCGGTGTCGAGCACGGCCTGATCGGCGCCGTTGGTGTATTCCTTCGACGCGGCGACGCGGCTGCCCTGTCCGTCCTTGGCGGCGAGGCTGCCGTCGGCGTTCTTGGTGGCCTTGTCGAGCGTGGTGGCGGTGGCGATGGACCACGGCGCGACGGTGAACGTGTAGTAGCCGTCGGCGTCGGCCTTGGTCTCGGCCACGGGCTTCATGTAGTTGGAGGCGTAGCTGCCGGAGGTTCCGGCGCCCTTGGTCTCCCACAGTTCCATGGTGTCGCCGACGTTCATGTCGACGGCCTTGATCTTGTAGGTCTTGGTGTACTGGCTGTCGTTGACGATCACCGTGGAGAAGGCGGACTTGTCCGGTGCGGCGAGCGTCATGTAGCTGGTGGCACCGCCACGGGACGCGTTGGATCCGGTTCCACGTCCCGGCGGGTTGCCGTCGGTGATGTCGCTGCGGGATGCGGCGGGGATGCCGCGCCAGATGCCGTCGGCGTCCACGTCGTCGGCGTTGCTTTCGTAGCCGGTCTTGGCGAATCCGGAGACGTGTTCGAGCACGCTCATGCCGGTGTCGTAGTAGAGCCAGCCGCTCCACGGGTCACGGGCGGAGACCAGTTCCTTGGAGGAGTACTGGAAGCCGTCGTAGAACGAGCCGATGGCGGGCTGGTAGACGAAGTTGGTGCGGCGGGACTGGGTGAAGCCCTTGACGAAGGTGTTCGCCATTTCGAGCGGCGAGTTGATGCCGCCGATGCCGGTGCCGGACGAGCCGTCGTACTTGCCGTTGTTGGTGCCGTTGCCTTCACCGGAATCGAGGTTCAAGGTGTTGTTCGGGCGGTCGGCGCCGACGGAGAACGTGGACTGGGCCTCGGAGTTCCAGATCTCCTTGTCGTACTTGTCGGCGAGGGTCTTGAAGTTGCTTCCCTGATCGGCGGTGTTGTAGTGGTAGCCGGCGATGTCGACGGCGTTGCGCAACGCCTCGTCGTTGATCATGTCGTCGCCGAACGATCCGGTGCCAACCTCGTCGGAGATGATGGTACGGATCTTGTGGAAGGCCTCCTTTTCGGCGTCGCTGCTCCATGCGAGCACGTCGTTGCCGTCAAGGTCCTTGGTGGTGCCGGCGCCGATGAAGCCGACCTCGTCGGTCTTCACGCGGTTGGCGAAGTCCTTGGTCCACGCGAAGTTCGGTCCGGATTCGTTGATGTGCGGGTTCACGGAGTCGACCATGTAGCCGTACTGGCGGTACACGGCGAGAATCGTGTTCTTGTACCACTTGTAGACGTCGTCGTTGCTCTTGACCCAGGCGGGGCTGCGCCAGCGCAGGATGCTCACCTTGACGTTCGGATTGACCTTCATGGCGTCGGCGGCCAGCTGGAAGCCGGGCTCGCGGGCCACGTTCGGGTATTCGTCGGACGAGCGCATGGTGGCCGCGTTCGGACCGGTGGATGTGTTGCGGTCGTTGCCCATCTCGATCTTCACGGTGTTCATGATCGGGTTGTCGCCGCCGAACAGCGTGTTGATGAGATCCCAGTAGGCTTCGGGGTTCTGGGCCTTGTAGTCCATCAGCAGGGCGCTGGTGGAATTGGCGCTCAGCACACCGAATCCCTTGAAGGTCAGACCGTTGCGGTTCTTGGCCGCGGCCGCGACGTCGCTGCCGTTGACCGTCACCTCGACCGGGTCGGTGGGTGCCGCCGATGCGGTGCCCACGGCCACGAACGGTGCGAACATCGCCACGGATGCGATGGCCACCGCGAGTTTCTTGGGAGAGGAGAAACGCTTGGGCTTATTGCTCATACGATCCCCCTCCCCTGCTTGATATGCGTACGCATATACTTCACCTCCTCGTGTAGGGCGAAGGCGCCTCCTCATTGTGCCTTCGTCTTCCATTACGATCAGAGCCGATCAACCTTAATCGCCAATAATCGTTACCGTTCAGAATAGCCGCAATATCCATGCCCGCGCAAACCGAACAATGTCGTTGTGCGCTCAAAATCCCACGCATTGCAAGGGGAATGGAGATGCAAGCCGAGTCGACCGGATATGCAGATCCAATCAAATACAGTCATATTTGCGCAATCACAATAGGATGTGCCACTCTGCCGAACAGACCGACGCAACGCGCGTTGTGTTCCGGAACCATACGCTCGAATTCACCAATTATCAGAAATGATCAACTTTGATCTCATTTAATTGTACAATTACTGACAGGATGTTCGCGCGCACAACGGACCACCCGAAACGGGAGTGCGCGCAACGATGTGACGATGCATGACGGCCCAAAGGAGGGACGATGACGTTCGACGTGCACAGCACGTTCGGTGCACAACTGACCGACGGCGAATCCACATGGATCAACGAGACGACCGACCGACTGGTGGAGAAATTCGCCGCCGAACGCGAACGCGTGGGCGCGCAGATTCCGTATATCGCACACGACGGCCGCTACGAGGAGAACATGGCCGAGGTGTTTCCCGGCTGGTGGGTGAACGGATTCTGGCCCGGCATCCTCTGGCAGATGACCGTCGCCACCGCATGCCTCGACCGCACGTCGGCCGCCAACGCAGACCATACGGACCATGCCGCACACGGCCGTGCCGCCAACACCGCGCCCGACCCGCCGTCCGCCGGCGCCAACGTCACCGACACGAACACGGCACCGATCCCGCACGGCTCCAACGCCACACCCGCGACCGGTATGCTGTTCGGCCGGTCCGAGCGCGTCCACGTCTCCGACCACCCCGCCGACCCGAAGGATCTTCTCGCTAATCTGCGCGATGCGGAACAGTCCGGCAGTCTGGCGCATCTGCCGTCATGCTCGTTCGCGTTCGCCGCACCGGCACGTGAGATCGAGGAGACCGTGCTCTATCCGGTGCTCGCCGACTACGAGCGTGTGGATCACGATCTCGGATTCGTCTGGCTGCTGTCGGGCGTGGCGGACTGGCGCATCACCGGCAGTCCGACCGCCCGCATCCACGCCCTGCACGCCGCCACCATGCTCGCCGGGCGGTTCAATCCCGTGGGACGGTTCATCCGCGCGTGGAACGAGCCCGGACGGGAAGGCTGGGCGATCGTCGATTCGCTGATGAATATGCCGCTGATGTTCTGGGCGAGCCGGGAGACCAACGATCCGCGATTCGCCGCCATCGCCCGCATGCACGCCGACACCATGCTGCGCACGATCGTACGACCCGACGGATCATGCAACCACATCGTGCAGTTCGATCCGGAAACCGGCGAATTCGTGGGCGCGCCCGCCGGTCAGGGGTACGCGGAGGGCTCGTCGTGGAGCCGCGGCCAAAGCTGGGCGATCTACGGATTCGCGCTCATGTACCGGCACACCGGCGACCGACGGTATCTCGACGCCGCATGTCGCGTGGCCCGCTATTTCGTGGAACAGGTGACGGTGACCGGCGGACTGGCACGATTGGATTTCCGTCAGCCCGACGAGCCGCTCTACTACGATGCCATCGCGTCCTGCGTGGCGGCCGACGGACTGCTCGAACTGGCCCGCGCGCTCAAGGAATGCGCGGAACGGCAGTCCGAGGAGACCGCAGTCGATGACACTTCGACCGACGAACCCGCGCCCGCGCTCACCCCGGATTGGTGCCTCGCCAACTCGCTGACCATGCTGCATGCCGTGGACGACCGCGCCTGCGACTGGGACGCCGACCGCGACGGTCTGGTACAGCTATGCTCGGTCGAATATCACGATCCCGAACGCATTCACATCCCGATCGTGTACGCCGACTACTTCTTCCTTGAGACGGTGCTGCGACTCAAAGGCATTGCGGCGGATCTATGGTGGTGACGACGATCGCTGACGACCGGCTGGAGCCCGTCAGCGATCGGCTTTGATCATGGAAAACAGCACGACAGCCGCGGCAATCATAACCGTGGCGACGCAGAACAGCCACGAGTAGCCGCCCAACACCACCGCGACGGCACCGGCGATCGCGGACAGCACCACGCTCAGCGTATTCGTCAGATTCAGCACGGCGAGATCATGACCGGCGTCGGACGGATCAGGCAGCACCGTCATGCTCATCGCATGATCGACGGCGTTGTACAGACCGTAGCCGAAACCGGCGATCGCGGCGAACAGCCACATGCCAAGCGCACTGGGCAGGATCCATGGAAGGATCACGCCGATCAGGCACAGCAGACCGCACACCATCACCAGATTGCGACTCACATCGAACCGATCGACCAGAGGACCGACCACGAGCGCGGCGACCAGCGATGCGGCCAATGCGATCACGGCCATCGTCGCGATGACAATGGCGACCGGCAACGACGCCGGCGCGGACGTGACGAACGCACCCGGCCCGGCGATCACGCTGGCCAACGAATAGTACTTGAGCACATACAGCTCATACATGGGGATGATGCCGTAGCCGGCCATCATCAGCGTGCGCGCCACCAGCAGGCGGTAGTAGTCGGGCGCATGCCGCGGCGGACGGAAATCGGCGAGCAGGGCGTGCATGTCGAATCGCACGTTGGCCTGTTCCACGCTGGAGGGTTCGCGCGGCCAGATCAGCACGACGACGATGCCGATCAGCGCGAACAGGATGGCGGACGGGGCAAAGACGGTACGCAGCGCGGACAGATCGGTCGCGCCGGCACCGAAGACGTCCGTATCGACACCGGATGCGGCGAGGATTCCCGCGCCGACAAGCAGACCCAGCATCTGGCCCACGGCGATGCCCGTACCGTACCAGCGCGATACGCGGCCGCGGACCTTGTCGGGCAGACGGTCCGCCATGGCCGCCACGAATGGGGCGAGCATCATGTTGTAGCCGAGCTGCATGCCACACCAGGCGAACAGCATCGCCGGGAACGCGTGCGCGGCCCCCAGCAACAGCACGAACAGCGCGGTGAGCACGCCGCCAGCCACGATCCACGGAGTGCGACGGCCGAATTTCGTGCGCGTGAGATCGGACAGCGCACCGAACAGCACGTTGGAGATCAGGGCGACGATCGCGCCAACCGCGTTGATCGCGGCGAACATGGACTCGCGGCCGGCGGGATCGATGCGGTCGAGCATTTCGGGGACCACGACCGATCCCAGGGCCATCCACGGGATGGCGCAGAGCACGGCGCTGAGCGTGAACGCGATGGTCAGACGCGTGATGTCGAGTTTGCCCGGACGCGTGCCGTCGGCGGCGACCATCGGGTCGCGCATGTCGAGGAACGCGGAGTTCGGGTCGGGCACAGCCGCGTCGATCGAAGCGACCGATGCGGCGGCAGCCATGGGGGCGGCGGCCTCGGCGGCCAGCTTGGTGGATTGCACGGCGGCCTCGGTACGGCTCGCCTCCGGTTCGGCGGACTCGGGCAGCACAGCCAGACGCGCGATCGCCGCCTTGTCCTCCGGCGTCAGCACCTTGTCCGGATCGGGTTTGTCATCGATGCCCGGACGCTTGAAATCCTCGTTCATGAATCGTCCCTTCTCATTCCCACACGTCAGTCGATTACGTGTGCCCACACAGTCGCGTACATCGCTCGCGAATGCGGATTCCCTACTTCCGATTCGCATATTAGACCGTGCATAGGAACGGGAAATGAACGTATGAACGCTGACGGCACAGAGGCGATGCGGCAATCACACGATGACGACCGGCGGTTCGGACAGCAGATCGGTCGTCTGGCGCTCGCCCACCGATGCAATTCACCGCACAACACGGGCCCATATGGACGAAATCCGGAATTCGTAGTGGTTTGCGGACGGAATTCGGCCCCGAAACGTCCGTAACCCACTACGAATCGCGGATTTCGTCTTGTTCAGCCCGTAATTGCTCAGCGCCAGCGCTCGATACAATGGGAATTGTCACCGGCAGCAGGCAGACTGCGCCGCAGAACGCCGTTCCGTCGGAGGGTACGGCCGGCAACGGCAGATTGTGAGGACACAATGAGTCGAATACGTCGCCCCGATCAGAAACGCGGATGGGTCAAGGTCGCCACAATCTGGATCGCACTGATCGCCGGCATCGTCATATATTGCACCACCGACTGGCATTGGCTGTCGATCATGCTGGTTCTGGGTGCCATGTTCCTCGGATTCTCCGCCACGTCCACACCCGTCGGGCGCAACGATCACGACTGAGGCGGACGGATACCTGCCACCAAACAGTGTCAGTCAAACAGCGTCAGCGCGTGGTTTCGCCTCGGACCAGCGTGACGGGGATCAGATCGCAGGATGCGGCGACCGACGACGACGCTTCGGACAGGGAGCCGGAGCCGGCTGCGGACGAACGCTCACGCTTACCATGCGAATCGGCATCGTTCTCCGCGGCGATGGCCTCCTGCATGCGTTCGACAAGCTTCGCCGCGATGGCGTCAAGATCCTGACGAATCACGGTCAACGTCATACCGGCCAGTTCCGCAGCCGTCGTACCGTCATAGGCGATGATCTGCAGATCGTCGGGAATATGCCGAACCGAGCCGGACGCGGACGAACCGGCGGCGGCCGCGGCGGCAACCCGCTCCTCACGCAACGCCAGCCGCACGCAATGCGCGGCGGCCAGATCCGGCGCAATGATCGCATCCGCATCGGGGAATCGACGAATCGCCTCCTCGGCGGCCTTCTCGAACAGCGACGGATCACTCACATGATCCACCGCCACATAATCGCAGCGCACACCGGCCTCGGCCAGATCACGCTCGAACGTCAGGTGGTATCGAACCGTGGGGAATGTGGTGTCGTCGGCGTCCACCGTGGCCGACAGCACCGACGCGAAACTCTCATCATCCACATCGCCCGCATTCGAGGCCACGGCAAGATCATGGAACTGCGAGCGCGGACCACCGATCTCCACCACATGACGCACGCCGGAATCGATAAGCAGTCGGGCGGCCAGATGCGCGCCCTGCACATGATCCGAGCAGACGGACGAGATCCCCTCCCCCAGGAATCGGTCGAACGCCACCACCGGCCGGCCGATGCCCTGCCAGTATTCGGGACGCTGGTTCGTGTGCGAACCGATGATGATGCCGTCCATCATCTGCCGCTTGAGCATGTCGATGTATTCACTTTCGCCGCGCTCCTGATCGGCCGTGGAACACAGCATCATACGCAGTCCGACGTCGTGTAGATGACGCTGCAATGCGGCGGTGAGCTGCGCGAAGAACGGGTGCGCGACGGTGGGGATGGTCACGCCGATCAGATTGGTACGGCCGCGGAACAGGTTGCGGGCCAGTTCGTTCGGCACGTAGTTGAGTTCGGCCATGGCCGCTTCGATGCGTTCGCGCGTGGCGTCCGCCACATATCCGGTGCCGTTCACCGCCAGGGACACCGTGCTCAGCGACACCCCGGCCTTGCGCGCCACGTCACGCATTCCGACCATTCCGCAACCTCCTGCAGTCCGCACCACTAGCACCACTAGACAATGAGCACCACTACGCATCGGCCGGCGCGATGATTCGCGCACCCTCCGCCATCGTCATTGTAACGGACGGAGGGGTGCGGACTGGGCGCGGGCTGTAGGACTCTATGGGACCGCCGGACTACAGCTCGTAGGCGAAGGCCTCCCAAGGAGCGAGTTTGCCGAAGAGCAGGTCGGCCGCGGTGTCCTCGGTCGGGTAGGTGCTGATCAGGATGCGGTCGGCGCTCACACCGCCAAGCGTGGTGCCGGCCAGTCCCAAGCCGAGCAGGTCGGCCGCCTCGGCGGGGATCTTCGCCGACTCGCTCGACATGTTCACCACCACCACGATCCTGCGCTCGCCGGAGCCGTCGATACCGCCGCCGAGGCTGGGGTTGCGCAGCGTGCGCACGAATGCGTACACCTGCGGATCGTCGGCGTCGAGCATCTCCCACTCGCCGGCGGAGATCACCGGGTTCTCATGGCGCAGCGCAATGAGCTTCTTGTAGAAGTTGTATACGGAGTCGGGGTCGCGCTTCTCCTTCTTCGCGTTCACCACGTCACGGTTGTCGTTGACCGGCAGCCACGGTTCGGTGGGCGCGTACGGCGCGGTGAATCCGGCGTACTTGGTGGCGTCCCACTGCATGGGCGTGCGCGAATTGTCGCGGCTGATGGCCTTGAGCGCGTCCATCATCGCTTCCGGGGTCATCACACCCGACTCGGTGAGCTGATGGTACATGTTGATCGATTCGAGGTCGCGGTACTGGTCGAGGGAGTCGAAGTAGGCGTTGGTCATGCCCAGCTCCTCGCCCTGATACACGTACGGGGTGCCGCGGTGCATGTGCAGCAGCAGCGCGATGGCCTTGGCGGAGCGCACGCGCAGCTCGTCGGTGGAGTCGTCGCCCCAGCGCGAGACCACGCGCGGCTGATCGTGGTTGTTGAAGAACAGGCTGGTCCAGCCGGTCTTCTTCACGGCGTGCTGATGACCGGCGAGGCAGTGCTTGAGATGCGTGAGTTTCCAAGGTTCGGCGGTCCACTTGGACTGGCCGCCGCCCGGCTCCACATGGTCGAACAGGAACAGCATGTCGAGTTCGCGGTTGGCCGGATCGGTGATGTGCTGGTTGCGTTCGGCGGTGATGCCGGGGGCCTCGCCCACGGTGAGCGTGCCTTCGCGGCCATCGAACACCTCGCGGTGCATTTCGGCGAGGAATTCGTCCTGACGCGGGCCGTCGGCGCAGAACGGGTTCGGGCTGGAGTAGCCGTCCGGGCCGATCGGGCCGTCGGATTCGGTGTTGGCACCCACGCCGGGCAGCTCGCCGTTGGCGTCCACGTGCTTGGAGATCAGCGTGATCACGTCCATGCGGAAGCCGTCCACGCCGCGATCGAGCCACCAGTTCATCATCTTGTATACGGCGGCGCGCACGTCGGGGTTCTCCCAGTTGAGGTCGGGCTGCTTCTTGGAGAACTGGTGCAGGTAGTATTCGCCGCGCTTGGGATCGTATTCCCACGCCGATCCGCCGAAGTAGGAGCCCCAGTGGTTCGGCTCCGCACCCGGAGTGCCCGGTTCGTGGCCTTCCTTGGCGGGACGCCACCAGTACCAGTCAGCGTGCGGGTCGTTCTTGTCGCGCGAGGCCTGGAACCAGGCGTGTTCGTCGGACGTGTGGTTGACCACCAGATCCATGACCACCTTGAGTCCGCGGTCGTGCGCTTCGGCAAGTAGTTCATCCATGTCGTTGAGCGTGCCGAACATGGGGTCGATGTCCTGATAGTCGCTGATGTCGTAGCCGTTGTCGTCCTGCGGGGACTTGTAGACGGGCGACAGCCAGATCACGTCCACGCCCAGATCGGCGAGATAGTCGAGACGGCTGGTGATGCCGGGCAGATCGCCGTAGCCGTCGCCATTGGTGTCCTGGAAGCTGCGCGGGTAGACCTGATAGACCACCGCGTTGGCCCACCACGGGTTCTTCTCGGCTCCGTTCGTGCGGATCGTATCGGGTAGAGGCGTGCGCTGTTCAGTCGTCATTGTCCTGATTCTCCTGTCTGGGTTCGAGCATCATGCCGGTTTGCGGTCCGTCCAAATATAACGCCAGCGGTCTGATGGACGAACGTACCACCATGGATATTTTAACGTTCAAATTCAAAGTTTCAACAATGATGGGAAATCCGCATGTGCCTCCCCTACCCGGGAACGAGGCCTATCTGCCGTCCGCAGTTCCTCAAAACACCGCGCCACAGCCACAAATCACGTCTAAGATGCAGTTGGAATTCGACAGGACGGGCGACCGCGAGAGGAACGGCCGGCCCGATCGTGTGGGGAAGTGACAACATGACCGGCAGTAACAACACTGACTTTGAAACAGACGATACGAGGGACGACAAGCACAAGCACGACAACGACAACAACAAGGGATTCGCCGGCACCAGCGACGATTCATACGATGCTCTTTCCAATTGGGACATCCCCGATCTGTCGTTCCCGGAACCGTTTGATATCGCGAGCGCGGCCAGCACCATCACGAGTGACGCTACAACCGTGTTGGGGACAACGAATACGCCGGCTGCACCCGCCACGGCAACACCGACAACCGATACGATTGATGACGCCCCCGACTTGACCGGCGCAACAACCACGCCAAGCCCAGTAGCCGAATCAGGCGCAACGGAGGTGCTGCGTCCGGTTGCTCAACCGTCGCCTGCAGCCGAGGAACCTGTATTCGCCCCGGCAGCCAAGCACGACATCCCCGATTCGATGATGCCGGATCTCGCGGCGGATACCACGGTGATCGCTCCGATATCACAGGATGCGACCACCAAGGAAGCGACGCTGGAGGATTTCAGTACGCCGATCGCAGCCGCCGGCGATGTGGCGGAAGGTGCCACGACTCCGGTCGCCCCGGCGTTCACGCCGTCAGCTCCCAGGGCCGCGACCAACGCAGGCCCGGTCACCGATGCCGTTCCGGAATCAGGTTCGGGTAACGCATCGTCCGAAACTGTTGTCATGCCGAAGATCAACGTTCCGGCGCACAACGATCAGAACGAGTCACCGTCCAGCGCAACCGCTGCAAGTAGCAACGCGGGGAAGGGCGGAAACAAGCGTGGCGCCAAGCAGCGTCGCCGCCTGATACGTCTGGTGATCGCAGCGATCGCGGCGGTCGTGCTGGTGGTCGCCGGCGTACTGATCTGGAAAAACATGAGCGACAATCGGGCGCATGCCACGGCCATGCAGGATTGCGCGACGGCGGCGAACGACTACGACAGCGCCACCAAGAAGCTCAAGACCGCGATCACGGACGCCCAGGACGAGGCCGCCACCGCGGCATCCGACGTGTCCGACGCCACCACGGTCAGCAAACTCAAGCAGGCCATCAACGATGCGAACGTATCCGGCAATGTGCGCGACTGCCGTAACTCCATGCCCACGGCGGAGTTGCGGGCGGCCGCGGACGCCAACGGCAAGCTGGTCTCGGAGACCGACAAGGCGATCGCAAACGTGAATGCGGCGGCCAAGGCGGTGAACACCAGCAAGGATTCGCAAACGATCGGCACGCTGAAGCAGCAGATCACGGCATTGCTGCCAAGCGCGCAGACGGCCTATGACACGAGCGACGGCGTGGTGGACGATGTGACCAGATCCGCATTGAAGACGGCGATCGACAACGCGACGACTGCGGAGAAGAAGACCAATGCGACTGCCGCCGAGCTGGAGAAAGCGAAGACCGCGTTGGAGACCGCCACGACGAATGTGAAGGATTCCATGCCGAGTGAGGAGTCGAGCGTGGGCGGCGGTTCCGGATCGTCGAACTCGAATGGCAGCTCCACTCGTCGTCGGTCGAATAGCAGCTCCAACGGTTCTAATTCCAGCAATTCAGGCAACAGCGGCCAGTCGACCAACCGTTATTCAGGGAACGGCTACAACCGTAACCAGTACAGCACCGGAGGCAACGACAGCACCGACGACTCGAGCAACAACAGCAGCAACGGTACTCAGCAGTAACCCGACACCACGCAACAGCAACCCGGTGGCGGCCAGCAGGACCAGCCGCAACAGACCACTCCAAACCAAGGCGGCAGCAACGGCCAGCAAGGCCCGCAGAGCGGCGCAGGATCGAACGGGCAGCAGTCGTCCGGCAACGGTCAAGGTCAGGGTCAGGGTACCCTGTCGGACAGCACATCCACGCAGTCCGACCAGCAGTAGGAGTAGAGGGCTTCCGCCTGCGCCGCACCTACATTACGGGGAGACCTACGCCGTGCACCCTGAAGCGTCCATGCGGCAGGCCTGATTCCATCAGCGGCATGCAGACAGCCCAGCTCCCAGCAGCAAAAGACCCGACATCAACGACAGGGCAGAAAAGCCATACCGGCACCGGCACCCGACACTAACTACTTGCGCACAAAACGCTCGCGCAGGCCGGGCGTGATCTTCACCGCGGTCCACAGACTGCGGACCAGCAGCACGCACAGATACAGCGCGAACAGGTTAGCACCCATACGCGGCGAGACGGCACCGGCGGCCAGCGTGCCGAGCGGCGCGATAATGGCCGCGGTGATGCCGATAGTCAGGCCGTTGCGCAGATGCACGAGCTTGCGTTTGGTGTTGGCGATGGTACCGGCGATCGAGCTGGGGAACATGGCCAGCAGCGAGGTGCCGCGCGCGATCAGATCGCTGGCCCCGAACAGCACAGACAGCGCCGGCACCATCACCGCACCGCCGCCGATGCCCAGCAGACCGGCAAGCGTGCCGATGCCCACGCCGAGCAGGGCGAGCAGCACACCGGTGATCACGGTCATGTGAATCGTATGGTCACGCGACGGCGTGAACACGATCTGCGAGGTGATCACGAACACGAGGAACACCACGAACACCCAGCGCAACACCACCTCCGGCAGTCGTGCGAGCAGCCAACTGCCGATCTGCGATCCGACCACCAGACCGCACGCCAGCAGCAGCGCCGCGATCCAGTCCACATCGTTGCCCGTGGCGTACGAGATCACGCCGGTGATGGATGTGGGGATGATCGCCGCCAGCGACGTGGCCGCCGCGTGACGCTGCGACAGCCCCAGAAACACCAGAGCCGGCACGATCACCGTGCCGCCGCCGATGCCGAACAGGCCGGACAGGAATCCGGACAGGATGCCCACACCGATCAGCATCATCCATACGTGGCTTGCGGGACGTCCCTCGCCGAGCGTGGACGATCCCTCACCGTTGTCGACGGGCTTGTCATTCTTCACGTTCTTGTCATTCGTCACGTTCTTTGCCTCACTCACGTCGGCCACATTACTCTGCGGCGCGCCCTCCGCACGAGAGGATTTCATGCCCAACACCATGCCGATCGGGGCCCACGTAACGACCCACGCAACAGCACACGCAACAACACGATATCGGCGCACGTCCGTGCCTCGCCGCAGCGCAGCACACTACAACACAGCACACCACCATCGTGGATTGCACGAGAGCAAATCCCCGGATAATTGCACGAACAACAAACGAATACTGTACGAATACCGGAAGAACAGCGACCGCTCCCGGCCAAGGCATCTATGCAAAGCCCCCTTTTCGAGGGATAATGACGTTGTGTCGAAGCCGAAATCATGGCAACGACAGGAACAATATCGGCAACGACTGGCACTCGTCCGGTGGGGGGGATGACCGGCACCGACGCCGCTCGTCACCGCCGACCGCAGGTCCTCAGAGAGGAGACCGCAATGGCATATGCAACGACTAATCCGTACACCGGGGAAACGCTGAAAACCTTCCCCATGGCCACGTTTGAAGAGGTGGACACCGCACTTGACGTGGCGCATCACGCATACGAATGGTGGCGGGACGAGCCGCTTACCGAACGCACCAAGGTGCTGTCCGCCGCCGCGGACATCCTCGAGCACGAGAGCAAGGCGTTCGCGTCCATGCTCACGCTGGAGATGGGCAAGGTCACCAGCGAGGCGGTGGCCGAAGTCAATGTGTGCGTGGCGATTCTGCGGTACTACGTGAAGCATACCGAGTCGCTGCTCGCGCCGAAGCTGCTGCAGACCGCAGGATTCGGCGACACCAACGTGCATCTGGTGAACGATCCGCTGGGCATCATCTTCGCGGTGGAGCCGTGGAATTTCCCGTACTATCAGGTGATTCGCGTGGCCGCGCCGCAGCTGGCGGCCGGCAACGTAGTGCTGCTCAAGCATGCGTCGAACGTGCCGCAGTGCGCGGCGCTCATGTCCGAACTGTTCCACCGGGCCGGCGCGCCGGACGGCGTGTTCACGAACCTGTATCTGCCGCATGAGCTCACCGAGCATGTGATCGCCAGCCCGTATGTGCGCGGCGTGGCGCTCACCGGATCGGAGCACGCGGGCGCGGTGATCGCGTCGCTGGCCGGCAAGCATCTGAAGAAGAGCACGCTCGAGCTGGGCGGCATGGACGCGTTCATCGTGCTGAAGGACGCGGATGTGGCGGCCGCCGCCGAATGGGCCGTGCGCGGTCGTTGCCGCAACGCGGGTCAGGTGTGCGTCGCGTCGAAGCGGTTCATCGTGGTGGATGACGTCTATGACGAGTTCGTGGACCGCTACCGCGCCGAGGCCGCGAAGCTGGTGGCCGGCGACCCCGCGGATCCCACGACCACGTTGGCCCCGCTGTCGAGCGTGCACGCGCGTATTCAGGTGGAGCGTCAGGTGGCCGACATCGTGGCGCAGGGCGCGTCGATCGAATATCTAGCGGAAGTGCCCGGATGGTCCGCCGACGGCACGCCCAACGAAGGCGCGTTCTACCCGCCGGCGTTGATCACGAATATTCCGGAGGGCACGCCCGCCGCACGTACGGAGATCTTCGGACCGGTGGCGCAGTTGTACCACGCCAAGGACGAGGAGGATGCGATTCGCATTGCGAACGATTCCCCGTACGGGCTGGGTGGTTCGGTGTTCAGCGCGGATGTGCATCATGCGCAGGAGATCGCGCGGCGACTCGACACCGGCATGGTGACGATCAACCGGTCGAGCGCGTCCGGACCGGATATTCCGTTCGGCGGCGTGAAGAACTCCGGCTACGGTCGCGAATTGATCGATCTGGGACTGAAGGAGTTCGTCAACCAGAAAGTGGTAATCAACGGGTAGCGTTCACTGGGTGCACTGGGTGCACCGAGACAACCGAGCCCACCGGGTGCACCGGGCCAACCGGCCGGTGCCGTCACCGCTATCGCGTGGTGGCACGCTCGATGATCCGTGATTGCGTACGCAACGTCTCCGGGGGAATGGCCTCACCGCCATTCCCCCGTGTGTTTCCCGCGGTTGCGGCAATGCGCGCAAGCATACGATCGACCGCGGTGGACGCGATCCAGTCGAGCGACGAGTCCACGGTGGTCAGCGGCGGCAGCAGATACTGCGATTCCTCGTTGTTGTCGAATCCGATCACCTGCACATCGCCCGGGACGTCACGGCCGGCCAGATGCAACGCGGTCAGTGCGCCGATCGCCAGCTGATCGTTGAGACAGACCACGCCGTCAAAAGCGGTTCCGGTATCGATCAGCCGCTGCATGGTGGCCTGACCGTTGCCGATCGTCCAATCATGCCCTGTCACACCCACCAATCGGGGGTCCAGCAGCATTCCACGCCGTTCACATTCCTCGATTATGCCGCGCAGTCGCAGTTCCGCGTTGCCGTCGGCAGCATCGGCCAGCGCATCGTGATCGTACTGACGATGTGCGCCGATCACCGCAAGTCGCGTGCTGCCGCGATCGATCAGATATCCGGCAGCCCGCGTAGCGTCGCCGATCTCGTCGGTCGTCACGCGATCGACAAGATCCCAAGCCGTGCGCGACCCAACCGTCACCAACGGAAAATCCACGCGCAGATCGTCCGGCTCAAGCCGCTCCATCTCCGACATCGACAGAATGACGCCATCGCTGACCGTGCTGTTGAACGATCGCAGCAGCGCGCGTGCGCCCGTGGCCGATCCTTCCGCATACGTGGTGACGAACACCGAGTACTCGTGCGACCGGGCGGCCTCGATGACGGCGCTCGCCAGATTGGCGAGATACGGCGCCGACAGCATGGGCACGGCGAGGATGATCGAACCGGTGATCCCACGGTTGAGATTGCGCGCCGACACATTCACGCGATAGCCGAGTTCGGCGATCACGTACTGCACCTTGTCGCGCGTGGCGTCCGTCATGCGCCCGTTGCCGTTGACCACGTTGGATGCGGTTTTGAGCGAGACTCCGGCGGCCTCGGCCACGTCGCGCAACGTCACGCGTTTTCTGTGCTGTGGCATGAGTATGAGGCTCCTTCATCACGGTGATCATGGCAGTGGTTGGGCGCGCGGTCAGGCAACGTCGGGCGCGGTTGGGCGCGGCCGGGAGCAGAAATGCGACGCGCCCGGTCACTGCCATACTGGTCATTGCCATACTACGGAGCCGCATGACCAATACGGGACGATGCGGAATGATTGCATGGCCACACAGATCGGCGTTATGACATCGACATCATTCCACAGTGCGGGTGATGAGGATGGCGTTGCGATGAAGAACGTAATCACGAACGTTCGCATTGCCATCGTCGATCTTCTCGCAACGATGCATGACGATCGGTTCGCCGGCCACGCCGTGTACGGCCACGTCCTTCCTGCCGCGCGGCATGATGAAGTCGAATCGCACGGACGCGCCGGTGTCCTGATCCGCGCCTTCGCGCACGGTATGGATCACCTCGCCGTCCGGCCCGTTGGCAACGTCACCGGCCAGTTCGCCGCCGCCCAGCTGTTCGCGCACGAGCCGCGCGATATCCGCACGATCCAGGTCACAGCCCACGTACCATGCCTCGCCCTCGCCGTACGCGTTGCGCACGATAGCGGGCACGCCGTCGAGTTCCCAGTCGGCGGCCGCGGCACCTTGGTATGTGGCGATTACGCGAGCGCGCTCCCCCACCGACGTGACGTCGTTCTGCCACAGTCGGGTTGTTGCGCCATTCGACAGCGTGATCTCGCTCGGCTCGCCGTCCGCTTCGGCACCGAGGATGTTGAACTCCTCGCTGCGCACGCCAAGTACGTCACGCAGCAGACCATCGCCCACGCCGGGGTATCCGCCAAGACCGACGTGGAAATGCTCGTCGATCAGTCCGGTCGCATACCCGACGATCACGCGGCCGCCGGCCTTGACGAATTCGGCGATCCTGCGCACATGATCGTCGGACAGCATGATCACGGTCGGCAACACGATCGTCGCATATCCGCTCCAGTCGTAGTCAAGCGGCACGATGTCGGCGCGGCGACCGGCGTCGAGATAGCCGCGATACCAGTCGCGCACGTCATGCCAGTGGTTGAGTTTCATACTCGGCAGGGTCTGGCTGCGCGTGGCCCATTCGGAGTCCGCGTGGAACAGGATCGCCGTGTCGGAACGACGGAGTTCCGTGCCCTGCACACCCGCGTCGGACAGCGTGCGCAGTGCGGCACCCAGTTCGCACACGCCGCGGTACACGGCCGAATCCTCGCCGGCGTGCGGCACCATGCCCGAGTGGAACGCCTCGGCACCGGACCGCGACTGCCGCCACTGGAAGAAGCTGATCGCGTCGGCACCCATGGCCACATGGGCGAGGGAGTCGCGCAGGAGTTCGCCGTTGCGCTTGCGCATGTTGAGCGGTTTCCACTGCACGGCGGACGTGGAATGCTCCATCACGTACCACGGCTTGCCGAGCGCGAACGCGTCGACGAGCGCGTCGGAGCAGGCGAGTTCGTCGAGGTGTGATTCGCCTTCGTGGAAGTAGTGGTCGTTGGACACGAAATCGACGTCGTTCGCCCAGTCGGCGTAGTCCATGCAGCACTGGTCGGTGGATACCATGAAGTTCGTGGTGAACGGCTTGTCGGGGCAGATCTTGGCGATCGCGTCGCGTTCGGCGCAGTAGAAGTCTCTGAGCACGTCGTTGCCGAACCGTTCGAAATCGGCCCAGTGCGGCGGGTTGACCATGGAGTCGCCGCCCATGTGATACGGCAGCAGCACTTCGTCAAACGACTGAACCTGCTGTGACCAGAACGCCGTTCCCCACGCCTCGTTCAGCGCCTCGATGGTGCCGTATTTGCGTTCGCACCATGTGCGGAAGGCTCGCTGCGAGTCGTCGGAGAAGTCATAGCGGTTGTTCCAGCCGTATTCGTTGCCCATGTGCCAGGCGGTGACGAACGGATTGTCGCCGTATCGTTCGGCGAGTTTGCGACACATCGCGAGCGCGTATTCCCTGAACACCGGACTGGTGGGACGCCATGCCTGACGCGAGCCGGGGTTGATCACATGACCGTATCGATCACGCGGCAGCACTTCGGGATGCCGTTGGTACAGCCATTGCGGTGCGGTCGCCGTGGCGGATGCCAGATCGACGGCGATGCCGGCATGGCCGAGTTTGTCGATGATCCGGTCGAGCCAGTCGAAGTCCCACACGTCCTCAGCGGGCTGGATGCGACCCCAGCTGAAGATGCCCAACGCCACCGTGTTCACGCCGGCCTGTGTCATAAGACGGATGTCGTCGTCCCAGACGTCTTCGGGCCACTGATCGGGGTTGTAGTCGCCGCCGAATGCGATGCCGCGACCGCTGTCGGTGAGTAGGCTCGGCCAGCGAAAGGGGCGACGTGGGCGGATCGTGGTAGGTTCGGGGGATTCGTGGGATTCAGGAGATTCAGGAGATTTGAGGCCCCTAGACGATGTGGGGAATACGGAGGATTCGTGCGGCTCGGATGAGTCACACGATTCGGAGGATTCAGGAAAACGCTGGGACATGGGGGAACTCCTTACGCTGCTGTCGTGCCGTCGGACGTGGTACAACTGTGTACCGAGATCTATGGTATACCGTTGTACCAGAAAATCAAAATCATCAGACCCTCCATAGGGCCGCGGTACATAACCAAACCCAGATACACCGAAAGATCGTCACCTCGTTCTGGGTCAAACCGGACAGGGATCTGGGTAACTCAAGACAGGGATCTGGGCCGAACCGGACAAGAATCTGGGTCACACCGGACACATCAAAACCAATCCACCCCGTTCTGGGTCGAACCGGACAGAGGTCTGGGTAACACAGGACAAGACTCAGGGCCAAACCGGGTCATGAACACCGACTCTGGGTAAAACCATGTCACCAGCACCCCCATCTCCACCCCTAACCTACCCGGTTATACCCAGACGTCCGCTTATACCCAGAACAAGAGTCCGGCAATACCCAGAACGGGGCATGCCGTCACCTTACAATCCCACATACCAAAATCTGCCCACATACCAAACATCCCTATTCCTTAGTGTGATCACACTAAGAAACAGGGATGTTGGAATTGCAACGTTTTGCGGGGGTGCACGCTTAGTGTGAGCTCACACTAACGAGGGCCCACCAGACCGTCCGCGCAACGGCTCAGAGACTCAGGAACAGCTCGTGGATGCGGGTGTCGTCGGTGAGCTCGGGGTGGAATGCGGTGGCGAGGATGTTGCCTTGACGCAGGCCCACCACGTTGCCGTTCACTTCGGTCTCCACGGTGGCATCGTCCCCCACGGACACAACAAACGGCCCGCGGATGAACACCAGCGGGAAGTCCTTGATATCACCGAAGTCGGCGTTTGCGGCGAACGATCCGAGCTGGCGGCCGTACGCGTTACGGCGCACCACGGCGTCAAGTGCGCCGAAGTAGACGTTGTCGTCGTTGTCGAGCTTCTTCGCCAGCAGAATCATGCCGGCGCAGGTACCGAACACAGGCTTGCCCGCGGCGATATGCGCGGCGATCTTGTCGAACAGTCCGGTGGAGCGCAGCAGCTTGCCCTGCGTGGTCGACTCGCCTCCCGGCAGAATCACACGATCGATCGAATCGTCGAAGTCCTCGGCGGCACGCAGCAGCTTCCACTGCGCACCTAGTCGATCGAGCATGGCCGCGTGTTCGGCGAACGCTCCCTGCACGGCGAGGATGCCCGTCACGCCGTGCTTGGCGGATTCCGCCTGGTCGGACTCCTCCTTGGAAATGTATTCAACGGCTACTACCAATGTCGTTCCCGTCTTTCCATAGTCAGATGGTCAAAATATTCAGTTTCAGATGGTGAAAAGTCAACGGCTCCCCTCCGAAGAGAGGAGCCGAAGCGATGGTCTCGCAAAACGCATGACGCGCTACCGTTGGGATGGTGTCCCATGTGACGCATGACGTCGTGACACATGATGTCGCAACAGCGATGTGCCGTGATGACTACCATCATGTCGGCCGTCTTCTTGACAGTCGACACCGCGATATCGTCATCACTGTGTCAACGTCATCCTGCCGGCGTTCCGTCAGCGTTCGTTCGACGAATTATGCGAATCGTTCGATCGCATCACTCGCCACGAGCGGCCATGATGGTCTGGATCTCGTCCTCGTTGATACCGACCATGGCCTCGCCCAGGTTCTCGGAGAGCTTGGCCAGCAGATCGGCGTCCTGCCAGTTGGCGGTCGCCTGCACGATGGCGGCGGCGCGCTTGGCCGGATCACCGGACTTGAAGATGCCGGAGCCCACGAACACGCCTTCGGCACCGAGCTCCATCATCAGCGCGGCATCGGCCGGGGTGGCCACACCGCCGGCGGCGAAGTTCACGACGGGCAGACGGCCGTTGTCGTGCACGTACTTGGCCAGGTCGTAAGGTACGGCCAGCTGCTTGGCGGCCTCGAAGATCTCGTCGTCGCGCAGACCGACGAGCTCGCGGATCTGCTTGTTCATGGTACGCATGTGGCGCACGGCCTGGATCACGTCACCGGTGCCGGGCTCACCCTTGGTACGGATCATGGCGGCACCCTCGGCGATACGACGCAGAGCCTCGCCCAGATTCTTGGCACCGCACACGAACGGCACGTCGAACTGGGTCTTGTCGATGTGATAGACGTCGTCGGCCGGGGACAGCACCTCGGACTCGTCGATGTAGTCGATCTCGATGGCCTGCAGAATACGGGCCTCGGCGATGTGACCGATACGCACCTTGGCCATCACCGGGATGGAGACCGCCTGCTGAATGCCCTTGATCATGGCGGGATCGGACATGCGGGAGACGCCACCGGCGGCACGAATGTCGGCGGGGATGCGCTCCAGCGCCATCACGGCGCATGCACCGGCGTCCTCGGCGATTCGCGCCTGCTCGGGCGTGGTCACATCCATGATCACACCGCCCTTGAGCATCTGGGCAAGGTTCTTGTTCAGCTCAGACCTGTTCTCGGCCATGCTATTCCCCTTTGTACTGTTGTGGTCGTCGGCCGTACAGCCGATTGTCATTCACCCTCACTGCGTTTCACGTGGAACGCGGATCATAGGATATGTAACGTCCAATGCTATGAACGTCACGTTACGGACATGCGAAACAGCCCATATTTCGATGAGGATCGGCGATAATCAAAACCGATAACGCGTTCAAAACAGCGGACACGGCGCGCAACGACGCCCCTTTCCCCTCACCGACTCCCGGGCCACTGCGTGGACTGAATCCCGCATGGCGGTATGCTGGACGCGACAATGAAGGAGATGGGCATGGTCGAGTCGGACACGCACAGCGTTTCGAGGAACGCTCCAGATGATTCTACATCCGACGGAGCGCGTGACGCCTCCACTGTTTCACGCAATGTTTCACGTGAAACACCATCCCGTTCACACCGCCAATCCACGTCGACAGCGCGTCAATCAACACGTCGACCAACCCAGATACATCGTTTTCTTTCCGACTTCAGCCGGATCAAATGGCGAATCGCAGCCAAGGGCATCATCAGCGGATTCTTCGTGGGACTGCTGGTAGTGCTCTACCGACTCGGCATCAGCTACGGCACACAGTTCGCCACGGCAACGTACGCATGGCTGCGAGACAATCCGCTGTGGATCGCGGTATGGGCCATGGCCGCCGTGGCCGCAGGACTGTTCGTCGCATGGCTGATCCGTTGGGAGCCGATGGCGTCGGGCAGCGGCATCCCCCAGACCGAAGGCGTGGCGACCCGCGGCATGCGCATGCGTCCATGGTCGATCCTCGTCGTACGATACGCCGGCGGACTGCTCTGCGGACTGTTCGGCCTATCGATGGGACGAGAGGGCCCGTCCGTGCAGATCGGCGCAGCCACCAGTCAGGCCACAGGCGGCCGACTCGCCCACGGTCAGGTGGATCGCAACGCGCTGATCACATCGGGCGCGGCGGCCGGTCTGTCCGCAGCGTTCTGCGCCCCGCTATCCGGTGCCATGTTCGCGCTGGAGGAGATCCACCGCAGCTTCTCCCCCACCATCCTGCTCACCGCCATGAGCGCATCACTGACCAGCGACTTCGTGGCCAAATACTGTTTCGGTCTCCGCCCGGTGCTCAACTTCGCCACAATCCGGCAGCTGCCGCTCGCCCAATACTGGTGGCTGGTGCCGCTGGGCATCGCCACCGGTGTGGTCGGCGTGCTCACCAACCGTCTGCTTCTTGGCCTGCAAACGCTGATGAGCCACGTACCGGCCATGGCCCGGCCGATCATCTCCCTCGCCGTGGCATTGCCATGCGGCATGCTGCTGCCACTCACGCTCGGCGGCGGCGAAAACCTGATCGAGTTCGTGGAACAAGGCGGCGCGGGAATCGGACTGCTGTTCGCCCTGCTGATCGTGAAGATGCTGTTCACCGCCACGAGTTTCGCCAGCGGAGCCCCCGGCGGCATCTTCATGCCTATTCTCGCCGTCGGGGCGATCACCGGCGGACTGGTAGCCGCGCTCGGCGGATCGCTCAGCTCACTCATGTTCGGCGGCCAGAACGGTTTCGGCGAACTCGGCGGACTGACCGCGCATCTCGCAATCGATCCGCAATACATGGCCGTGTTCGCCGCGATCGGCATGGCCGGCACACTCGCCGCAGCCACGAAAGCGCCAATCACCTCGATTCTGCTGATCGTTGAGATGTCGGGCAATATCACGCATATGCTGCCCGTCGCGGCATGCGTATTGATCGCGTTGTTCGTGGCCGACCTGTGCAATACGAAACCGATCTACGAAGTACTCCTCGACCGATACCGCGCTGGGCACCCGGACAACGCCGGCACCACCGACGCCGAACCGACCGCCATCCGCAGCGGCGTGATCGAATACCCCGTCGAGATCGGCAGCACAATGGCCGGATCGACGGTCGGCACCGTACCGCTGCCGGACGGCATGATGATCATCACGATCCGTCGCGGCAGTCATGATTTCGTACCAAATCCGGGTTCCGTGGTGCTCGCCGGCGACTATGTGGTCGTACTGTTCAGCGGCAAGACGGAAGACACCGCCCGATCGGCGCTCGCCGACCTCTGCCATGCGAACTGATAGCAAGCACCGAAACCCGGCACCGGGCAGCCGCCGCGAAGTGGCCATAACGAATCACGTCAGCCCGCCGCCATCGGCACTGCCCCAGCTGTCCCAGCTAACCCGGCTACCCCAGCGCGCTCATCATCTGCCAACCGAGCGCAGCGCAGAGCACGGGGACCACAATGCAGGCGATCAGATAGTAGCCGGCCATGGCCTTGTGCTCGCCGCGGGCGAGCGTCACCACCTCGTTGATGGCGGTGGAGAACGTGGATAGACCACCAAGGAATCCCGTCACCGCCATAAGATGCCACGGATCTGGGAACGCCGACGCGGCCACAGCGGCACCGGCCATGCCCGCGAGCAGCGACGCGATGATGTTGATGATCAGTGTGGACAGCGGAAACGCGTGCTTCCACGCCAGTTTGACTGCCGTATCAAGCACGAATCGTGCGGTGGCGCCCAGACCGCCGCATACGCAGACGCCGAGGAACGTCAGCACCGAGGCGAAAAACATCATCGGGCACCTCCGGTCACAGTCGTCGTATCGGATTCATCCGATACGGATGATCCCGCGGAATCAAAGGAATCAGAAGAATCCGCAGAGCCAGCGGAACTCGCACGCATCGCACCTGACGCCGCCTCCTCCGAAGCTCTCGCCGCAGCCACGCCATCCCACACGCTCGACGCCATATGATCGGCACGCACGCGCGTAATCGCCAAGGACACGCGCACACCACCATATGCGGCCAACGTACCGATGCCAAAGCTCAGCAGCACATATACCAGCACGCCGAACACGTTACCGGCACCCAGATCGCTTAGCTGCTCGAACGCCAGCGTGGACATGGTGGACAAACCGCCGCACATGCCCATGCCGAATCCGCGCGATACCAGATCACGACTGCGCTTGCGCACCCACGCGGCACGCGACACGTACGTGCTCAACGCCGCGTACACGAAACACGCCACGATATTCGCGGTGAACGTGCCCAGATGGATCGCGTCCCACACGGACGGACCGGGCATGCCAGACGCCGACGAATTGGCCAACGACAGTCCGTATCGCATACCCGTTCCCAAGCACCCGCCCAGAAACACCACCAGATAGATCACAGGATCGGCCAACGGCGGACGACTGTCCCCGAACGTCTCTCCCCGCACGGTTTTACCCATCTCAACCCTTCTCTCTGCAACATCGCACCACGGCGACACGCCGATAAGCACCAGCGTACTCCGTCTGGAAAACCAAGTGGAAAACCAGATGGAAAACCAGATGCACGATTTACCGATTCAACGAGTATCAATCCAACGGAAGCACCGATTTCAACGGGGATGCCGATCCGAATGATCACAAGAGACACCGATCCGCAGAGAAGGGAGTGCGGCGGAAAAGTATGAAACGCATCCGCTGAATTCGACAATCCCACGCATCGCAACGCGCTTCCACGTGTCGCACGCATCGTCGTCGCGCGCGTCTGCACACGCATGCGCCCAACGCACCGACGCTCTGCATATGACCTCGGGAATCCGGGCCATCGCCTGTCGAATCGTAGGAACCATCAGCGGAAATGCGGTTCGAATGCCCAACCCGCGCAACCGGCCGCGTATGCCCTCGCATACATTCGCTCGCGGTTGCCAACGACGCCAGACATTCAGGTGAGTTCCATCACCAGTGCGCAATGATAGGACGATCCACGCCCAAATGCAAGCGGTTCACAATCGGCGATAGGTCCGGATGCGCGGATATCAACGCGCGGTTTCCGTATCGTCGGTTTGTGAACCGCTTTCTGTTTTACCGGCTAGCCGGTTGATTTACCAACCAGCCGGCCTGACGCCAACTAGTCGATCAGCGAGTGCACCGAGATGATGTGATCGCGCTGCGGGCCGGTGCCGATGGCGGAGATACGGCAGTTGGAGATCTCCTCGAGGCGCTTCACGTACGCCTGGCAGGTGGCCGGCAGATCCTCGAAGCTGTGCACCTGCGAGATGTCCTCCTCCCAGCCGGGGAGCTCCTCGTAGATCGGCTTGGCGGCGGCGAACGCGGCCTGATCGCACGGCATATCGTCGTAGCGGGTGTGGGTGCCGTCGGCGTTCTCCACATCATAGGCCACACACACCGGAATGGACTTGAGACCGGTGAGCACGTCGAGCTTGGTGAGCACCAGATCCGTCAGACCGTTGACCTGCGAGGCGTAGCGGGTCACCACGGCGTCGAACCAGCCGCAGCGACGCGGACGTCCGGTGGTCACACCGTATTCGTGACCCTGGGAGCGCAGCCAGTCGCCCTGCTCATCGAACAGCTCGGTGGGGAACGGACCCTCGCCCACGCGGGTGGTGTAGGCCTTGGCCACGGCGATCACACGATCGATCTTGGTGGGGCCCACGCCGGTACCAGTGCAGGCACCGCCGGCGGTCGGGTTGGAGGAGGTGACGAACGGGTAGGTGCCGTGATCCACGTCGAGCATGGTGGCCTGACCGCCCTCGAACAGGACGGTCTTGCCGGCATCGAGCGCCTTGTTGAGCACCAGCGACGTGTTGGTCACGTACGGATGCAGGCGCTCGCCAAGTGCAAGCAGCTCGTCGGTGGTCTGGTCCACGTCGATCGGACGGCGGTTGTACAGCTTGACGAGCATCTGGTTCTTCTGGTGCAGGCTGGCCTCGACCTTGTCGTGCAGGTGTTCGGCGTTGAAGAGGTCGTGCACGCGGATGCCCACGCGGTTGATCTTGTCGGCGTAGGCCGGGCCGATGCCTCGGCCGGTGGTGCCGATCTTGTGCTTGCCGAGGAAGCGCTCGGTCACCTTGTCGAGCGTGCGGTGGTAGGGTGCGATGATGTGCGCGGATTCGCTCACCAGCAGTCGTGAGCAGTCCACGCCACGCGATTCAAGTCCTTCGATCTCCTGGAACAGCACTTCGGGGTCCACCACCACGCCGTTGCCGATCACGGGGGTCACGTTCGGGCTGATGATGCCGGACGGAAGCAGGTGCAGCGCATACGATTCATTGCCCACAACCACGGTGTGGCCGGCGTTGTTGCCACCGTTGAAACGCGCGACATAGTCCACCTTGGTGCCGATGAGGTCCGTGGCCTTGCCCTTGCCTT
The DNA here is from genome assembly GCF_006408715.1 of Bifidobacterium sp. UTCIF-39. Lineage (NCBI taxonomy): Bacteria > Bacillati > Actinomycetota > Actinomycetes > Bifidobacteriales > Bifidobacteriaceae > Bifidobacterium > Bifidobacterium sp. UTCIF-39. The sequence continues at coordinate 27,603 of NZ_JEOG01000011.1, read as the reverse complement.
CGTCGCCCCACTGCGCACCGATCAAAATAATTCCAGGCATGATCTCCTCCGAATCCTGCGGACCTGCAAAACCGCTCGTTTACGCCGCAAACAGGTTACCGTAAGCCATGAACCGAGCATGTTTCGATCTTCATATATGGTCATCCGGGACGCGGTGGGCATAACGTCGCCGTGTTTTCCCAAACCGACGGCGAACAATCGACGAACTTTTTCACAGTATCCCCACGATCACCGCATCGGCATGGGTGATCCCCTCCTACACTGATACAGGAATACCAGGGAATAACGAAAGAACAACGAAACAATTCAGTGGGAGTCACGAAAGGTTCAATAGACATGGCATCCCCGAACGATCGTATGAATGACGACGATATGGCCGGCCGCGGTATGCACGACGACAACACGACCCGCCATCAGACTCCGGAGCATGTGGAAGAACTGCATTTCGGCGGCAGCGCCCGCGGCGCGTATTATGACGACGACGGCAAACCACGAAAGCGTGGATTCTTCTGGCGATTCAGCCGTGCAGCCAAGGCCGAGAACGCCGCTGAGGCCAAAACCGGGCGCGAAGCCGGAGCCGCAGGCACCGCAGGCACCACAGCAGGAACGACGTCCGTGGCAAATACCATGGAATCCCAGCCGAAGCCGGAACACGAGTCCTGCACGCAGACGCCGACCGAGCCGCCACATCAGGAACCGGCGATAGGTCGCATCGCCATGTCGGAGCCCGAACCGGAACCGGCCGACACACCGGCACGAACCCCCGTAATCCCCACGACCCTGACCGTATCGGGACAGTCCGGCGACGGCACCGCGACGGTCAACCACGGTTGGACCGTCGCCCGCAAGTGCGTGACGATCATCATGGTCATGGTGGTCGTGGCCGCAGCGGGCTGCACCAGCTTCTGGATGTGGGAGAACCGACTGCGCCCGATCACCGTCACCGTGAACGGCACGTCGGTCAAGACCCGTGTCAACACGTCGCTTATCACGCTACTCAACAGCAACGATGGATTCGGCACCCAGGCCGGTAAGCTGCTGTCAGTCAGCGGCAAGACGCTGGATGAGCACGGCGGCGACCGCTATGCCGTCACGCTCGGCAATACCGAGGTCAAGTCATCCGATCTGGCGTCGACCCGCGTCAACGACGGCGATGTGCTGTTCGTGAAGAACGGCAAGGATACGACCGAGCCCCACAAGGTGGTCAAGGCGGCGATCCCGTTCGGCAACGATGTCAATCTCAAGGGCGGCGGCACGATCCAGTACGTGGAACAGCAGGGCGTGGACGGTGTCAAGGAGCAGTGGGTCGGCGAGCAGTCCAAGGAGACGGTCGATAAGAAGGTGCTCAAGGAGCCGGTGAACTTCAAGGTGACCACCAAGAGCCCGAACCCGCAGGACGGCAAGAAGTACATCGCGCTCACGTTCGACGACGGCCCAAGCAAGTACACGCAGGACATCCTCAACATCCTCAACGAGAAGGGCGTGCACGCCACGTTCTTCAACCTGAGCGAGCAGGGTGCCGAGTTTCCGGATCAGGAGAAGGCGGTCGCGGCGGCCGGCAACGAGGTGGCAAGCCATTCCGTGAGCCATAAGTATCTGCCGAAGCTGTCCCGCGACGATCTGCGCAAGGAAATCAACGATTCGTTCGCGCCGATCGAGGCCAACACCGGCGGATCGGGGCGCATGTTCCGCTCGCCGTATGGCGCGTTCGAGGCGCAACAGTGGGTGGATTCGACGGATTTGATCAGCATGAACGTGCTGTGGAGCATCGATACGGAGGATTGGCGCCGTCCCGGTCCCGACAAGATCCATGACGCCGTGCTCGGTCATGCACGGAACGGTTCGATCGTGCTCATGCACGATGGCGGTGGCGACCGTTCGCAGGATATCGAGGCCCTGCCCCGCATCATCGACGATCTGAAGAACGAGGGATTCACGTTCGTGACCGTATCCGAGATGATCAAGCTCGACGGCACGTTCCCGCAGCATGTGATGGACAATCAGCCGGTTCCGGCCGCGGCGAATGCGTCGAAGGACTCGACGGCAGCAGGCTCGACCGATGCGTCGTCCTCGCCCACGACCAAGTAATCACGACCACGTAGTGCGATGATCCCGTGGCGGCTGACAAACCGTCACGGGATCATCGCGCACAAACCCACGGCAGGAACACTGCAGGAACACTACTGCCCGCTACTGCAGAAACACCTCACGCAGATGTTCGGCCACATATGCGTTGCCGGCAACGATGCTGGTGTGCATGGCGCTACCGAGATCACCGCCCTGCCAGTCGGTCACCACGCCCCCGGCCTCAGTGACGAGCAGACGTCCGGCCGCGTGGTCCCACAACTTCACATCGCGTTCGAGGAATCCGTCAAGACGGCCGGCGGCCACCCATGCCAGATCGAGGGATGCTGAACCGCTGCGACGAATATCGGCGCAGTTCTCGAACACCTTGCCGAACATGTTGAATTGCGCGGCGGCCGTCGTGCGGTTGATGCCCTTGTGCGAGGTTCCCAGACCGATCAGCGCCGTGCCAAGATCGGCCACCATGCTCACGTGGATCGGCTTGCCGTTGAGGAACGCGCCCTTGCCGAGTTCGGCGGTGAACATCTCGTCCAGATACGGCTGGTAGACCATCGCCTTGATCACCGTGCCGCCGTCAAGCAGTGCGAGCGCGATCGCGCTGTGATGCATGTGGTGGATCAGATTCGTGGTGCCGTCCACCGGGTCGAGTGCCCAGACCAGACCGTTGAAATCGGCATGCTGATCGTCGTCTTCCTCACCGGTGAATTGGATCTCCGGATAGTGCTTCGCCAGTTCGCCCTTGATGTAGGCCTGAACGGAGGAATCGACCTCCGTCACGTAATCCGCCGGTCCTTTGAGTCGAATACGATGTACCGCCACCGCATCGAACATGTACCGTCGTGATGCCTCCCGGACGACCTCGTCCAGTATCGTCATATCGACTTGTTGCGCACTCGCCATTAAGTCCTCCAGTTGTCGTCTCCATCATCATGACTGACCATGCACTGCCATGCGCCGTCGTGCCATCGTTTGCTTGGACGAACAATCCCATCCATTTTCCATCCGTTATACCCAGCGAATATGCCATGCCTGTACATTGAAACCTACGAATAGGCCAATAACGAACAAAATGTGCACAAACAAACGTCGTGATCACGTTCACGTGTGCGGAAGTCAAGTACCGCAAGCGTTTGCACCAATTATTCGTTCATGGGAACATTCATGGGAATCAGCCAGGCACGGAATGGGATCACCATGAACTCCGCCGTGGGTTCACCCTAGGCCAGTCATGGGCTCACAGCCCGGACGCATGAATCCGGGAGGTCACGAAGTCGACACCCTGCTCGCGCGTTCCGTCGGAGAAATAACTGCGATGGCCCTCCTCCACACCGCCCTGCTGACAGATGACATCGTTCGTCGCGCAGTAGTCCACGATCCGTTCGTCGCGCGCATAACCGGACAGAGCCGTGACGTCACGCGGGGCGAGCATGCCGTTCTTCGCAGGGTCGAATCCGCCGGCGTTATAGGATGCCTTGCCGTTGAACCGCGGATCACCGTACATCACCACGGCGAGCACATTCCGGGATGCCGTCTCAGGAATCCGGTCCCTGGTTCCGTTGGTATTCAGCCGATATTGTGGATCGGACAACGCATCGCCCACTACGGCGGCACCCTGAGAGAACCCAAGCAGCACGGTCTTCTGCGCGGGACACTGCTGTGCGCCACCACCCAGCATGGCGACGAGCGCGGTCACGCCATCGTTCACACTGTTCAGATCGAATGTGGCCGGATAGTCGAGCGATGTGGTCTGCACCTTGCCGGGGAACGCATCGGCGATGGCGGAGGCCACCGGGTTGAGCAGTCCGTCATCCACGCTTTCGCCGGTGCCACGCGCGATGATGACGCGAACGGACTTAGTCGAATCGCAACCGGAATCACCCCAGTTGCGGTTGTCTGCGGTGTTGTTGCCTGGTACGCCAGTGGAAGACGGCTGCGGAGACGGCGATGTCGACGCGGTCGCAGTCGCGGTCGGAGCGGGACTCGCAGCATCTCCCCCGTCGCCCATTCCACATGCGGCCAACGGCAGGATCGACGCCACCAGAATCATCGCCGACACCACACGCGTCATATCCCGTAGCCGTGTGCAGACTTTCCCCATTCGCATACCTCGACCTTACCGCGGCCGCCGGTTGTCGCCACCGGATCGTTTGGCATCGGAACAGTGACATGCCGGCCATGACACTTAGACATCATCTGAAATAGCAGAAAACCGTTGGTTTCCCAACGGTTTCTCATGGAGCGGATGACGGGAGTCGAACCCGCCTTTAGAGCTTGGGAAGCTCTCGTTCTACCGATGAACTACATCCGCGAAAGGTGCGTCTTGTGGACGCGAGGAATCAGTCTAGCACGCAATCTCCGCGGCCCAAAGCAATCCGTCCGAATTCATGGACCGCGCGATGCGATCCCCGCCTACCGCAGTGAAATACGCTGCCCGGGAACGGCACCCGCGGCACGCAGCTCACGACTCATCTGCATCAGACGCGCGATGCGCTCGCTGGTCGGCGGATGTGTGGAGAACAGACGGCTCAGGCCCTCCGCGGTAAACGGATTGGCGATCATCAGCGCGGACACGCTCTGCGTTCCGGCGGTCTGCGCCATGGGTGCCATCTGCACGCCCGACTCGATCTTGCTGAGTGCCGACGCCAGCGCCTCCGGGTCACCGGTGAGACGGCTGCCGTCCTCGTCCGCATCGAATTCACGCGTGCGGCTGATGGCCATCTGAATCAGGGACGCGCCGATCGGCGCAAGGATCATGCTTATCAGCAGGCCGATGATGTTGCCGCCGCCTTCACGCTCATCGTCGCTGCTGCTTCCGCCGAAATACATGAGCGAGTAGCCCAGATACGTGATCACCGTGCTCATGGCCGACGCGATCGCGCCGGTGAGAATATCACGGTTGTACACGTGCATGAGCTCGTGGCCGAGCACGCCGCGAATCTCGCGCTCATTGAGCAGCTGCAGAATGCCCTGCGTGCAGCAGACTGCCGCATGCCGTTCGTTACGGCCGGTGGCGAACGCGTTCGGGCTCATGGTGGGCGCGATGTAGATGCGCGGCATGGGCTTGCCCGCGCGCGCGGACAGCTCCCGCACGATGCGGTACAGTCCCGGCGCCTGCTGTTCGGAAACCCACTGGGCGCGCATCGACGCGATGGCGAGTTTGTCGGAGAACCAGTAGGACACGAACGTAGTGGCCAGGCCTATGCATATGAATAGGCCCAGCGTGCCTCGGCTACCGCCGGTCAGCCACCATATCAGCATGATGATGGCCCACATCAGCGCGAATAACAGCGTGGTTTTCAGGCCGTTGAAGTGACCACGCACGTGAATTTCACGGTCCATGGGACTCAACGTAATTATGCAGACTGGATATTTGCTGAAGATTAGGGGGAAACCGGGTGCAAACGTGTGTGATTGGCTCCGGATTGCCACGCGTCGGATTGGCCGCAGATCGTTGTGGATCGGCGCGCGTTAGCCCAAGACCGGCTGCTCGTAGGTCATATGATCCTTGAGATAGCCGCGTGCGGTACGGGTCAGTTCCTCACGCAGATACTGCAGCGAGTCGCGCGTGTCGTTCACTCGAGTGAGAATGCCGATCTGACGACTGGCATCCGCATCGGCGATCGGGCATGCCACAAGATCGCTCTGCAGATGCAGACGGGTGTCGAGCGCAGGCACCAGCGAAACACCCATGCCCATCTCCACCAGATTCTGCGTGGCCCAGTAGTCGTCGGTGGCATGACGGATGTCGGGCTTGAAACCGGCACGACTGGCGAGCTTGAGCAGATTCGCACGGCAGGTGGCACACCCGGCGATCCAATGCTCACCGCGCGCCGCAGTCAAATCCACCGGCTCATGATTCTTCTCATAGGCGCGGCCGATATCGCTGGTCTTGCGCACCAGCAGACGCAACGGGTCGACACCCAACGGTTCGAATTGCAGGGAATCGTCGATCTGCAGAAAATGCGGCAGCGTACCGTACCGGAAGATGATGGCCGCGTCGGCCTCGCCGCTGCTCACCTGTTCCACGGCCTGCGGCGGTTCCATCTGCGCAAGATTGACCTCGAGTCGATGATGACGATGATCGTCGGGAGATGCACTGCCGGACGAAACGCTCCCGGATGCAGTGCCCGTCGGATTACCCAACGCAGCGCCGGACGGGTTCGTCTCTCCCGCTTCGTCGGCCTCGTTCGCCATGCTGATCTTGACCACGGTTTTCGCCACGATCGTGGAACAGATCGACGGCGGTGCGACGATGCGCAGATGTGCGAAATTGCCGCGCTGATAGTCATTCAGTTGCAACTGCGCCTGAGCGAGCGAGTCGGCGATCGCTTCGCCATGACGGGCGAGCATGGCACCCACCGGCGTGAGTTCCACACCGCGAACGGCACGCGTAACGAGCTGCATGCCGCATTGGGATTCGAGTTTCTTCACCTGCTGGCTGATGGCAGGCTGACTCCAGCCAAGCGCCTTCGCCGCAGCGGAAAACGACCCACAACGTGCGATCTGCCATAAGGTCACGAGCGATTGCGGGTTCAGTTCAGCCATGCCGCCCAGTCTATCCAACCCCTGAGATTGCCCCATTCCTTAGTGTGTTCCTTAGTGTGATCACACTAAAAAATGCTGTTGTTGGAATTTCAACGTTTTTGAGGTGTTGTTCCTTAGTGTGAGCTCACACTAAGGAACGGTAGTGGTCATATAGTGGGACGGTGATCGTTGGATGAGATAGCCGGGTAGGGCGGTCAGGTTTGACTGACTCAGGAACTCAGACAGACTGCCCGAATCCAGCCAACCGACAAGACCGTCTAACCCGGCCGACCGGATCCGTGCAATCAGTCGCGGCCAATCAGTCCAGCGCAATCAGTCCAGTGTGATCAGTCCAGCGCGAGCGCACGCATCTGATCCGGCTCGATGACCTTCTTGTGTTCACGGCCTTCCTTCGCGCCCTCAGCACGCTCGAATGCGTCGATCTTCTTCCATCCGGCGAAGTCGATCGGGCGAATGCCCTTGGACGCGAGCAGCTCGTCGATGGATTCGGGGTTGCGATCGGCGGCGAACAGACCGCGTTCCGGAGCGGCCGCAAAATCCTCGAGCATGTGGTTCACGATCATCAGCGCGTCGGACTTGGTGGAGCCGATCAGACCGACCGGTCCGCGCTTGGCCCAACCGGTGGCGTACAGACGCGGACGCACCTCGCCGCCGTCGGCCTCGGTTGTGATGCGGCCGTCGCCGTTCGCGTTGGCCAGGTGGGCACCCTTCTCGTCGTACGCAATGCCGGGCGCGGTGGCGGGCTTGTAGCCGATGGCGTGATACACGGCCTCCACCGGGTAGTCCTCGAACTCGCCGAGTCGGGTCATCTTGCCGTCGGCGCTGGTCTCGGTCTTCTCCACACGGATGGCCTTCACCTTGCCGTCCTCGCCGAGGATCTCGGTGGGCGCGGAGTTGAAGTGCAGATAGTACTTGCGGTCGGCGGGGTTGCCTTCGTAATCCACGTCGCCGTCGTCTTCCATGTCCTCGGCCATCTCACGTACGGTGAACAGCTCCTCGACCATCTGACGGGCGAGCTTGTCCTTACCGGCCACCTCGATGGTCTCATCGTCCAGATCGAAGTCGTCCTCGTTGATGATCAGCTGCACGCCGGGCAGCTTCTCCATCTCACGCAGCTCCTGCACGCTGAACTTGGCCTGAGCCACGCCACGACGGATGAACAGGTGCAGCACCTTGGCCTTGTTCTTCTGGATGCCCTCGTACACGTTGTCGGGGATATCAGTCTTGGCCTTGAGATCGTCGGCGTTGCGCATGAGTTCGCGCGCCACGTCCATGGCCACGTTGCCGCCGCCGATCACGGCCACGTTCTCGGCCTCGAGCGGCCATTCGCGAGCGCCCGTGGGGTAGCCGTCGTACCATTCGACGAACTTGGCGGCACCGTACACGCCGTCCAGATCCGCGCCGGGCAGGTTCAGCGGCTTGTCCTTGACGGCACCGGTGGCGAACAGCACGGCGTCGTAGCGCTCGAGCAGTTCGTCGATCGTCACGTCCTTGCCGAACTCCACGTCGCAGTACAGGTGGATGTTCGGGTTGTCGAGCGTCTTCTCAAGCGCGCCGGCGATGAACTTGATGGAGGGATGGTCGGGAGCCACGCCGTAACGGACCAGGCCGAACGGCACGGGGAGCTTCTCGAACAGGTCGATGCGCGCGGTGGACGGCAGTCCCAGTTCCTCGCTGCGCTTGGCGAGCTGCTTGAGCAGGATGTCGGAGGAGTACACGCCGGCCGGACCGGATCCGATCACGGCGATGCGAAGTTCATTGGTGTTCGTAGTGTCAGTCACGCATTACAGGGTAACGCATTTCCGCCCTACGGAACAGAGGGAAAATCGGCTTTCCGCCGCGGTCTCCACGGTTTCGGTGCAGGTCCGTCATGCGTTTGGCACAAAACCGCACCGAGACGGCTGGCACACTGCGGGTCCATCACACCGCGCCGATGAACCCGCAGCATAGGTACTCGCCCACTGCGGGTCGGTCGCATCCCACGCATAGACCCGCAGTATGGATGCGCCCACGATGCGGGTCCGTCATCGAGCCATCGCAAACCTGCAGCAAGGATGCGATGAGGGGGCATCGGAAACGTCGATCGTCCGCCACCCACGTTCCGTCCGCATCACACACCGCACACCACTCACGCCACGTTCCGCACACGCCACACACCGTCGCACGCCCAGTCGTCCCCCGTCCACCGCGCGTCGCACACACCGCCCGCCCTGTGCAGCACTGCCATGTTCAGCGTTAACTCAGTTGACCATCAAGCGTCATATTATGTTCACCGTTTACGCGGGCCGAGACGTTTCGTTCATTGGCACACACTGATCGGCACATGCCGATTGGCACACCGATTAGCGCACGATCGGCGCACACCGATCGACAGATGGCACAGATGACAACGTTCTGCACCCGCACTCCTATCCGCTCAACAAGGACAGAACCACAAGGACAGAACCATGAGTGAGAAGACAGAGAAGACGGAGACGGCCGGGACCGCCTCCGGAAGTACGACATCTCGCACCGTCACGCAGGACAAGAGCGACGCCGGCTACGCAAAGGAGCTCAAGCCCCGCCATATTCAGATGATCGCCATCGGCGGCTCGATCGGCACCGGCCTGTTCCTGGGTGCCGGCGGCCGTCTGGCACAGGGCGGCGCCGGGCTCACCATCGCCTATGCGATCTGCGGCATCTTCGCGTTCCTGATGGTGCGCGCATTGGGGGAGCTGGCGATCCGTCGTCCGTCGTCGGGCGCGTTCGTCTCCTACGCCCGTGAGTTCCTGGGTGAGAAGGGCGCGTACGTGACCGGTTGGATGTTCTTCCTCGACTGGTCCACCACCGTGATGGCCGATATCACCGCCGTCGCCGTGTATTTCCACTACTGGAAGGCGTTCTCCGACGTTCCGCAGTGGCTGCTCGCGCTGGGCGCGCTGGCCCTCGTGTTCGTGCTCAACATGATGAGCGTGAAGATGTTCGGCGAGGCCGAGTTCTGGTTCGCTGCGATCAAGGTGTTCACGATCATCGCGTTCATGGTTATCGCCATCTGGGCGATCATCACCGGCGCTCCGGTGGGCGATGCGCACGCCGGCGTGGCCAACATCACCGAGCATGGTGGCTTCTTCCCGATGGGCATCGCGCCCGTGTTCGCCCTCACGCTGGGCGTGGTGTTCGCGTTCGGCGGCACCGAGATGGTCGGCGTGGCGGCCGGCGAGGCCAAGGAAGCCAAGGAGGTGCTGCCCAAGGCCATCAACTCGATGATCATCCGCATCTTCGTGTTCTACGTGGGTTCCGTGATCCTCATGTCGCTTGTGCTGCCGTACACCGCGTACTCCTCGAACGAGTCGCCGTTCGTCACGTTCTTCTCCGGCATCGGCATTCCGCACGCCGGCGACGTGATCCAGGTGGTCGTGCTCACGGCCGCGCTGTCGTCGCTGAACGTCGGTCTGTACGCCACGGGCCGCACGCTGCGCTCGATGGCCATCGCCGGTTCCGGCCCGAAGTTCGCCGCACGCATGAACAAGCATCACATTCCGTACGGCGGCATCATCATCACGTCCGCGCTGGGTCTGATCGGCGTGGTGCTCAACGCCGTGCTGCCGTCCGATGCGTTCGACATCATCATGAATCTGGCCGGTATCGGCATCGCCGGCACATGGGCATCGATCCTCGTCACGCATCTGGCGTTCCTCAAGAAGGTCAAGGCCGGCGAGGAGACCCGACCGGATTATCGTATGCCCGGCGCGCCGTACACGAACTACGTTTCCCTGCTGTTCTTCGCGATCGTCGTGATCTCGAATCTGACGAGCGCGTCCGGTCGTTGGACGCTTGCCCTGTTCGTGGTCGTCGTGATCGCCATGATCATCGGATGGTTCTACGTGCGTGGTCGCATCGACGGCAATCTGATGGACGAGATGCTCGACGCCGACGCCGCGGATGCCGCCGATTCCACCAATTCCACCGAGAACGCCACCACGAAGTAAGGATCAGCCATGCGTATTCATATCACGTATACGGGCGGCACGATCGGCATGATCGATTCGCCGCACGGTCTGGCCCCCGGTGCCGATATGCTCGGCTGGCTGCACGGGCTGCTCGACGGCACGCAGATCAGTCCCGATCAGGTGTCGTACACGGAACTGGATCCGCTGATCGATTCGTCGTGTGCCACGCCGGACAGCTGGCAGGCGATCATCGACGATCTGCGTGCGCATCGCAACGATGCCGACGCGTTCGTGGTGCTGCACGGCACCGATACGATGAGCTATTCGTCGGCTGCGGTCTCGTACGCGCTCACCGGATTCGGCAAGCCGATCGTGTTCACCGGATCGCAGTATCCGCTCGGCATGGTCGAGACCGACGCCACGGCGAACGTGACCGGTGCGCTCAACGCGGTGTTGAGCGGCCGCGCGCATGGCGTTTCGCTGTTTTTCGGTCATCATCTGATCGCCGGTAATCGTGTGAGCAAGGTGTCGTCGTGGGCGTTCGAGGGATTCGATGCGCCGTCGGCCGGACTGCTCGCGCAGACGGGTGCGCCCTGGCATTGGGAATCGTATGAGAGCCGCGGCGAGGGTTGGTACGATCCGCTGCCGTACATGCGCCACGATGTCGCCGTGATCGACATGGCACCGGGCATTACGGCTGCGCGTCTGGAGGCCATGCTCACGCCGCGTCCCGAAGCCGTGCTGATCCGCGCGTACGGCGTGGGTAATGTGCCGTGCACCGAACCGGGGCTGACCGACGTGCTGGCCGACGTGCTCGGCGAGGGCGTGCCGGTTGTGGTGGCGTCGCAGTGTCAGCAGGCGACCGTGCTGCTCGGCCATTACGAGGCCGGCGATGCGATCGCTCGCGCCGGTGCGATCGGTACGGGCGATATGACACTCGAGGCCGCATACGCCAAGATCGTGTTCCTGCTGTCGCAGGGGCTGACCGGCAGCGATCTGGCCTCGTGGATTCCTCGCTCCATCGCCGGCGAGATCACGGTGTGAGTGTGGATCGTCCCATCCGCCAGTGGCATTGGTCACTACGATGATTACGGGGTGTGTTTGACGTACGCGTGCGTCGGACACACCCCGTAATCGTCCCTACCGTGCTTGTTTGACGCATCCGTGCGGCGGATGAGCATCGGAGGAACCACACAGTGCTTATTCGACGTAAGCATGCGACAGACGAGCACCGTAATGGCATCGTCGATGCCTGTTTGACGTACGCATACGACGGACAAGCACTCATCCACTTCTACGATGGTTGTCCGTCACGCGCATACGTCAAAGAAGCATCGGAGCACCCCTACTGCGGGTTCGCCGTACGCGTGTATCGGACCCGCAGCGAGGCAAAGGGCACACTGCGGGTTCGATGAGTCCGTGCATTAGACCCGCAGTGAAGCCATGTCTACGCTGCGGGTTGGGCACATCCGCACATCGCCACCCGCAGTGGTAGATGCTGCTTCGCTGCGGGCCGATACATACGAATGGCAGACCCGCAGCGATCACCGCACGGTACGCCAGTATGCCCAGCAATCACCGCACTGTGTCTCTAATGATTCCAACTGACCCCAGCAACCCAACGGCCCCACGCCTATTCGCGATCGACGAGGGCGGTGAGCGCCCAGAGGATGCTCACCACGTCGATCGCCTCCTGCATGAACGCGCCGATCACCACCGGAATCAGGTTGAACGCGGCGGCGATCATGCACACCAGCGCCAATCCCAGACCGATCGTCACCGCCTGCAGCATCACGCGCTTGGTCCGACGGGCGATCGCAATGGCGGCGGGCACGGCGGCGATGTCGTCGTTCATAATCACCACCTGTGCCGATTCGCTCGCCGCGGTGCTCGTGCCGTCGGTGATCGCCATGCCGATGTCGGCAGCGGCAAGCACGGGCGCGTCATTCACGCCGTCGCCCACCATCATCGTCACCGATTTCGTCGTGGATTCGCCGACGAACCGCTGCAGCAAACGATCCCACCACGGCTGTGCGTTCGGCAGTTCGTGCGCGGCGTCCTTTACCGCCTGCACCTTGCCTTCGGGGAACAGCTCCGCCTTCACATCGTCGATGCCGACCTCGTTCGCGATGGCCGTCGCCGACGCGATCTTGTCGCCAGTGAGCATCGACAGGCGTTTCACACCGAGCGCGCGCAGTCGTTCCAACGATTCGCGCGTGTTGGCACGCGGCACGTCGCGCAATACGATGCGTGCCACGAGTCGTCCATCCACCGCAACATAGGTGGCCATCTCGTCGGGCGCGAGCGCGGCGAAATGATCGGCGGGGAACAGACGGTCACGCACGGCATGACGACGGGCACGCAACGCCTGGGTCATGCGTGCGGCGTGACGATTGCGCGCCTCGGACGTCATGCGGAATCCGCCGTCTTGAAAATCGGCGTTGCGTTGGGTGCCATTGCGCACACTTTCGGCAGATGAACCAGCGCGGGCACCCAGCGCACCACCGGGCACAACCGCTCCATCCACGTCCGTGTGCCGCACCGCCGGAACGACAATTCTACGGAATCCGTCCTCGTCTGGCGTCGTGACGAGATCATGCCCACGCCCACTTCCACGTCCGGATGCCGCAACAGCGTCGGATGCACCGGATGCACCAACGCCGTGCGCAAAATCGGCAAGCTGCGACGCGATCGCCCCCATGGCGGTCATGCCGTCGGTGGCGTATGCGAACCGACCCACGCGAACCTTGTGCCCGTTGACCTCACCGCTGATGCCGTTGCCCGCGTCTTCGCTGATGTTGCGCACCACCGGATAGGAACGACCGTGACCGGGACGACCGTTCTCCGGGCACAGACGCTGCCCGGCATCGTAGCGCGCATGGAGTCGTTCCACGGCCTCGCTTCCGGCGGCGGCGATACCCTTGGCGAGAATGTGCACGGAGTAACCTTCCACCACGCCGGCGAGCATGAGGATGTGGTCCTCGTTAAGCGGCGGCCGCGCGGCGGGAAGAGCAGAGGGGAAGGCACCGGAAACGCTGGAATTGCCAGGATCGTTCATACCACTAGAGTTATCCGCACGATGCGCGTCGCTCACACGACCCACGTCGTCCGCATTGCCGTTATCCCCAGACTTACGTGAGTTTTCCTCAGACTCTGCTACAACTCCGCCCGAGTTATCCCCAGACTTGTCGGGGTTGTGCACAGCACCATCGCGCGCAACGGCGTCCTGCACGGTGTCATCTTGCACAGCGTCGTCCTGCGCAACGGCAACTGCAGCAGTTGCGGCACCGCCGAGCACGGCGTCGGTGCCCACCACGCCGATCGGCATGTCCACGCGAACGACCTGCGGTTTCTTCACAGTAAGCGTGCCTGTCTTATCGAAGAAGATGTGCGATACATGGCCGAGATTTTCCAGCACGTCCTGCGCTTTGATCAGGATGCCGGCCTTGGCGAGCCGCCCCGTGCCGGCCATGTACGCGACGGGCGCGGCGATGAGCAGCGGGCATGGCGTGGCGAGCACGAGCACCTGCGCGAAGCGGGTGGGCACGCCGGACACGATCCACGCGGCGCAGGCGATGATGAACGAGATCACGGTGAATGGCACGGCCATGAGATCGGCGGTTTTGACCACGGCGGCACGCGAGTTCTGCGCGGATCGCACGAGTTCGAGGATGCGCTGGTACTGCGAGTCGCGCGACAGTTCGGTGGCGCGCATGGTGAGCGTGGTGGAACCGTTGACCGCGCCGGACATCACGCGAGCGCCGGCGAACACCTCACGCGGTACGGGTTCGCCGTTGATGTTCGACAGATCGAGCGTGGCCGATCCGCTGAGCAGTTCGCCGTCAACGGGCACGGGTTCGCCGGGCAGCACCTGCAGAACATCGCCGGGTCGTACGCGATCGACGGGGACGGTGTTCCAATGGCGACCGGAGTCGCGATCATCGGCAACCGTATCAGTACCAGCCGTGTCAGCCGTATTGGTGTCAGTCGTGTCAGCGTCAGCCGTATCAGTCGACCGACGACTGCCCATACCGGGCAGGTTCATCACATGCGCGGTCTGCGGTGCCGCATCCATCAACGCGGTGAGATTGTTCTCCGCCTTGGCTTGCGCATATTCCTCGATGGCCTCGCCGGACGCGATCATAAGCACCACGGCCCAGCTGGCCCAGTACTCCTGTACGGCAAGCGTGGAGAGGATGGCGACCACGGCGAGCACATCCACGCCCACATGACCGTGACGGATGTCGTCGATCATGCCGCGCAACGTGTCGATCACGGCATAGACAACGAGAATGATGACGATCCACTGGCCGATGCTCGGGTCGACGAACCGGAACGGATGACTCCACGGACGGCTGTCCCACAGCAACGCCACGGGAATGACGGACAGAATGACGACGGGCAATAACGGGACTCGTCTGCATAAAGCGATGATGTGACTCATCGTTTCTCCTTACACTTGTGCACGGGCCGACCACGGTATCGATAATCGGCGTGATTTCACGCCTTGTTAACCCATCCCAGACGTCTGCGGATCGACAGGATCGCACGGATCGCACGGTCGTCGACCAGTGTCCGGCTGACCGTCATCTGTGTCTCTTGCGTCTCTGTTTCGTCTGTGATACACGGCGTAAAGAAAACGGATATTCAGTTATCTGTGATCGACGATAACAACACCCCTCGTCGTTCGCCGTCCCCGCGTGGAGCGATCGGTGACGCGATCGGTTGCGCATACGAACAAGGGCCTCGAACCGGAAAAGGTTCGAGGCCCTGCGATCAGCGGATTAGCGCAACCGGTCGGCGATCACCAGCCGAAGTTGAACGGATCGGTGCTGTTACCGCTGTCACCGTTGCTGCCGTTATTGCCGTTGTTCTGGCTGTTGCCGCTGCTGCCATTGCTGGATTCGGATCGGTTGGAGCCGTTCACGGCGCTTTCCTCCTGATCCATGGTGACGTTCAGCTCAATGGTCTTGCCGTCACGCACCACGGTGAGCTTCACCGTGTCGTTGAGCGCGGTGGCGCGAACGAAGCCGAGCAGCGAGGCGTTGGAGCCGACGGTCTTGCCGTTGTAGCCCACGATCACGTCGCCCTGCTTCACACCGGCCTTGTCGGCGGGGCCGCCGGAGACCACGCTCTGCACGGAGCTGCCGGCGCGGGTGGTGCCGTCGGCCGTGGCGGTGTCGGTCTTCACGGTCACGCCGAGCGCGACGTGCTTCACCGAGCCGCTGCTGGTAATCTCACTGGTCACACGCTTGACCAGATTCGACGGGATGGCGAAGCCGATGCCGATCGAGCCGCTGGAGCTGGACGAGCTGGAGCTGGACGACGACGTGGCGATCGACGAGTTGATACCGATGATCTGACCGGCCGCGTTGAACGTCGGGCCGCCGGAGTTGCCGGGGTTGATGGCGGCGTCGAGCTGCACGGCGTTGGTGACGATCTCGTTGTTCTCCTCATCCATCACCGTGACGGGACGGTTGAGGGCGGACACGATACCCGTGGTGGCGGTGTTCTCATAGCCAAGCGGGTTGCCGATGGCCATCACGTCCTCGCCCACGGCGAGGTTGTCGGAGTCGGCGAATTCGGCGACGGTCAGGTCGCTCGGCGGGTTCTTCAGCTTGATGACCGCAAGATCGGTGGTCACGTCAGTGCCGACCACGTCGGCCTCGTACAGCGAACCGTCGGACAAGGTCACCTGGATCTGCTTGGCACCGGAGACCACGTGGTTGTTGGTGACGATGGCACCGTCCTTGGAGATGATCGCGCCCGAGCCCTTGGCCACGCCGGACTGACCGCCGGACTGGATCTCGGTCTGGATGGCCACCACGGAACCGGACACCTTCTTGGCGACGGCGGTCCAATCGACGGCGTCACCGGATTCCGCCTTGGCGGTGCCGGAACCGGAGGAGTTGCTCAGCGAGCTCAGCGACGACGAGGTGGGGCTGGACACCCAGCCGTTGGAGATAGCGGCGAATCCGACGCCCAGGCTCAGCGCGGCGGCAACCACTGCGGCCACGGCACCGGTGACGATGTGGGAAACGGCACCGCTCGGCTTGCCGCCCTGCGCGTTCGGATTCTGTCCGGGAGCACCGTTGCCGGAATTGCCCGGACCCTGCGGATTCTGCGGGCCGCGGAACGGGTTGAACGGGGAGCCGTTGCGCGGCGGGAGTCCGTTGCCGCCATTGCCGTTACCGTTGCCGGAATTGCCATTACCAGCACCCGGCTGCTGCGCGTTGTTGTCGGGCTGGTTCTGCGGAGGCACCGGGCCGTAGGCACCAAATTCCGGCGCCGGACGGTACTGGCCGTATTCCGGCTGCGGACGGCTCGGCTGATTCGGCTGCGGCTGGGCATTCTGCGGAGCGTTCGGCGTCTGCTGAGCCGGAGACTGCGGAGCGTTGTACTGATTGTGCTGGGGCCCGTACTGCTGCGACGATCCCTGCGGAGCGTAGGCACCGTACAGCGGTAGCGACTGCTGGGACTGGTTCGGCTGCGGGGCGGGCGCCTGGGTCTGAGCCGAAGCGGGCGACGATGCGGGACGCTGCACCTGCGTGGCCTGCGCGTCGCGGGCGGCGACCGGATTGATCGCCTCGGTCGGGCGTTCGTTGGAATCCGCGGATGAACCGGCGGCAGTGCCGGAAGTCGGGTTCTGTGCTTCGGATGCGGATTCGTTGATCTGGGAATCGTTGGAATTGGAATCGTTGTCAGTGCCATTCACCGAGGGCCACGGCTCATTGTCAGGACGCTGCCCCCAAGGGGTGGAACCATTGTTCGTGTCAGCCATTGCTGCTCCTTGCTATTCGAGGTCTCGCGCGGGCGCGCGTCATGTTTCCCCGCGCATACGTTTGAACTACCTAAGAGTTAAAGCGTTACGTCTGGATATTTCCTGAACGTTATTTGAAAGCTGTAATCGAATCCTCTGCTTTTTCCCGGTCATCGCCCTTCGTTTAGAGTGGTAGTCATGACAGACGTTGATGTAAACCAGAACCCTATCGATCTTGTGGACCACCCGCGTGGAGCGGCACCCGGCAAGCCCGGCGATCGTAGCGAATTCAGCTTCGAGATCACCCGACGACTCGATCCCACGCCCGACGGACTCGGCCGCAACGGCTTCCGGCACGGACGTAGCGGCATCATTCACACACCGCACGGCGACATCCAGACCCCGGCATTCGTGCCCGTCGCCACGCAGGCCACCATGAAGGCCATGCTTCCCGAACAGCTCAAGGCCCTTGGCGCACAATGCACGCTCGCCAACGCATTCCACCTGTTCGAACGCCCCGGCGAGGACATCCTCGACGAGGCCGGCGGTCTCGCCAAATTCATGAACTGGCATGGCCCCACCTTCACCGACTCCGGCGGATTCCAGGTCCTCTCACTCGGTGCCGGCTTCAAGAAGACGCTCGCCATGGACGTCAAGGGACTCAAATCCGACGACGTGATCGCCGAAGGCAAGGAACGACTCGCCTTTGTGGACGAGGACGGCGTGACGTTCAAATCTCCGCTCAACGGCGACAAGCACCGCTTCTCCGCCGAGATCTCGATGGGCATCCAGCACAAGATCGGCGCCGACATCATGTTCTCGTTCGACGAGCTCACCACGCTGATGAACACCCGCCGTTATCAGGTGGAATCCGTGGAGCGCACATACCGCTGGGCACAGCGATGCGTCGCCGAACACCAGCGACTGACGGAAACCCGTCTCGGCAAGCCGTATCAGGCACTGTTCGGCGTGGTGCAGGGCGCGAACTATGAGGATCTGCGCCGCCACGCGGCCCAGCAGATCGCCTCGCTCGACTTCGACGGCGTGGGCATCGGCGGCGCGATCGAAAAGCGCCTGCTCGGCAACACATGCGCGTGGATCTGCGATGAAATGCCGGAACTGCGCCCCCGTCACGTGCTCGGCATCGCCGCGGTGGACGACATCTTCGCCGGTGTGGAGAACGGCGGCGACACGTTCGACTGCGTCGCCCCCGCCCGTACCGCACGCAACGGCGCGATCTACACGCGCGACGGCCGCTGGAACGTGCTGCGCACCGCGCTCAAGCACGACTTCGGTCCGCTTGAGGAAGGCTGCGACTGCTACACCTGCGCACACTATTCGCGCGCCTACCTGCGCCACCTGCTCAAGGCCCGCGAAATGAGCGGATGCACGCTCGCCACCATCCACAACGAACGTTTCTTCGTACGACTGCTCGACGAGATCCGCGAGTCGATCACTGGCGGATATTTCGACGAATACAAAAAGGAAACGCTCGCTCGCTTCTACGCCAACGGGTCGCGTGGGTGAACGGTTGACGAACCCTCGTGCATCATCGTCCACCGTTGAGTCATCGTTGAAAAACGGACTCGGGGCACACCTACAATCGCAGTAGCAGTAGTCGTCGCTGGGCATCATCAATCGATGCTCAGCGACGACTACTTGGCACAGCCATACGAACACGAAGAGGAAGACATGGATCTGATCGAAGCGATGGAGGCCCGCCACGCCATTCGCATGTACACCGACGAACCGGTTGCCGACGACGCGATCGCCGCGCTCCGGCAGGAGATCGACGTATGCAACGCCGAAAGCGGGCTGCATACGCAGATGGTCACCGGACTGGATGACGCGTTTCTGGGCCTGAAAACGCATTATGGACGCTTCAAGGGCGTGCACAATGCGATCGCGCTGATCGGATCCCCGGCCGCAGTGCTCGCCAAGGGCTCCGAGGCCGCCTCATCCGTGGATTCCACGGCGACCGCCCTTGCCGATTCCGGTTGGACCAAGGAGGGCGCGGAGGACATCGCCGCCACCGACCCCGGCGAAATCGCGCTGCAGCAGACCGTGGGCTACTACGGCGAGCGCCTGGCGCTGAAGGCCACGCAGCTCGGTCTGGCCACCTCGTGGGCGGTGCTTGATGGCGCGATGAACGCCACGGACCCGTGGTGGACTCTCGCCCCCGGCGAGAAGATCGTGTGGGTGCTGGCATTCGGCCATGGAGCCCGCCCCGGCGGCAAGCATCGCAGCAAACCGATCGAGGAGTTGTGCACGCTTCCCGAGGGCGAGGATATGCCCGACTGGTTCCGTAAGGGCATGAAGGCGGCAATGCTCGCCCCCACCTCGCTCAGCCAGCAGCCGTTCCATTTCACACTGAAGACCGACGGCACGGTTGGCGCACAGGCGACCGAAGGCCTGTTCGCCCACGTGGGACTGGGCTGCGCCGTCCATCACTTCGAGGCGGCGTCCGGGCACACCGTGGACTGGATCTGACGCCGACAGCGCCCATCAGTTACCCTCGACACGCACGCGACACGCCGATTTGTACAATCCGGGGAGGCAGTGCTAAATTAATCACTTGTCTGCGAGCGTGGCGGAATGGTAGACGCGCTGTCTTCAGGTGGCAGTGAGTGTATGCTCGTGGGGGTTCAACTCCCCCCGCTCGCACGATTTAAAACCCCGAACTGTTGGAATCCCAACGGTTCGAGGTTTTCTCGTATTCATTCCTGACCCATATGTGGCGAACGGGTGCCGGTCCCATACCTATCGTGCTCATCGGACGCATACATACGGCAGACAAGCACTGAGGAACAGCCTCCGTGCTCATATGACGCACGCATACGACCAACAAGCACAGAACCGGAGCCACGATGCTTATCGGACGCACTTGCGCGCCAAACAAGCACCGGAGCAGCACCACGATGCTTATCGGACGCATACATACGGCGAACAGGCACCGAGCAGTCGGACCGAGGGCACTGGGCGGTCGGGCCGAGGCACCGAGCATCCCATCGCGCGGGCAACCATCCCCAACGCCCACCTGAGCAAGCACCTATCTCCGAGTTCTGTGCGGATTCGGCCTCTGTGCAGACACCTATCTCCGAGTTCTGTGCGTGTGCGACGGCCGATCCCGAGTATGGGCGTTGGAATTCCAATGCTCATACTTTGTGTTTTCGCCTGGGCACGCACAGAACTCGAAGATTGATGTCCGCAACAACGGAAAAACCGCACAGAACTCGGAGATAGCAACCTCACCAGCGCAAAACCGGCTATCGACCATCTAGGCTACGGCTTCTTCTTCACTTCGCCGATGCGGTGCATCTGCATCGGACACTCCTCGCCGTTCCACACCGACACGGTGTCGATGATCGGATCGTTGGTCTCCAGACCGAACCATTCCACCGGCTTGCTGATCAGCCGCTTGACCCACTGATAGGTGCGCAGCAACGTGCGATCGGAATCCGGCAGCGCGGACTCCGGACTGATCACGCGATGCATCAGCACATACCGCACACTGCCGATGCCAAGCCGCTCGCTTCTGGTGGCCAGCTTGGGCCACTGCGGATTAATACGGTTGATCTCACCATTCGCCAGCATGTCCTCCATGATGGCCTGCATGAACTGCGGCAGATAGAACTGCGGCACCTTGTACCCAAGATTGATGGTCACCCGGTGCAGATTCCGCCCGTATGATGTGACCTTCCAATCCTGACCGTACGGCCGCCCGAGCTGCACCACCGTCACCACCCAGTAGGTGTGCGCACGGCGATGGATCATGCTCACCGCAATATCCTTCTCCACGTCCCTCATGTTCGGGTCCGGCGTCAGATAGACCAGATGATCGGCCACCAGATCACGCCGCTTCTCCGCCATGCTCACGGCGAGAATATGCGACAGATCGTCGGCGTGCACGTGCCCGCGTTCGGAATTCTCCAGCATGCTGCCACGCGAGCAGATGTGGAATAGCCCGTACACCAGCCCCCAAATGACGACGGTGATGTAACCGCCCTCCAGGAACTTGCTGACGCTGGCGGACAGGAACAGCAGCTCGACCAGCACGAACACCGTGCACATCACCACCGCGCTCGCCCGCTTGCCGCGCACATTCCGCAGAAACTCGAATAGCAGTACGCTGTCCATGATCATGGCGATCACCAGCGCAAGACCGTAGGCGGCCTCCATGGCCGCCGACGACTGGAAGTACAGCACGACCAGCACCGTCAGCACGGCCAGCGTGGCGCATACGGACGGAATGTAGATCTGTCCCTTGGTCACTCCCGGATACCGCATATTTAGTCTCGGCAGCCATCCCAGACCGTCGGCGGCGGCCGTCAGCGTGAACGCACCGGAAATCAACGCCTGCGAGGCGATCACACCGGCCATCAGCGACATGACCACGCCGAACGGGCGAATCTGCTCGGGAATGATCTGGAAGAACGGCGCCACACCGTGGGCGTTGATAAGATGCCCGTCAAGCATCCAGACGCCCTGCCCGAAGTACGAGCACATCAATGCGATGTTGACCAGCGGCCAGCTGGCCCAGATGTTACCGCGGCCCACATGGCCCATGTCGGAATACAGCGCCTCCGCACCGGTGAGCGCCAGGAACACGCTGCCCATGATCGCCACGCCGGACTTGTTTTCGTCGGAGAGCAGGAATCGCAGCCCGATCGTCGGATCGAGCGCCTGCAGCACACTCCAGTCGCGCGTGATCTGCATGACGCCGATCACGGCGATGAACGTGAACCAGACCGTCATGATCGGCCCGAACAGCGATCCCAGACGATTGGTGTCTGCATGCTGTATCAGAAACAGACCCAGAATAATTGCGATGGCGATCATCATCGACAGTTCCTGTGACCAGTAGCCGCTGTCGCCGATGAACGGGATCGATGCCAGACCCTCCACCGACGATGTGATGCTCACCGCGGGCGTGAACACGCTGTCGGCCAGGAACGCGGCGGCGCCGATCATGGCGATCACCCCGGCCGGTTTCCAATACTTGCGCACGGCGGCGAACAGTGCGAACACGCCGCCTTCGCCTTGGTTGTCGGCGCGCATGGCCGTACAGACGTATTTGATGGTGACCACCAGCATCATGAACCAGAACACGAGTGACAGCGAGCCCAGCGTCTGGAATCGATTCATCTGCCCGCCCTGCGCGAGCATGAGCGCCTTGGGTGCGTAGATCGGGCTGGTGCCCAGATCGCCGTACACGATGCCGACGGCGATGAGCATACCGGCCGGCGTGGCACGATTCAACGCCGATCCCCGGTCACGTTTTCGCTTGGTTCGGCCATTCTGCGGCCGTAATTTCTGAAGCAATGCGGACATGATTGACGGTCCCCCTCCGCCGCATAAACAGTCACGAACAGTCATGCGTCATCGCGACCGGACAAACTCACACAACGATCGCGCTGCACCACGTCACATTGTACTTGCCACCGCTGGAACCGAGTACGCGCCGTCATCGTATGTCCGCCATAGACTGGGCGGCATGACAAACACGATCAGCGAACCGCAGCAGGAATCCCCGAACGCGACTCAGACCCCAGCCCAGCCCCCATCTCAGACCCAGACCGCCTACTTCGCGGGCGGATGCTTCTGGGGACTGGAGCAGTACTTCCGCAACGTGGACGGCGTGACGACCACCACGGTCGGGTACGCACAGTCGAACACCGAGAACCCCACCTACGAGCAGGTCTGTTCCGGCACGACCGACGCCGCCGAGACCGTGCGCGTCGAATTCGATCCAGACCGTGTGACGTTGCGTACGCTGAGTCTGCTGTTCCTTGAGGTCATCGACCCGTTCTCCGTGGATCGCCAGGGCAACGATTCCGGCCGTCAGTACCGCACCGGCATGTTCTTCACCGACGATGCGCAGAAAAGCGTGTTCATCGCCGCGATCGAGCAGCTGATCGATCGCGAGCCACGCCGACCGGCCGTGCTCATCGAGCCGCTGCACAACTTCTACCCCGCCGAAGAGCATCATCAGGATTATCTGGAGAAGAATCCCGGTGGCTACTGCCACATCGACATCGCCAAGATCCACAATGTGCGCAATCGTCAGAAGTACGTCGATCGTATCTGGGATCTGACGCTCGAACAGTTCGCGGTCACACAGCACGCGGCCACCGAACGCCCGTTCGTCAATGAATACGATGAGACGTTCGATCCCGGTATCTATGTCGACATCGTCAGCGGACAGCCGCTGTTCCTGTCGACCGACAAGTTCGATTCCGGCTGCGGCTGGCCGGCGTTCTCGAAGCCGATCAGCGCCGATCTGGTCACCGAACACGACGACGATCGCGTACCCGGACGTCCGCGCATCGAGATTCGCACCGCGGATACGCAGATCCACCTCGGACACGTATTCGACGACGGCCCGGCGGAACTGGGCGGGCATCGCTACTGCATGAACTCCGCATCATTGCGGTTCGTGCCACTGGCCCGTATGGCCGAGGAGGGCTACGGCGACTACATTCCGCTGCTGCAGAAGTAGGCAGACGGGAAAACGAAGACAACGAACGCCTGCAGCGATTCCGAATGCCGTATACGACAGAAGACACGTACACGTATACGACAAGAGGCGCGTTCCGCATGACCATGAGTCATGGGAGCGTGCCTCCTAACGATTCGCGGCGGGCCGGCCGTGCACTACCGACGCCACCGCCGTCAATGACGATAGCAGTGGGCGGCTACTCAGCCATCCGCCCGGCGATTCATTCAGCCATTCACTCGGCGATGAACTTGAGGAAGGCATCCACCTGAGCCGCCAGAGCCTTGCGGTCGTCCTCGCTCAGTCCGAGCTTGCCGGTGCCCCAGGCCTCGGGGGCCAGGGTCACGCCCAGCTGGTCGCCCAGCAGGTCGACCTTGCCGAAGTTCAGCACCTCGGTGAGCTTGGCACGGGTGCCGGCACCGGCGGACTGGCCGGCCACGGAGCTCAGGGCCA
Source organism: Bifidobacterium sp. UTCIF-39 (assembly GCF_006408715.1). Lineage (NCBI taxonomy): Bacteria > Bacillati > Actinomycetota > Actinomycetes > Bifidobacteriales > Bifidobacteriaceae > Bifidobacterium > Bifidobacterium sp. UTCIF-39. Next base: position 3,335 of record NZ_JEOG01000011.1, on the reverse strand, counting down.
CCTTCTTGCCCGGCAGCACGGAGGAGGACTCGGCAGGGAACGGCTCCAGCGGACGGGACAGCCAGTCGAGCAGGTTCTTCAGCACGCCCGGGTAGCTGTAGTTGTACTCCGGGGAGAAGATCCACACGCCATCGGCAAGCACCACGTCACGGCGCACGGCGGACACGGCGTCGGGAGCCGGGTATTCGATGTCCTGGCTGAAGAACGGCACGTTGGTGTAGTCGAGGAATTCCACTTCGGCGCGGTCGCCGATCAGGGCCTTGGCTTCGTCGGCGAGCTGCTTGTTGAAGCCGTCCTTGTGCAGGGAACCCACGATGAACAGAATCTTGGCCATGTTGCCTCCTCACTCTGGCAATGATCCGAAGGAATCGACCATTGTCGTCGTTCGTTGTTGTTTCCATCGTTACGCCACCGCCGTCAATCGGCCGCGACGCAACCCACATCTCAGCTCTATTGTCCCGCCGGAGTGACGACATCCTTAGCCAGCAGAGAATCATGCTCGGAAACCGTTGCAATATCGACAAAATGGAGATCGGCAGCGTACTAATCAAGTAGTACAGTTGGACGATATACATCAGATCCACTGGACGGCATATGCCGGACGCGCGGATTCGCGCGGGCCTGCGAGACCCGGCGATACGACGTTCGTGGATTGCACGGATGGCACAAATATGCACGGATCAGTGTTCGGAAAGGTTGTTACGTCGTTATGAGCAGCGAAGCCGAGATTCTGGAAGCGCCGATCGCCGTTGATGATGCCCTCATCGACGATATCGGCAATGATGATGATTTTCTGATCACAATCGATCTGAACAGCGCCACGCCCGCGTTCGAACAGATCCGTTCGCAGCTCGACGGACTGATCCGCGTCGGTCTGCTCGAGGCTGGGGCCAGCATGCCGCCGATGCGCGGACTGGCTAAGCAGTTCGGTGTCTCGCTCGGCACCGTGCAGCACGCCTACGAGGAATTAGAGGCCAGCGGTCTGATCATCACCTCACCCGGTCGGCCGGCCCGCGTGGCCGAGGGCAAGCGGATGCCGTGCGACGTGCTCGCCGCGATCGAGTGTCTGGCCGTGGCCGCACATCAGAAAAACGTGGATCTGCACGACACCCAGAACGTGCTGGGCGCGATGTGGCAGATGAAACGCTGAACGACTGCCACACAAGCCGGCCGTCAGACGTCGGGCCAGTCCATCAGACATCAGACCGAGCCCGTGCTAGGGCCATGCCCGCGGCTAGACTGAACAGGTTAGACGTATAATGCCGCCCCGCGACGATCATCATGATCACCGATCATCATGATCACCACGACGAACGACGGCGGGGCCCGGCGCAGACGACGCAACCCATGCGAAGGAGAACATCACATGCTGCTCAGCGATCACGATATTCTGGCCGCACAGGCGAGCGGGAACATCTCGCTCACCCCCTGGACCCCGGAGATGGTGCAGCCGGCGTCGGTGGATGTGCGACTGGACCGCTTCTTCCGCGTCTTCAACAGCCACAAGTACACGTATGTGGATCCGGCCGAGAATCAGGGCGATCTGACCGAGCAGTTCGAGGTGGCCCCCGGCGACCCGTGGATCCTGCATCCGGGCGAGTTCATCCTCGGTTCCACGTGGGAGTACGTGAAGCTGGATTCGTCGATCGCCGCACGCCTTGAGGGCAAGAGCTCCCTGGGCCGTCTGGGCATTCTCACGCATTCGACCGCCGGCTTCATCGACCCCGGCTTCGAGGGACACATCACGCTGGAGCTGTCGAACGTGAGCACGCTGCCCGTGAAGCTGTGGCCGGGCATGAAGATCGGTCAGATGTGCTTCTTCTCGCTGAGCTCCCCCGCCGACAACCCGTACGGTTCCGGCAAGCTCGGCTCGCACTATCAGGGCCAGCGCGGTCCGACGCCGAGCCGCTCCTACGTGAACTTCTACTGCGCCGACGTGAACGACAACACCGGCATCGACGCCGAGTGACCGAATAACCGTTGGACGACGGATCGTCCGGCAGTTTGTCAGGCACTCAGACCGTCAGACCATCAAACCGTCAAACAAACTGGCAGATACTGAGAACGGGTGGGCGCGGCTAAGCCGGACCCACCCGTTGTGATTCCCAGTTGCCCGCCAGCTGCCCGCTGCCGGACGTTCGCCTACCGCTCCACGTCAGCGTACGGCGACTGACGCCACACCAACTCCGGCTGCAGCAGCTCATGCCAATGCGGCTCGTCGGTGATCGGCTTCCCGGCGAGCATCTCGCGCGTCATGCGCAGCAGTTCCTTCGCCACCACGTCGAGCGGCTGACGGATCGACGGGAACGAGAACGCGTGCGCGAGCGCGGAATCGTCGAATCCGGTCACCCACACGGGTCGGGATAGCATATTCACGTTCGGATCGCCGTCGATCACCGCATGTTTCACGATGTGGCTGATGCTGGAGAGCGCGCCCACGGCGAGATTGTCGGACGGGCAGACGATGGCGTCCAGATCCGGATGACGCTGGTACAGGTCCGCCGCCGCAGCTTCGCCTGCCCGCATGGCCTCGATCGTGCCGATCGCCCAGGTGTCGATCGGACGGCCGTCATACATGCCGTCGACGAGGAGCCCGGCCTCTTCCAATCCGTCGTACCAGCCCTGATAGCGATTGAGCGCCGTACCGGTTCCGGTGTTCCATCCGATGTAGCCGATATGACGACGTCCGGCGGCGACCAGTCGGCCGACCATCTCCTTGATCGCGCTGTAGCCGTCCACATCCACCCACGGAATGCGGTCGGCATCCTCCTTGCTGAGATTCCACGGACGGCCGAACAGCACGAACGGCTGATCATGATCGATGAGCCAGCGTGGACGGCCGTCGTTCACCTCGAGTTCGTTGAGCACGATCGCGTCAACGTCGGACTGTTCCATCAGGCTCTGAATATGGTGAAGCTCGCTCGGCTCATCGATGCGCGGATACAGCATGATCTGCTTGCCGTCGTTGTTCGCCTCGGCGGCAAGCAGGTGCAGGAATTCGTCGAAGATGGGCGACGGCGCACGGTTCTCACCCGCGGCGATGCCCACCGCCACCACGTCGGATCGACCGGAGCGCAGACGTCTGGCCGATGCGTTGGGCTTGTATCCGAGTTCCTTGATGGCCTGCGCGATCTTCTCGCGCGTGGCCGGTGAAACAATGCCGGGCGAATTGATCGCGTTGGAGACCGTCTGGTGCGACACCCCCGCCTTGCGCGCCACATCACGAATACTGACCATTCCCGCACCCCTTTTGCACCCACCACTGCGGAGGGTGTTGTATCAACGTCACATTTGGCATTCACGTGGCGAACGGCGGGTACGTCGCCATGACGTGC